>JBOGEB010000129.1:4061-12405 GCA_050743125.1 Egibacteraceae bacterium
AGGTCGAGGTCGGCCGCCACCACCCGCAGCGTGTGACGCGTGCCGTTCGCGTAGCCGACCACGATCGGCGAGTCGGCGGACGCCAGCTCGGCGAGCAGGTGCCCAGCGATCCTCGCGGGATCGTCCTTGGAGTCGACGTCAACAGCGCGCACGACGACGTCGGGGAACTCGAGCGCGATCGTGCGGACCAGGCCGCGCAGCCCAGCGCCCGCGGACGGGTCGGTGGCGGGATCGCCGTCCCAGCCGTGACCGAACCTGCCTCCCGATCCGGTGGCGACGAGCAGCCGGCGGACTCCGCCCACCACGGCGGCCCGCAGCCCGGCGAAGGCGGCGGGCAGCGCGGCGGGCCCGCCGGGGTCGATGCCGGCGAGGTGCACCACGGTGTCGACGACTCCGTACGCCGCGGGCTGGTCGTCCTGCGGGTCGAGGATCCGCACCTCGGCTCCGCCCCGCTCCAGCTGCGCCGCAAGCTCGAGGGTGACGCCCTGCCCGCCCTGGACGATCACGAACCGGCGCCCGGCCAAGCACGCCGGGTCGCCCGGAGCGTCGCTGGTCCACGCGGCCACGGGGCTGGACGAGTGGGGTGGCGCGATCGGCTCGACCTCGACGACGTAGCGGCGTGCCCGGTCATGAGGGCGCGGCGTGGCCGCTGGATCACCGGTCGACGTCGCCGCCGTGCCCGACTCGTGCGCCTCGAGCGGCACGGTGCCGGCCGTTCTGCCCGCCGCTGGCGTGGCGCGCTCGGCGATCCAGTCAGCGATGCCGCGCACGGTCTTGAGCTGGGCCAGCTCCTCCACCACCGACTCGTCGATCGGCAGGTCGATCCGCTCGGCCAGCTCGCCGAGGATCTCCGTGCGCTTGATGGAGTCGATGCTCAGATCGGCCTCGAGGTCAAGGCTGGGATCGAGCATGTCGAGCGGGTAGCCGGTGCGTTCGCTGATCACGGCCAGCGCGGCCTCCAGGATCCGCACCGGTGTGAGCGCTCCAGTGGGTGGCGAGCCGGGTGGCGAGCCGGGGGCGTTGTCGACAACGAGCGCCAGCGTGCCGGTCGTGGCCGCGACGGGCTCGCCGCGTGGCTCCCCCCGCGGTGGCTGCGCGAGCGCGCTGGCCGCCACCGGTAGGGGCGACGCACCGGCTGACGTGCCCAGGTAACCGAGCAGCACGTCCCGCCCGGCGGCGATCAGCTCGCGTGTGCCGCGGAGGAACTCGATGACCGCCGCGTCACGCCCGTCGTCAGCGCTGCCGCCTTCGCCGGCCGGCAGCGCCGCTGGCACGGGCGGCTGCTGCCGCTGCAGCGCGGTGGCTGGACGCAGCCCCCCCGGCAGGTACTGCCCGTCGGCGGTGCGCAGCAGGTGGCCGTTGAGAATCCAGCCGGGCCGGCGAGGCGTCGCGGATGCCGACACGAGCGCCGCGTCGCGTTCCGCGAACAGCGGCGCCGGGTCGACGGCCACGCCCGCCACCGCCAGCTCCGCCAGCGTGAGCAGCAGGCGTCGCAATCCGTGCTCCCCAGGCGCGTCGCAGCTCACCGCCACGTGTGGGCGGCCGCCGAGGATCCTGCCGACCAGCTGGGTGAGCACCCGACCGGGGCCGGCTTCGACGAAGACGCGCGCCCCGGCGGCGTACATCGCCTCGATCTGGTCGACGAACCGCACCGGCTGGGCGACCTGGCGCGCCGTCAGTGCGCGGATCGCCGCAGGGTCGCTCGGGTACGGCGCGGCAGTCGTGTTCGACCACACCGGAATCGACGTCGTGCCGACCGGGCGCCGCGCCAGCTCCGCGGCCAGCGCCTCGGCGGCCCCGGCGACAAGCGGGCTGTGGAACGCGCACGCCACGGGAATGCTCCTGCCCGCCAGTCCCCGCTCCCGCAGGCGTACAAGCGCCGCCTCCACCGCCGCCGTCGGTCCGGAGATCACGACCTGGTCGGGCGCGTTGTGGTTGGCGACGACGACCGACGGCGCGGCCCCGGCATCGGCGAGCGCCGCCCGGACGTCATCGACGGCTCCGGCGACGGCAGCCATCGTGCCCGGATCGCCAGCGCGGGCCTCACCCACCGCGTCCAGGATGGCCGCGGCGCGCGCCTCGCTCAGCTCGAGCAGGTCAGCCTCGTCCAGGACGCCCGCGACACACAACGCGACCAGCTCGCCGTAGCTGTGCCCGCCGACCATCTGCGGCCGCACGCCGAGCGAGGCGAGCAGCTCGTGCGCGGCGAGCCCCGCGACGCCCAGCGCGGGTTGCGCGACACGGGTGTCGGTGAGCGCGGCCGCCTGCGCGGCGGACTCCTCGTCGGTGAACGCGGCCGGGGGGAACAGCGCGCCGGACCAACGCTCGCCCAGGCGCAGGAGACGCTGCAGCCGGGGGAAGGCCACGAACAGCTCCGCGAGCATCCCCGGTCGCTGGCTGCCCTGGCCCGGAAACAGCAACGCCACTTTTCCGGGCCCGGCACCGGGCCCGGCACCGAGCGCGGCGTCTATGGCGTCCGGGTCCCCAGCAGCCGCCGTGGCGGGCATCGGGTCGGCGACGAAGAGGCCTGCCCTCGCGTCGGCCTCGAAGGACTGGGCGCGGTCGAGCGCAGCCGACAGCTCGTCGAGATCCCCGGCGACCAGCGCCACCTGCACCCGCTCGCCGCTGCCCCAACCGGTCGACGCCGTACGGGCCAGGTCCCGGAGCCGCCACGGGCGCCCCGCCTCGTCGCCCACCGCGAGCAGCTTCGCGAGCCTGTCCATGTCGCGCCGCGCCGCGTCCCGGTCGGCGCCGCGGAACACGAACAGCTCCACCGGCCACTCGTCCAACCCGTGGGCGGGTTCGGGCGCGCCGTCGTACGCGCCGAGCACCGCATGGAAGTTGGTGCCGCCGAACCCGAAGGCGCTGACGCCAGCGAACCGCCGCGACGGCGGCGTTGGCCACGGCCGCGCCGCGGCGTCGAAGCAGAAGGGGCTCGACTCGCGGTCCCAGTACGGGTTCGGCGTGGTGAGATGGAGCGTGGGCGGGCGCACGCCGGTGTACAGGGCACAGACCACCTTGATCAGCCCGGCCAGCCCGGCGGCGCACTTGGTATGGCCGATCTGCGACTTCACCGACCCCAACGCGCAGCCGCCCGGCGCCGCGCCGGCGCCCGTGAACAGCTCGGTGAGCGTGGCGAGCTCGGTGCGGTCGCCGACGACCGTGCCCGTGCCGTGGGCCTCGAGCATGCCCACCTCGGCCGGGGACACGCCGGCCATGCGGTAGGCCCGCTCCAGCGCAAGCCGTTGCCCCTCCGGTCGAGGAGCGGTCAAGCCGAGACAGCGCCCGTCGCTCGATCCCGCGATGCCCTTGACGACCGCGTAGATGCGGTCGCCGTCGCGCTCGGCGTCCGCCAGCCGCTTCAGCACGACGCAGGCCACGCCCTCACCTAAGGCGATGCCGTCCGCCGACGCGTCGAAGGGACGGCAACGCCCGGTCGGCGACAAGGCGTGCACGGACGCGAACAGCAGGTAGTCGTGGATGCCGTTGTGCACGTCGGCAGCCCCGCACAGCACCAGGTCGCTCGCGCCGGTCCGCAGCTCCTTGCCCGCAAGGTCGAGCGCCGCCAACGACGCGGCGCAGGCGGCGTCGACCGTGTAGTTCACCCCACCGAGGTCGAGGCGGTTCGCGATGCGGCCGGCGATCACGTTCGCGAGCATGCCGGCGAAAGAGTCCTCGGTGAGGTGGGGGAGGTGCTCGTCGAGCTGCGCGGGCAGGGATCCGAATACAGACGGGTAGAGCGACCGGAACCCGCACGCGTGGGCCAGGTCGGTCCCCGCCTCGGCACCGAAGATCACCGACGTGCGGGTGCGGTCGAACGGGCGGTGCGTGTAGCCGGCGTCGGCCAGCGCCGCAGCGGCCACCTCCAGCGCGAGCAGCTGCACCGGCTCGATGCTGGCCAGCGACGCGGGCGGGATCCCGTACACCAGGGCGTCGAACGGGATGTCGGGCAGGAATCCGCCCCACTTCGACGGGGTCCGCCTGCCAGCACCGCGCACGACCGCGTCGGGGTCGTAGTAGGTAGCAGCGTCCCAGCGGTCTGCGGGGACCTCGGTGACCGTGTCGCGCCCCGCGACGACGTTCCCCCAGAAGCGCGGCAGATCCGCCGCATCCGGGAACGCGCACGCCATCCCCACGACGGCGACGTCGAGCGGACAGGCGCGATCGCGCACGGCGGCCACGGTCAGGGCGCCCCGCTCACCGCCGGCCCTCCGCGCCGCCGCCTCGACGCCCAGCTCGGCGGCGCGGGCGGTGAGGAACGCGCATGAGCCGTCGGTCACCTGCGCGTGCAGCGCGGCGACCGTCGTGGTCGACGACCGCATCGTTGCGACCTGGCCGAGCATGAACATGCCGTCCTGGCGCTGCTCGCCCTCGCCCACCGCGACCAGATCCTCGCCTTCGCGGCGCAGACCCTTGCTCGCGATGCGCAGCCGGCCGAGGTTGAGCCGCTCCAGCTCGTCCCACATCTGCCGGCGGGAGGCGCCGCCCGCCCGCAGACGGCGTTTCGTCTCCAGGAAGGCGTGCACGTACTCGGAGTCGGCGCAGCGGGTGGCGTGCCCAGGAGCGGTCTCCAGCAGCACCGTCCGCCCGCAGCCGAGCGCGGCATGTTGGAAACCCGGGAGGATCGCGCCGGTCTCCACGGCCTCGCGGGTGAACAGGTACGCCGTGCCCATGAGCACGCCGACCCCGGCCCCCCGCTCGGCGAGGGGCGCGCTCAGCGCCCCCACCATGGCCGCGGACCGCTCGTCGTGCACGCCGCCGGCGAACAGCACGTGCAGGTCGTCGAAGAACCCGTCGTCCCGGCCGGAGGTCGTGGCGGGCCCCCCCGGCCGTTCGGCCTGCCGTGTGCCGAACGCCAACAGCCGCTCGACCTGGGCCTCCCACAGCGCAAAGCTCGCCCAGGGCCCGACGTGGCCACCGCACTCCCGGCCCTCGAACACGAACTTGCGGGCGCCGTCCTTCAGGAACCGTTCGAGCAGGCCGGGGGAAGGGACATGCAGGAACGTGTCGATGCCAGCCGCCTCGAGCGGCGCCGCCTGCGACGGTCGCCCGCCCGCGATCAGCGCGCACGGCGGGCGGACGTCGTGGACCGCCTCGAGCTGGGCCTGACGGATCTGGAGGGGGACGAACCCCAGAATGCCCACGCCCCAGGGGCGGTCCCCGAGTCGAGCCGCTGCCTCCTCCAGCAGCGCCGACACCTCGTCTCCGCTCATCACGGCCAGCGCGAGGAACGGCAGGCCACCGCCCTCCGCCACCGCCGCGGCGAACGCGACCCGGTCGCTCACCCGGGTCATCGGTCCCTGGGCGACGGGGCGGCGCAGGCCGCGGGCACGGGCGAACGCCGAGCTTGCGGCCAAGGGCTTGGTGGCCACCGCGGACGCCAGATGCGCGCCGATCGACTGGCGGACGGCCTGGAGGATGCCACCAGCCGTCACGTACCGCTCGGCCAAGGCGCGCGCGAAGGCGCCTTCCTGCCCGATCGGCAGGAGCTGTGTGCGCAGATCACGGGCGCCCAGCCGGGAGGCGACCACGTCGGGTGCGACCCCCGCCGTGTCGGCTTCGCGTCCGGCGTCGTGGACGCGGCCGGAGACCGGGTCGGCCTCCTCGGCCGCGCCAGCGAGCCCGGCCACCCGCAGGTCGGGGCGCAGGTAGACGCGATGCCCGCCGACGACGACGGTCTCGCTTCCGTCCATCGCGCGGATCAACGCAGCCACCTCGGCGGGAAGCTTCGCCTCCGCCGCCAGCGCAAGCTGGGCGTCCAGCACGACGCCGGCCGCGCCTCCGGCGACCGCCCCGGCGGCGGTGTGCAGCCCGATCCCGCCGGCGGCCCACACGGGCAGGCCCAGGTCCGAAGCGGCCGTGATCTGCTGCAGCAGCACGAACGTCGTGACGTCGCCCACGCGCCCGCCGGCCTCGCAGCCCTTGGCGATCAGGCCTCCGGCGCCGGCCCGCGCCGCCTGCCGCGCCTCGGCGAGGGACGTGACCTCCACCAGCACCCTGCGGCCGTCACCGGCCGCTGAAGGCTCCCACGGCGAGCCGAGCGGAAGCACCACCGTGTCGATCCGGTCGGGCAGCTCGTCGGGTGAGAGCGAGCATCCGACCGGGACCCGCACCCCGAACCGCCTTGGCGCCCAACGGCACGTGTCGGCCAGGGCGGCGCGAGCGCCCGCCGCGTCCCGCCCCAGATCCAGCACACCCAGCGCTCCGGCTCGCTCGGCGGCCGCAGCCAGGTGGGCGTTCGGCTCCTCGAACGGCGTAACCGCCACGACGAGGTCACGGCCGTGAAGCCTCACGGTCAGCTCCGCTGACATCGGCACTCCAATCCGGGCATGGCGCGTCTTTGGGGTGCCCGCTCCGGCGACCGCACGCCGCTCGATGCCACGTCCATTCGGCTCTTGGCCCTCCGAAAACGCCCGTCTCCCGAGGAGCCGGTGCACCTGCGAGGGGTCCAGCTCGATCAATCACAGGCACCGACCGCGCGGCTCGCACAAAAACGGGCGTACCCGATCGCCCTAACCCAATTTGGTGCCCGTTCCAGACGTACCCGCGCACTCACGGTACGCAGCCAGTCACGGTTACGCAAGAGGCAAGCGCTGGTACGTGCTCAAAAACACCGTCCATGACGAGCGCGTAACGTGCTCTCGCCCTGGCGGAAACAAACGTTCACGGGTCCGCCACTTCCAACTTGCATACATACTGTTTTCGTGCGTTGAGCGCACCATCCAGCCCAAAGATCCATCAACACCCACCGCAACCCAAGTTCCTGTCATATGCGCCTGATGTACGGCAGAATTATTATTAGACCATTTCCGGCTCTTGGCGTGTGTCGGTGGGTGGTGTCGGGCGCGGGTCAGCGCGCTCGTCGCCGGTGTTGCCGGGCGAGCGGGTCGGGCGGGTGCACGCTGAACCGTCCGGTGTCCGGGTCGCGGATGACGAGCCAGCCGTCCTCGTGAATCCTGTGATGACACGTCCAGCAGGTCAAGCAGAGGTTGTCCTCGTCCGTCGGCCCCAGGTCGCGTGTCCACCAGCGCACGTGATGCACCTGGCAGCGGGACGCCGGAGCGCCGCACCCCACGCACACCCGGTCGCGGGCGATGACCGCGACCCGCTGCTGCCTCGTCGGCTGCCGCTGCGTGCGGCCCGCGTCCAAGACTTCCCCGTTGCGGGTCATCCACACCGTCGTGGTCTCGGCGTCGCAGCAGACCATCTGCGCGGTCGTCGCGCTGACCGGGCCGACGCCGTCCAGCCGGGCCGCCGGCGCCCCCGCCTTTCCGTCCAACGCCTCCGCGGTCGCGATCAGGATCACGTGCGGGCGCTGCACCGCGACCTGGGGCAGGTCGCCGGCGTCGAGCGAGCGCCGGGCGAGCTCGACGAGCGCGTCGGCCATTCTTTGCGGGTAGGTGCGGTCGTCGGCGTGGCCGGTCTTGCGGGCCAGCGGGTCCAGCGCCGCGGTCACCGTGGCGGTGCCGACCGGGTCCAGCCTGGCGTCCACACGCCCGGACCCGTCCGGGCCGTCCGAGGTGACCGACGCCCGCCGGTTCGCCCACGCCCTTCGTTCTCTTCCGGCCAGCGCCTCCGGGTCCACGGTGTGCGTCCACTCGTCCACGTGCTCGCGGAGCTGCCGGCGGTCCATCTCCCCGCCGTCGCCGGCGACCAGCCGGTCCAGGTCCTCCCGCACGTCCGGGCGCAGCTCCTTCGCGGTCTGGACGGCGACCTGCGCCTGCCCCAGACCCACCTTGCCCGCGCGCAGCGCCTGCGCGGTCTCGGGCAGCCCCTCCAGCCCGACCGCCGTCTCGGTCTGCGCCCGGGCCTCCCCCCGGGTCAGCCGCAGCCGCCGGGCCAGCAGGTCCGCGGTCGACCGTGCGCCTTCGGCCCGCCACGCCTGGCGGGCGTCGACCGCGGCGACGCAGCGCAGCTTCTCGGCGGCGGCCACGGTCTCCACCCGGTGCAGCCGCTCGACGCGCTCGGCGAGGTCGGTGTCTTCCACTGCGGCGTTCAACGGCCTCGCGCTCAGCGCGGCGAGTACACGCTCGGCCAGGTCGAGCAGCGCGTGGTCGTCGAGCGTCTCGACCGCCGCACCCTGGACCTGGCTCATACACATGTTCGTAGTATGCCATGTGACGGTACGATTGGCAAGGATCTGCGGAAATGTTGTGGATGTGGATGTGGGCGGTGGGCGAGGTGGCTGCCCGGGCGGGCTGGTGTCAGCGCGGTGAGGCGCGCCCGCACGGCCGGCGTCCCTGCCGGTCGTCGAGCGTCCGGGCCTTAGGACCCGGGTCGAAATAACGTTGTCGTTTGGGCGGTGTTCGCCCTTGTGGCCAGGGTTCGTCACGCATGCGTGACG
>JBOGEB010000130.1:0-1954 GCA_050743125.1 Egibacteraceae bacterium
TGATGAAAATGGGTTTGCCGCTCGCGCTCGACGTCGGCTTCTCCTTGGTGGGACAGAGCCCGTACAGCAGTGTGACGCGGAGGCCGGACCGGCGCCCCGAGCTGTTGCCTCGGGCACGCCGGGCAGGCTCGCGCCTTGGCAGCGGCCTTTATGCGGGCGGCGTCAAGGACGCCGTGACGAGCTGTGGGGGCAGAGGATGCGACGCGGTTGCTCGATCGGTGCGCCGGCATCGATGTGGGCCAGGCGCTGTTGATGGTCTGCGTGCGGGTCTTCGCCGAGACCGGGGAGCTGGTCGAGCGCGTCCGCGAGTTCGGCGCGGCCACGCCGGACCTGCTGGGGTTGCGTGACTGGCTGGCCGAGCTGGGCGTGACGCATGCCGCGATGGAGCCCGCCGGGGTGTAGCCGAAGCCGGTCTATTGCATGTCGGAGGACGGCTTCGAGGTGCTGCTGGTCAACGCCGCCCGTCTCAAGCATGTCGAGGCCGCAAGACCGACGCGGTCGACGCCGCGTGGATCGCCCAGCTGTGCTCCTGCGGGTTGTTGCGGCCCAGCTTCGTGCCCCCACCAGCGCTCCGCGAGCTGCGGGATCTCCACCCGTTGCCGCAAAGCGCTGATCCAAGGCCGCGCCCGGCAGGTCAACCGGGTCCACAAGCTGTGGGAGGACGCCGGGGCCGAGCTGGCATGCGTGGCCAGCGACGTCATGGGCGCTCGGGGCGGGCGGTGACGGCCGCGCTGATCGAGGGGGCGGCCGACCCGGAGGCGTTGGCGCAGCCGGCCGAAGGGCGGTCGCGGGCCGAGCTGGGCGAGCTGCGCGAGGCGCTGACGGCCCGGCTGTTGTGCTCGATTCCTGGGGTCGGCCCGCGTGCGGCTGAGGTCATCGTCGCCGAGATCGGCGATGGCATGAGTCGTTTTCCCGCCGCCGGGCGTTCGGCCTCGTGGGCTGGGCTGTGCCCGGGGCAGCGCGAGCCGGCCGGCGAACGCGGCTCTGGTAAGACCCGCACAGGGTCGAAGTGGCTGCGGGGGGCGTTGATCGAGGCTGCTTGGCCTGCGGTGCGGACCGAGGACGCCTACCTGTCTGAGCGGTTGGGGCAGGTGACCTGCCGTCAAGGCCGGAACCGTCAGGGCCGCGAGAAGGCCGCGCTCGCGGTGGCTCATGAGATCTTGGCAGCTGTTTGGTGGCTGTTGTCCACCGGGGCGCCATATGAGGATCCCGGCGTCGAGACGTTGCGTAAACACAGCGTGGAGCAGACCCGCCGCCGTGCGGTGCGGCAACTGGAGGCTGTGGGCTGCACCGTCACGCTCGAATCGCCCAAGGCCGCCTGACAGCCGGCCCAGGCCAGTCCCTCACCACCCACTCAACGAACGGCCCGTCGGCGGCATTTCCTGAGCAGGAGGCTGCAACTCATGGTACCGACCACTGAGCAGCCGCGGATCCGGATCGCCGACACCCCAGCGGCCGTTGCGGACTGCACGCGCGAGCTGGCCGCTCGCCTGTTGGAGCGCTGGCCGGGGGCGATCATCGTGTTCGACCAGGCCGGTGACGGCCGCCAGGGCTGGCTGTACCTGCCCGACCTTCGACGAGCACGGCATGGAGACGAAGGACAGGCCGTAGCTGGCGGCGGCAGGCGACTTGACCCGCGAGGGAGCCTCCGAGTCCAGCCTGTCGCCATGGGGCGAGGACTGTGACGGCTCCGGCGAAGCCGAGCACGAGGCCGACGGCGCGGCTGGGCGTCGCCCGCTTCTCCTGGCCCGCAGCGATGGCGATGCCCAGGGTGAACAGCGGGGTGGTCGCGTTCAGCGCACCGGCAGCATGAGACGGGACCAGCTGCTCCGCCCATGCGAACAGAACAGTAGGGGATGACGTTGGCGATGAGCGCGGCTGCGGCAAGCACCCCCAGAGCTGACGGCTTCGTTCCACGGGTGGAGGCCCGGGACGTCGAGCCTGTGGCCTCTCC
>JBOGEB010000130.1:2054-12373 GCA_050743125.1 Egibacteraceae bacterium
AGTCACCGCCTGTGGGCGTTCCGCGAAGACGTCACCGCCCGGATGCCGAGGCCCGACGAGGTCGAATCGTTGGTGATTTCCCCCGGTGTCCCCGTGATCGAGCTGTTGCACACCAGCCTCGACCAGGACGGCGAGCCGTTCGAGGTCACCCGCTTCGTCCTCCCCGCCGACCGCAACGCCGTGTCCTTCGAGCTCCCCGCCGACTAGCGGGGCACTCCACGGACAGCTGAGGAGCACCCGAGGGCATTCCGGGTGCCTGGCGCGCTCGGCTCTCCGGCAATGATGTGCAGTCTGCGTGATCCCCCGAAGAGCCTCGTCGGCATCCGAGCCTGACCAAGCGGCTGCCGCCACCTGCTCGGTATCCGGCATTTTGGGCGGTCTCTGTATGGCATGGCTCATGGGCTTGCAGACAGGCAGCAGACGAGCTAACATTAGTACACCTCCGTTAGGAGGCGTTTTGCATCGGGCCCCGTTAGGGGCCCTATTTATGTTTAGGAGCAAAGGTGGGGCCTGTCGTACGCAGGTTTCGTTGACGTCGGATTCCTGAAGGCAGAGGGTGCTCGAGCTTTGCGCGAGCGCGGCACCGACATACGACCCGTGGCTGGGGCGGTGGTGGAGTGGTTGCTCAGCCTGAAGTCCCGCACGGTCGGGTGTCAAGTATTTCTACGGGCCTATTGGTACGACGGCGCGTTCGATTCGACGCATCCGACGCACCATGATCAACGACGATTTTTTGATGCGATCGCCTTCACTCCTGGCATTCAGTTACGGCTTGGCCATGTCGCTGAACGACAGGCGCGCTTGGAGAATCCGATCAAGCAAGCACTGCGCTCAACCGCCCTTGGGCTCGGACTCGATCCACGAGACCTGCTCGGGGAGTTCGACAAGCACTGGACGTTCCATCCAGAGCGTCAGCAGAAGGGCGTAGACACCCTGATCACGCTTGATGTCGTACGACTGGCTGAGCGCCACGCGTACGACACTGCAATCCTGCTGGCTGGTGATCGGGACCTCGCCGAGGCCGTTCGTACCGCACAAGACGTGGGCAAGCGGGTCATCGTTGCTACCCCCTCGCGAGATGGCCTCGCAAAGGAGTTGGCCCAGCTCGCTGATGCGATCATTGATCTCGATGAATCCATCCTGCGGCGGATACTCAATCCCCGCAAGCAGCGAACCTCAGGCCAGTCATAGCTGCGGGTGTTCGTCGAGCACGGCGCCGCCGGCTGCTGGCCGCTACGGCCGACGGGTTGGGTTCATCGCTGCGCTGGGGCGAACGGCCGGCATCCCGTCGCGCCCGCCGCGCGGTCTCTGACCCGGCGGTCGTACATCGTCCTGCTCCCACGTTCGCGACAGGGCGCACTCGTCGTCCGGTATCCGACATTACCCTGGTCCTAGTGGGCCTTTCCTGCATAATCGCTGCAGTGGTGGGGGGCGGGCTCAAGCTCGCGAACATCGAAATCGCCTTTATAACATCGGTTCCACGTCAACCGCTCCTAGCGGGGCTTGGCATCGCGATATTAGTAGCAAACTTCACTTTTGGTGACGGAAGCTCAACTGGTGCGGATAGGTACTCCCAACCGTCGGCTCAAAGCCCGCCAGATGCGAGCCCCGGTAGTGACCCCATGAGGACACCTCATCTCTCACCGATGAAGCTATCCGCAAACCTACTTCGGGCCCTATTATAAAAATTTTGGTTATATCGAAGGCGGCTTCACCTGGTATAATCGCTCCGTTGGAGTCCGAGGCCACGTGGTGGATTACGGCGGAGGATCCACCTTCACCAAGGTCGTCTTCCGTCCCTTCACAGGCAGTACGGAGCGGTCCTCCCAGCATCAAACCGCGAACAGCGAGGACCGGCCCTTCAGCTTCACGATCGACGGTTCCCCCTACCGGGGAGGAATCGGGAAGGTTGACATCTATCTCTGCGCTAACCGAATCTGTATCTATCAAGAAACGAAGCATCGACCATAGGCGCTCTGGAGTGGTAACGGCCACTCTTGGCGTGATAACTGAGGACTGTCTCGGCCCTTTGGCCAGCCGGTCGCCCCCTATGCTCATTGCGGCGCGGCCAGGCCTTTATGGGAAGCTCTACCAGACCTTTAAGACAGCAGCGTCGCGTAAAGCATCCTCGCGGCGTTGCGGGTCGCTCGAGGACAACCAGTACACGGCGCGATCCGCGCGGAGCGCTTCGCCTTGCGAGGCGGGGAGCACTCCCCCCCGGACCCCCTCACAGCGGTCGGGGGCGTCCCCAAGGTCCCCTCTGGTTCCGGACCCCTCACAGCATGTGGAACGGCTCACAGCAGGCGTGCTCCTTCCCGCCGGTGTGGGTCCGGCGATTCGGCTTCACGGGTTGGGGAGGGTGCGCCGCCCTGTTCTCTCAACCCTCATCCGTAACTTCTGTGTTTAGCTCGTGCGGGTTCTCGTCGAGTCGGTACCTTGCTCTGTGTGAGGGACGATCCGGCGGCGCCCGGCCTCACCCGCGTCGTCCACCGGGTGGACACCGTCGCGTTCGGACGCCAGACCCGGTACGACGCGGGTGTCTTGACCGTTTCGACCGATGAGGTAGGAGCGCTGGCAGTCGACCCTGCCCTGGACGAGATCCGGGTCTCGTGGGCGTCACCCGGCGAGCCGGTGCGGATCGTCAAGGTCCTCGACGCCGTCGAGCCCCGCACCAAGGGGCTGGGCGGTGGCGGCGTCTTTCCCGGCTTCCTCGGCCCCCCCAAGCCCCAGGGAAGGGGTGAGACCCACGTGCTTCGGGGTGTCGCCGTCGTGGCTGCCGGCTTCCTGCCCCGGGCACAGGAAGCGGTGGCCGACCTGTCGGGGCCGGCGGCCGCCCTGTCGCCGCTCGGGCGAACCCACAACCTGGTCGTAGAGTTCTCCCCCGCCACCGGGGCCAGTTGGGAGGCGGTCGAGGCTGCGCTGCGGCGGGCGCTGTGCAGGCTGGCGGCCCGGCTGGCGTCGGCCGCCCTGGACGCCCCGCCCGACGCGGTGGAGAAGCTGCCCGGTCCGGGGTGGCGGGCCGGAAAGGGCCTGCCTCGGGTGGGAGCCGTCACCAACGTCCAGACCCAGGGCAGCTACAAGGACACCTTCGTTTACGGCCGGTCGTTCGGCTCCTCGTTGCCGACGCTCATCGATCCCAACGAGCTGGAGGACGGCGCGGTGGTGAGCGGGCAGTACGGGCATCCGGGTCTCAAAAACCCGACCTACCTTTACCAGAACCATCCTGTGGTGGCCGCTCTGAGGCGGCGCGACGGCCATGACCTGCGCCTGGGTGGGCTCGTTCTCTGCCCCGAGCCGGTGGAGCAGGACCGCAAGGAGCTGGTCTCGGAGCACGCCGCGCGGCTCTGCGCCGCCGCCGGGTTCGACGCGGCGGTGGTCACCAAGGAGGGAGGCGGCAACGCCGACGCGGACATGGCCCTCAAGATGGATGCGCTCGAGGCGGCGGGGATCCCGGCCGTCGGCCTGTTCGCGGAGATGGCGGGAGCCGACGGCACCGGACCGTCGGTGGTCGTGGCTCCCACGCGGGCGACGGCCATGGCGAGCACGGGCAACTACGACGAGATGGTCTGGCTCCCGGCCGTCGAGCGCGCGGTCGGAGGCCAGCGCGTCGACCTTGTGGACTCCCCGGCCACCGCACCGCTCGAGCTCCCGACCGCCGTGCTGTACTGCGCTCTGAGCCCCTTGGGGTGGGGACGCCTGACCTGCCAGGAGGTCTCGTGACGCGGGTCGTGCATTACCTCAACCAGTTCTTCGCCGGTGTGGGAGCCGAGGAGGCGGCCGGTATCCCGCCGGCCTCCTCCGCCGGACCTGTGGGTCCGGGCCGGCGCCTGGCGGCCCTGCTCGGCCCCGGATACCAGATCGTGGCCACCGTCTGGTGCGGGGACGACCATGCCACGGCACCGGGGGCGGTGGACGAGATCCTCACCCTCGTCCGTGCCGCCCGGCCCGATCTCGTCCTGACGGGACCCGCGTTCACGAGCGGTCGCTACGGCCTGGTCTGCGCTCGGGTGGCGGCCGCCGCAGGGGATGCTGGCATCCTCGCCCTGGCGGCCATGCACGAGGACAACCCGGGCGTGGACGAGGCCGGAGGGAGCCCGGTGGTCGCCAGCGGCCCGGTCGCGCGTCACATGGGGCCGTCCCTCGAGCGGTTGGCGGCAGCGGCCCGCAAGCTGGCACGGGGGGAACCCCTCACCGACGAAGACGGGCGCATCAACCGGCCGGCACGCCGGACAGTCCTGGCCGACCGCACCGGAGCCGAGCGGGCGGTCGACCTCGTGCTGGCCCGCCTGGCGGGCGACCAGGCCGCCACCGAAATTCCGCTCCCCCGCTTCCAGTCGGTGAGCCCGGCCTCTCCGGTCGACCCCACGGCGGCGGCGGTGGCCCTGCTCACGGAGGGAGGGCTCGTCCCCGAAGGTAACCCCGATCGTTTGGAATCCGCCCGGGCGACCCGCTGGCTGCGCTACCCGCTTCCGTCGGAGGGCGCGCTGCCAGCAGGCGCCTACTGCTCGATCCACGGCGGGTTCTCGACGGTGTGGGCCAACGAGGACCCCCACCGCATCCTCCCCCTCGACGTGGCCACCGACCTTGAGCGGGAGGGTGCCATCGGGCGGCTCTATCCTGAGTACCTGGTGACTACCGGCAACGGCACGTCGGTCGGCAACGCTCGCCGGTTCGGCGTGGAATGGGCAGCCGAGCTGCGCCGGGCCGGGATCCAGGCCGTGATCTTGACATCGACGTGAGGGACGGGAACGCGTTGCGGGTCAACGCTTGCGAAAGAGCTGGAGCGGGCCGGGATCCCGACCGCTCTGCTGTGCAACCTCGTCTCGCTGGCGGTGCGGGTCGGCGCTCCGAGGATCGTGCCCACCCGGGGAATCCCGTATCCCACCGGCGACCCGTCGCTCGACCCGGCGGGGGAGCGGGCGTGGCGACGCCGGCTGCTTGAGCGGGCGCTGGCAGCGGTGGCCACGCCGGTGACCGGACCGACCGTCTTCGAGTCCGGATCCGAGGAGTGACGATGGCACGGGTGCCAGTGGTGAGCGCGGCGAGTCAGGTGCTCGCTCACACCCCCGGTCTGGCCCGCCACGGCTCGAAGCCGAGGCGGGAGCTGGCGAAGAACCCCGGGCTCGAGCGCGCCTTTCTTCGCAACCTCCGCAGCTTCTCCGACGCGGTCGCCTACCCACCCCACCAGGCGTACCTGGGGACCCTGCACCCCCGCGACCTCCCCGCACGCCCGTGGGTAGGCCGGCCAGATCCTCAGGCTTCGCGCTTCGGGCCGGCGGGAGAGCTGCTCCCAGAGGAGGAGTTCCTGGGGCTGCTCGCAGCCGTCGACGAGTTCGGCCTGGTCATCCTGACCCCCGAGGTCGCGGGGCAAGCCGCCGCCGCGCTGGCCGGACACCGCTTGGCCAAGCGCCTGGACTTGGCGCGGGTGGAGGCGGCCTCAGGCGACGTCGAGGCGGCCGGCCCGGGCACCCTGCCGCTGCATCTCGCCGGTGGCTCCGCCAAAGATCGCCTAGCGGGCGCGGTGCGGTGGGCGCGCGACGACGACGAGGCCCTCTCGGCCGCCGTGCTGCTCGAGAACCTCGCGGCCAAGGCGACCGCCACCCTGGCCCTCCTCCACCTTCTCGACAGCCACGGGGTCGAGCCGGCGTCGATCGACTACGTCATCGGCTGCGGCGAGGAAGCGGTCGGCGACCGGTACCAGCGGGGCGGGGGCAACCTGGCCAAGGCGGTGGCGGCGACCGCGGGCCTCACCGAGGCGTCGGGCGCGGACGTGAAGAACTTCTGCGCCGTCCCCGTGCCCGCGCTGGTGTTCGCGTCCAGCCTGGTCGCCGCGGGCGTGTTCGACCAGGTGGCCGTCGTCGCCGGCGGATCCCTCCCCAAACTCGGGATGAAATTCCAGGGTCACCTGCGCGAGGGACTCCCGGTGCTCGAGGACGTGATCGGGGGAGCGGCGGCGCTGGTCGGCCTGGACGACGGCGTCTCCCCCCGCCTGCGGCTGGACGGCGTGGGACGCCACCGCGTCGCCGCCGCCGGCTCGACAGGGCGGATCATGGAAGCGCTGGCGGTCGAGCCGCTCGCCCGCCTCGGGCTGTCGATGACCGCGGTGGACGATTACGCCACCGAGCTGCACAACCCCGAGATCACCCAGACGGCGGGCTCGGGCAACGTCCCCGAGCGCAACTACCGCACGATCGCCGCCCTCGCCAGACGGCGCGGCGACATCGACGCCGACGACATGGACCACTTCGTGACGACCCACGGGATGCCCGGCTTCGCGCCCACCCAAGGGCACCTGGCGTCGGCCTTCTGTTACCTGCCCCACGCCCTGGGCCGTCTCACGACCGGCGACGCCGACAGGGTCAGCCTCATCGCCAAGGGCAGCCTGTTCCTCGGACAGATGTGCCAGCTGTCGGACGGCATGAGCGTGCTGCTCGAACGCAATCCCAAGCAGGGATGAGGAGGGATGACGTGACCGGACGAGTCGTCGAGGCGACCAAGGACACGTTCCACGATCTCGTGACCGCACCGCTCGTGCTCGTAGACGTGTGGGGTCCGTCGTGCCAGCCTTGCCTGGCCCTGACGCCCACGGTCGAGCGCCTGGCTGCCGCGCGTCCCGAGCTGGTGGTCGTGAAGCTGGAGGCGCCCAAAGCCCGCAGGCTCTGCATCGAGCTGGGGGTCATGGGCCTGCCGGCATTCCTGCTGTTCAGGGACGGGAAGGAGGCCGCCCGCCTGACGGCGGCCGACCTGGACGCCGCCAGCCTCGAGCGCTGGCTGGACGACACCCTCGACGGGCTTATGGGAGGTGAGTAGCGTGCTGACAGACCTGAAAGGCCGGAAGGTCATCGCTCTCGGCGAGCGCGACGGGGTCTCGGGCCCGGCGATCGCCGCCTGCGTGGAGGCAGCCGGCGGAGAGCTGGCGTTCGTCGCCACCGAGTGCTTCGTCTGAACGGCGGCAGGAGCCATGGACCTGCGCTCGCAGGAGGAGATCCTCCGGCTGGCAGAGGAGCACGGCCCACGGAGCTTGATGGTGATCCTCGGCGCTCCCGACCCGGAGAGCGCGGAGATCGCCGCCGAGACCGTGGTGCTGGGCGATCCCGCCTACGCAGGTGCCCTGGCCGGGGTCCAGTTGGGCCTCGACGTGTACCACGTGCTGGAGCTGCAAGACGCGACCCCTGCGGATGTCTGGGAGGAGCAGGTCGGAGTGATGGCTGACGTCCTCGACGCCTCCGGGCTGGCCACGGCAGTGGCCGGCATCCGGGAACAAGGGGCTGCCGGCCCGTCCTGACCGCCCAGCAGCGGTGGCGACGCCGATTCGCCCCGCCTGGCGGTGGTCCGCTTGTCCGCGCAGCGAAGACCCGCCCCTGACCGGGCCGTGTGCTCCCACGCGTCAGAAGCCTTTGACGCGCCGGAGCCGTGCGGCAGCAGGGCCATGCCGGCGAGGCGCTGGTCGTCGACCTCGTGAGCGGTGATTATGGGTTCGCAGCGCTGCCCTCCTGGGGTTGGCTACTGCTCGAGGGCGAACGAGCCGTACTCGATCTTGCCTGCCCGCTGGTAGCTGTGGATCACGACACCAGTGTCGGAGGTTTTGGTGTCGATGAGTTTCAGACCGCTCGGCATGGTCCCGTCGCCGAAGAGCCGCTTGCCGCTGCCCAGCAGGACCGGGAAAGTCCACAGCCGGTACTCGTCGACGAGGTCGTGCTTCATGAGCGTCTGGATGAGCTGGCAGCTGCCGAGGACCTGGATCTCGCCACCGGGCTGGTCCTTGAGCTTGCCGACTTCTCTGGCGAGGTCGCCGTTGATCAGGGTCGAGTTGTTCCACTCCACCCGGTCCAGGGTGGTGGAGGCGACGTACTTTGGCACGCTGTTCAACTTCGCCGAGACCGGGTCGTCGTCGGTGACGTGGGGCCAGTGGGCCGCGAAGATCTCGTAGGTCTTGCGACCAAGGAGGAGGCTGTCCGCCTGCTCGGTCCACTCGTCGATGATCCGCCCCATGGCGTCATCCCAGTAAGCGACCGACCATCCGCCGTGCGTGAACCCGTCACTCGGGTCCTCGTCGGGACCGCCGGGGGCTTGCATCACCCCGTCCAGGGACAGGAATGTGCCCACAACGAGCTTGCTCATGCTGTTTCCTCTCTCGGGTTTGTTGAGATTATTCGGTCCGCCGAGCGGGCGTTGTTCGCGTCGCTCGAAAGGTTCGACGATGCGCGGACGCGAAACTCAGCGGTCGCCCGGCTGGTGCTGTCGCTTGGCTCCCCGGAGTCGTCCGTGCATGCCCTCGACCCGGCGATAGGGACATCTGCGGTGAGTGCGGTCTGGCGGTCCAGTGGCGAGCAGGTCGTTGGTGGATTGCCGTCTCGCCAGTACGAGCCAGTGGAGTGGATGATGTGTGGCCTGCGCCACGGCGCTCTCGACGCCGTCGGTGACGAAGGTGAACGGTGCGTCCTCACGGGGCCAGCCCTTCGGAAATGTTGTGGGGTGACCACGAACACCGCCGCCCCCAACGGGTGGCTCCCGTCCCAGCCCTGGGCGACGTCGAACATCCGCCGCCCGGAAACCACGGCTCCGATGCCGTCGAGAAGGTCACGCAGGTGACCTGCGCTCGCCTCGGAGGTGCGGAACGTCATCGCAGAGCCCGGTGTCGGAACAGTGACGTCACCGTTGCCGTACCACCCGAAGAGCTGCTCAACCCGCAGACGCCAGGCGGGCGTCTCAGCCCACGGCGCTGGTGAGAGGATCGAAGCATGAGCGATCTTCACCTCACCAGCTAGGGAGGGCAAGGACCGGTCGTCGTTCTGCTGCACGGGTCGGGAACCACCGCGACACAGGAGAAGCTCGGCTACGCCCGGCGAGAGCTGGGATCTCGTTTCCGCTCGTGCTGCCTGACCGTCGCGGCTACGGCCGCAGCCCAGACGTCAACCAGAACGACTGTGCGCAGGACGCCAAGGACGTCGCAGCGCTGATGACGCAGATCGATGAGGGGGTGCACCTGGCAGGTCACTCGTCCGCAGCGGTGGTGGTGAGCTCGCCGCCGCTGCGCTGCCTGAGGCGGTGCGATCGTTGGCGCTTATCGAGCCCGGCTCGTACCAAGCGGCGGCGGATGATCCCGTGGTTGCCGCGATCAGCGCAACCGGTAAGCCCTCGCCGCAGTGCCGCCGTCTTTGTCGGACGAGGATCTGGTTCGACTCAGCTACGAAGGCATGGGGGGTTCGCCCCGCCGAGCGTCACCCCCGAACTTCTGTGCCCGGATGTGGCGGTGCCAGGACGGCATGAGGACTCGCATGTCGGCTAGACTCCGGGAAGGTTCTGGCACAGCGATCACTCCGGATCAGATGCTGTACGAGCGGCGTGCTGAGTTTGGGTCAGGACCCAAGGATAGTAAAAGCGCAGCTCAAAGCCCCAAAACCCGCGCCGGTAGCTCAGCGGATGAGAGCATCTGACTACGGATCAGAAGGTCGGGGGTTCGAATCCCTCCCGGCGCGCCAACAAAACCGCAGGTCAGACGGATTTCTGGACCTCTGCTATCCACCGGCGTCCTCGTTTTCGCCGTCTTGACTGCCACGAGTACTGCCACGGCCTTTGTCGTCGTCGTGCGGGCGTAGCAGCGCGTCCATCTTGTCGGCTGCGTCGCGTTGCAGCGCGGGCATGACGTGCGCGTACGCGTCGAGCGTCGTGTTGATCATCGAGTGCCCGAGCAGCTCCATGATGACCCGTGGCTCCACGCCTTGGGCGAGCAGCAGCGATGCGCACGTGTGACGCAAGCTCGTGAAACCGCATGCGTGGCAGGCCGATCCGCTCGCAGACCGTCTGGAAGTGCCGCAGCCGGTTGCGCGGCTCGATCGGCGTCCCGTGCCTCGTGGTGAACACGAGATCCCACTCGTCCAGCCACACGACCGATTGCCCGCGATCCCGGACCTGGCGTGCCCGATGCTCGCGCAGCGCAGCGACGCAGACCTCCGGGAGCGGAACCGGCCGCTGGGACAGCTTGGTCTTGGGCTCGACCAGCACGAGCTGGCCGTTGACGCGCTGCAGCGACCCGCGCACACGCAAAGTCCGGGCGTCCAGGTCCACGTCTGCCCATCGCAGCCCCAGCACCTCGCCGCGCCGCAGACCGGTCGCGATCGCCACGGCGTAGACGGCGTACAGCCGATCCTGGCGCAGCTCGTCGAGCATTTCGGCTGTTGGCAGCTCACGCACAGCACTGGCTCTTGCCATCGGCTGGCCAGCGCATTGTTGGCGATAGGGGACCAGGCTTATCCTCCGGCCGCCGAGCGCCATCTCTATCGCGCGTCTATCGCAGTCTCCATCCCGCCGCTCCATGC
>JBOGEB010000131.1:0-12312 GCA_050743125.1 Egibacteraceae bacterium
GCCCAAACGGTGCAGCCTGACACCGACCACCATCCGGACTGTCTGGTGCACGGCGATGTGGCCTTTCGGATCAACGGGTACAAACACCGCAGATCCTCCTGCATCCCGCATGCATCGCCCGCCACCCCAACTCGGCCACTTGGCCACCGCCGCACCTGCTTTAGGAGAAGCCGAATTATAGCTGAGCCCACCACAGCCGTCTAGCCTGAAAAGGGATTGCTCAACATATGGAAACGGATTGACTGGATACGCGAGAACGCGCTCTTTGCCAACATTGACCCTCTGCAGGTGGCTCCAGTGGTTTATAGGGAATCGTGGCGCACCTGCCTACGCACCCGAGCGCGGCTCACCCGAGACGAACAGGCCGCGCACCGGCGTCGTGTGTCCCCAGCGCCTTTCGCGGGACGCATCAGTCCAGGTGGCAACCGCGCCTGATGCCTTCGCGCCCCGCCTCGGACAAGGCCGGGTCCGGCCCCCTGAGGGCGGCAGCAAGCCGCGTGCGCGGGCGACGATCTCGGCGCGGGTGGGAGACGTCGAGTTTGCGGTACAACGGCGTTGAGACAGACGGAGACCTCGCGGGCGATCTCACAGCGGGACAGGCCCGTGGCGCGGCAGGTGGCCCGACGGCGCGCCCGCCGTCGCTCGGGTCCGCGGACGCCGCCACGAGGCGCTCCGGCCGCGGCGTGACCCGAGCGCACGCTCGGCGCGGGCCACAAGGCCGGCCAGGGTCCCGCAGTCCGGGCACGCGTCGATGAGCCGGCGCGCTTCTGTGGCCAGGGTCGCGGTGCCTGCCGTGTCGCCGAGCCGGTGGCGGAGGCGGAGGCGGGCGTGGGTCAGGAGCGCGTAGGCGATCTCGATCCGCCCGCCGCCCACTCGCCCAACAGCGTGGTCTTACCCGACCCGGCCGGCGCCTCGACCAGGGTGAGCTTGCGCGGCGGCGAAGCCTCGAGCCACTGATGCAGGTCCGGCCGTGGAACAAGCCTCGCCCGCCGCGCCGGCGTGACGAGCTTCGTCGCGAGCAGCACCAACGGGAGGGGCGAGACGTCCCGGCCGGACGCCAACGCCTGGCCAGCGACCATCACGCCACGATACGGCCGCACGCGGGGTTGCGGAACGAGTGCTCCACCGCTTCCCGCTCGCACGCGACACGTACGTTCGCGGTCCCGCCCGTGAGCGCGCCCAGAGCCACGATCGTTACATGAGACCGGTGAGCCGCATGGCGCGGTGAAGGGTCTGGTCGGCGACGGCCGCAGCCTTTTCCGCTCCATTGGCCAGGGTTTTGTCGAGGTAGGAGTCGTCTGTGCGGATGTCGTAGTACCGGCTCTGGATTGCCCCGACGCACTCGATGGCGAGCTCGGCCAGCTCTTTCTTGAGGACGCCGTAACCCTTGCCCCCGAAGCGGTGCAGGGTCTCCTC
Source organism: Egibacteraceae bacterium (assembly GCA_050743125.1). Lineage (GTDB taxonomy): Bacteria > Actinomycetota > Nitriliruptoria > Euzebyales > Egibacteraceae > JBOGEB01. The sequence goes on from JBOGEB010000131.1 coordinate 1,417, forward strand.
TCGGGTCGTGCCGGACAGCACCTCGTAGAGGACGAGGAGGTTGTCCACCCCCGGCAAGAGGTCATCGGCGTTGACCGCGGAGCCGGAGTCGGTAACGGCACGCATAATGGCGCGGCGGATCTTGTCGGGCGGATCGAGCAGCCCGACGGCATGCCCCTCGCGGGTCAGGGCGAGACTCTTGCTCATCTTGACCGTCGGGTCGTCCAAGCCCATGATGCGGGCTCCGCTCTTGCGGACCAGGGCTTCAGGCACGACGAACATCTCACCGAACAGGTGGTTGAACCGCTGCGCGATGTCGCGGGTGAGTTCGATGTGCTGACGCTGGTCGTCGCCAACGGGCACGTAGTTGGCCTGGTAGAGCAGGATGTCGGCTGCTTGCAGCGCCGGGTAGGTGAGCAGACCAGCACCGGGGCTCGCCCCTTCGGACTTGGACTTGTACTGCGTCATCCGCTCCAGCCAACTCACGGGAGTGATGCAGTCGAGGATCCAGCCCAGGGTCGCGTGCGCCGGCACGCGAGACTGGAGAAAGAGCACGGACCTGTCGGGGTCCAGCCCGCACGCCAGGTAGAGGGCGACGATCTCGCGGATGCGGCGGCGCAGGTCGTCGGCGCGGACGTTCTCGGGGATGGTGAGCGCGTGCAGGTCGGCGATGAAGAAGAAGTTTTCGTAGCAGTCCTGCTCCTGTGCCCAGACGCTGAGCGCACCGATGTAGTTGCCGATGTGCAGGGCGCCGGTCGCGGCGATGCCGGATAGCACTCGAGGCTTAGCCAGTGGCGTGACGTCCGCCATGTCGTCCCTCTGGGCGTGATTGTTGGTCTTGGAGGTTGTCGAACTGGCGCATGAGCCTACTGCAACGGGCTGGATTGACTCGGCTGTGGGGACTTGCCAGCCTCGGAGTTGGTGGCGGGCGCGGCGGCGATCTCGTCCTCGGTGGCGCCGTTGCGCCGAGCTGGGTCGAGGTATGCGGTCGCGCACGTTCCACAACCCTCGGCAATCGTCTTGCGGGCCATTTCCAGAGCACTCGCGCGGATCCGCTCAGGGCTCTTGTCCCTGATCCAGCTCATACCACTCCTCTCGCGCTTGCTTAGGACCCGGGTCGACATAACGTTGTCGTTTGGGCGGTGTTCGCCCTTGTGGCCAGGATTCGTCACGTATGCGTGACGAATCCTGGCCATATGTGGGAGCCGGGGATGAGACGCAATGGCCCTACCCGGTCGTCCATCTCCTGCAAATAGGCGAGGAACACGATAGAGAGGGGGCGCGTGTAGACGCCGAGCGGGAAGAACCCGAAGCGGTCTCGGTGCCAGCAGACCGGCTCGCCAGCCGGTGAGCACCTACCGCTGCATCCCCCGCGAGGACTGCGCTGTCAAGCTGGGTGAAGACCGCTCACCCGCCCTTCGGCAAGCCTGGTTGCAGTGCACCAACCGGAAGGGGCCGGCGATGGAGTCCGGACACCAGCAGGGAACCACGGCAGTCATCGGGGGAGCACCCCCGGCCCCCCGCGCGGTAGCGGAGCGCCCCGACGACCAAGCGCTTCTCGAGCGGCTGCGTGACGGCGACGAGCACGCGTTCGCGGCGCTCGTGAGGCGGCACCATGCCGCGATGGCGCGGGTGGCGCGGGCATATGTCCCGACCCAGGCCGTGGCCGAGGAGGTCGTGCAGGAGGCGTGGCTCGGCGTGCTCGCGGGGCTCGACCGCTTCGAGGGCCGCTCCAGCCTGAAGACGTGGATCTTCCGCATCCTCGTCAACCGGGCGAAGACTCGCGGCATGCAGGAGCGGCGGACGGTGGTGTTCTCTTCCCTGGTCGGTGACGGCGCGGAGGCGCGTGAGCGGGACCGCTTCTGCTCCCTGGAGTCCCTGGAGGAGCTGGCGTCCCCGGGCTGGCGGCAGGTCCACCCGCCACCGTCGGCCGAGCTCCCCGAGGACCGGGTCGTGGCCGGCGAGCTGCGGCAGCGGGTCCAAGCGGCGATCGACACGCTCGCGCCACGCCAGCGGACGGTCATCACCCTGCGGGACGTCGAGGGGTGGCCCGCCGCCGAGATCTGCGCGCTGCTCCGGTTGACCGACGCCAACCAGCGCGTCCTGCTCCACCGCGCGCGCTCACACGTCCGCGCCGCCCTGGAGCCCTACCTCGCTGACGCCTGTCCTGTGCGCTAGCGCACCGCGGCCTCGTCGGCGAGGACGAGGCTGTCCCGCCGCCGCACACGGGCGGCGGGCAGGGCGTCATCACCGGAGAGGAGACGCGCGAGGACGCTCGCCTTGTCGGCTCCATCCACAAGCCAGAGGATCCGACGGGCGCGGTTGACCATGACGGGGGTGAGCGTCATCCGCACCCTCCCGCGGTAGGTGCCCACGACGGCAACGTCGCCAGGCGCGTCGACCACGGGGTCGCCCGGTGGCCACGACGCGGTGTGCCCGTCGTCGCCCAAGCCGAGATGGACGAGGTCGAGAACGCCGCCGCAGACCGCGCGCAGCAGCGCCGCGTAGTCCCGGGCTGCACCGTGCAGGTCGGCCGCGGTCACCGGCATCGGGTGGGCGTCCGCGGGCACGTGGTCGAGCAGGTTCGCGCGCAGGACGGCAAGGTTGCGGTCGGGATGGCCGTCCGGGGCTACGCGCTCGTCGACCTGGAAGACGTGAACGCGCCCCCACGGCAGGTCGTGGCGGGCGAGCTGAGCGAACAGCGGTGCCGGGGTGCTCCCGCCGCTGAACGCGACCGCGGCGACGCCCCTGGCCTGGATCGCGCGTCCGACGACCTCGGCGACGAGGGCGGCTCCGCGCGCGGCGAGCGCGGGGAGATTCCCGGCGACCTCGACGTCCATCACGCCTCAGTGCCCCAGAGCCGCCGAGTTCTGGTGTGGCCAGGGTTCAGACGCATACGTCCGAAACCCTGGCCACAAGAGCGTTATGCGTCGCGCAGGACATGGCGCAGGACATGGCGCAGGACATGGCGCAGGCCGGTCTGGAGGTCGCGGTGGCGGAAGACGTAGCCGGTCGCCTCGGTGCGGGCGGGCAGGACACGCTGGCTCGCGAGGGCGGTCTCCTCGGCGCCCTCTTTGCCGAGGAGCACTGCGGGGCCGACCCTCGGAACGGGCAGGACCGCAGGCCGGCCGAGCACGCGGCCGAGCACCTTCGTGTACTCGGCGTTGCGTACGGGCTCCGGCGCGGTGCCGTTGAGGACGCCCTCCAGGCCGGGCTCGGCCAGGGCGTGGGTGAAGACCCCGACGATGTCGTCGATCGTGATCCAGCTCACCCACTGCCGGCCGGACCCGAGCCGGCCGCCCACCCCGAGCCGGAACAGCGGGAGCTGCAGCCCCAGCGCCCCGCCCCGCGGCGACTGGACGACGCCGGTCCGCACGTGCGCGACGCGCAGGCCGGCCGCGCGGGCTGGGTCGGCCGCCGCCTCCCACTCGCGGACGACGCCGGCGAGGAAACCGTTCCCGGAGCTGGAATCCTCGGTGAGGACCTCGTCGCCGCGGTCCCGGCCGTAGAAGCCGATCGCGGACCCGCAGATCAGCGTCCGTGGACCCGCGTCCATCCCGGCGAGCGCCTCAGCGAGCAGGCGGGTCCCGCGCACGCGGCTGTCCCTGATGCGCCGCTTGCGCTCGGCGGTCCACCGGCCACCGCCGATCGGCTCGCCCGCCAGGTGGACGACCGCATCGACGTCCCGCAGCCCCTCACCGTCGATCGTGCCCGCCTCCGGATCCCACGCGATCTGGTGCGCCCCCGACCCCGCCGGCGCCCCGCGCACGAGCCGCACCACCTGGTGGCCACCGGAGACGAGGGACTCCACGAGGGCCGACCCGATCAGCCCAGTTGCCCCGGTGACCGCGACGCGCATCGGGGGGAGTCTACGCAGTCCAGTGTTCCGGGCGGGAAGTCCGTTGTGCTGTGAGGGGTCCGGAACCCCAGAGGGGACCCTGGGGACGCCGCCGATGACACCGAGGTCGCGACTGCGCGAGGAGCGCAGGGCTGGCGGTACTCGAGCGACGAGCAACGCCGCGATCCGGGGCCGGGCGTGTCCGAATGCCGACGGAAGCTTTCCGGGCCGGTGCATTCGCCCTGGACGACCGGTCAGTGGCCCGTGCGGCGTACGAAGTAGAGGCTCCTACTTCTGTAGGAGGAACCAAGCCGGAGGGTTTGCCCCTCGCGACAGCTCCCCACGCATCGAGAAACGAGGACACACTGTGATGAAAGTTACCCAAAGACACGCCCTCGCCGGCGTGGTCGTCACGCTCGCGCTCATCGCGGCCGGGTGTGGTGGCGCCAAGAAGACCGCCGAAGCCCCGGCCCCGGCCCCGGCCGAGGCGAACCCCCCGGCCGCCGAGCAGGGCGACACCGGGACCGCGATGACCGCCTCAGGCCCGGCCTGCGCCCAGCTGCCGCAAGGCGACGCGGCCGGCGGGCTCCAGGCGATGGCCGTTCAGCCCGCCGGGACCGCCGCGTCGACCAACCCGCTATTGACCAAGCTGGTCAGCGCCGTGCAGCAGGCCGGCCTGGCCGACACGCTGAACGGCGAGGGTCCGTTCACGATCTTCGCGCCTGTCGATGCCGCGTTCGCCAAGATCCCCGAAGCGGACCTCAACGCGGTGTTGGCCGACAAGGGCGTCCTCACCAAGACCCTCACGTACCACGTCCACAGCGGTGACGCGCTCACCTCCGACAAGCTCGCCACGATGAGCACCCTCAAGATGGCCAACGAGAGCGACGTCGCGCTCGCCCCGTCCGGGGACACACTGGGCCTCAACGGCCAAGCCAAGGTCGTCTGCGCCAACATCAAGGTCGGCAACGGCTTCGTCCACCTCATCGACACCGTCCTGACGCCGAGCGCGTAACAGCCCACCGCGTCGCAAGATCAGGGACGGCGGCGGCCGAACGCCTGCACTGGCGTCGGTCGCCGCCGTTTTTCTGCGCTGCGAGTAGTCCCTGCGGTGGGGAGAAAATCCCGTATCACGATCCGACACCAGGTCGTCACGGTGGATCACCCCCTGGCACCTATCAGCGGGTGTGTCTACCGCTGGGCACGTTCCCCGGCTAGGTTGCAGGCATGTCGCAGCTTGAGTCCCGCAGGCCGGTGGCGCTGTCGCGCCAGGACTGGCCGACGCCGCCTGTCCTCGTCCGGGTCGTGCGCGACGGCGTGGAGGAGTCCGCGCACCGGGGGCACTTGGTGGTGACCGACCCTGACGGAGCGGTGGCGGTGGCGCTGGGGGATCCCGACCACACGTTCTACGCCCGGTCGGCGGCGAAGCCGTTTCAGGCGCTGGCCATGCTCGACCTGTTGGACGAGGCCGGGACGGCGCTCGACATAGAGGCCCTGGCCATCGCCTGCGCGTCCCACAACGGCAGCGCGACCCACCAGGTCGAGGCGGCGCGCCTCCTCGCGCTCGCCGACCTCGACGAGTCCGCGCTGCGGTGCCCGCCGGGGTTACCGACGGACCTGAGCGCGCTGCTCGACCAGCGGGCCCCGACCCCGCTTGCGCACAACTGCTCGGGCAAGCATGCGGGGTTCCTGCTCGCCCACACCGCGATCGGCGGCGACCCTGCGGCCTATCTCGATCTCGACACCCGGCTGCAGCACCGCGTCCGCGATCGGCTCGCCGAGGCCACCTTGTCCGAGCTCGCCGGCCCTGGCGTCGATGGGTGCGGGGCGCCGGCATGGGTCGTCCGCCTCCGCGGCCTGGCCGCCGGCTTCGCACAGCTCGGCTCCGGCGCTGGGCTGTACCGGCGGGTGCGGGCCGCGATGACCTCCAGGCCCGATCTCGTCGGGGGCGCGGGCTGCACGGACACGGAGCTGATGCTCGCCGACCACCGCATCGTCGCAAAGCGTGGCGCGGAGGCCGTCCTCGCCGCCGGCTTCAACCATGAGTGGTATGGCCCGCTCGGGCTCGCGGTCAAGATCGAGGACGGCTCCACGCGGGCGACCGGCCCCGCGCTGGCCGCGGTGGTGGGGGCGCTCGGGGCGCGCGTCGGCGAAGGGGTCGCCCGGCCCTCGGTGCTCGGCGGCGGCTATCCCCACGGCGGCATCGAGGCCGACCCCACGATCGCCGCGGCGGTCCGGGCGGCCTTCGAGGAGTAGTGGACAGAGCCCGGACGATGATGGGGACAGAGTCCCCGGGCGGGGAATGGAACTGGACATGACCAGCAGCGGCGGCAGCCGCCTGACTCAGCTCGGCGCGTTCATCCGAGAGCAGCGCAAGCACGCCCAACTGTCGCTGCGCAACCTCGCCGCGCAGGCGGGAGTGTCCAACCCGTACCTGTCACAGATCGAGCGAGGCCTGCGGAAGCCTTCCGCCGAGATCCTCCAGGCGATCGCGCGGGCGTTGCAGATCAGCGCGGAGACGCTGTACGTGAAGGCCGGCATCCTCGAGGACCGCGGGGACGACCTGTCCGCGGCGATCCTTGCCGATCCCGGGCTCACCGAGCGCCAGCGGCTCGCGCTGCTGGAGGTCTACCGCTCGTTTACGCAAGCGGCCGCCCCCCAAGCGGAGGACGAGGACGAGGACGAGGACGAGCCGGGCTAAATGCCACGGGTTTTTCCGCGCGGACCACTAGCCTGTCCCGGCGGTCATTTCTCCTCTCCAGATCAATTCTGACCAACGAAAGGCGCGTGCATGAAAAAACCCTGTAGCTGCGGTGACGAGCGCGCCTCGGACCGGGCGTCACCCCCACCGACCGGGGGGTCGGGGGGCTCACCCCCACCGACCGGGGGGCCGGGGGGCTCACCCCCACCGATTGGGCGGTCGGGGGGAGCCTCCCCACCAACCAGAATCGGGTTGCTCTCCGTGCACACCTCGCCGCTGGAGCAGCCGGGGACTGGGGACAGCGGGGGAATGAACGTCTACCTCGGACAGATCGCGCGCCGTCTCGCCGCAGCAGGCGCCGCGATCGACATCTTCACCCGAACCACGGGCTCCGACCTGCCACCCACCGTCACGGTCGACGACGGGGTGCGGGTCCACCACATCGACGCCGGGCCCCCGGCGGCCCGGAAAGACGATCTCGCGTCTCATCTCTGCGCGTTCTACCTCGGGCTGGCCGCTCACCCCGCGGTCGCTCAGCTCGAGGTCCTCCACGGTCATTACTGGATGAGCGGCTGGGTCGGCCGGCAGGCCAGCCGGCGGCTGGGTGTCCCGCTCGTCCAGACGTTCCATACGCTCGCGCGGGCGAAGAACGACGCGCTCGCCCCAGGCGACATCCCCGAGTCGCCCCTTCGGCTCGTGGTCGAGGACCGTGTCGTCGAGGCCGCCGACGCGATCATCGCCCCGACACCGCTGGAGGCCGCCATGCTCCGCGAGCGCTACCCGGCCCGGGTCTGCCAGGTCCACGTCGTCGAGCCCGGCGTCGACCTGTCGGTGTTCCGCGCGCTCCATGACACGCACCCGGACCGGCACGCCGCCAGGCAGGCCCTCGGGGGCGGGCGGATCATCCTGTTCGCCGGACGGCTCCAGCCGCTGAAGGGCCCCGACATCGCGGTCCGGGCGCTCGCGGCGCTCGACGCGCTCCTGCCCGACGACGGCCTGCCGACCCGACTGCTCATCGTCGGTGGCGCGAGCGGGAACGGCGTCGGCACAGTCGACCCTGCCAGCCTCCGCCGGCTCGCCGCCCAGCTGGGCGTCGCCGACCGCGTCGCGCTGCTCAGCGCGCGCCCGCAGCGCGAGCTCGCCGCGCTCTACCACGCGGCGGACGCGGTGATCATGCCGAGCCGCTCCGAGAGCTTCGGCCTCGTCGCTCTGGAGGCCCAGGCCTGCGGCACCCCGGTGGTCGCCGCGGCTGTCGGCGGGTTGCCCCACGTGCTCGGTGACGACGGGGGCGGGACGGTCGTCGAGGGCCATGATCCCCAGGCATATGCCGCCGCCCTCGTGCCGTACTTGTGCGACGCCCGCGCACGAGCGGTTGCCAGCGAGGCCGGCCGCCAGCGTGCTGCTCGCTTCACCTGGGAGCGCACCGCCGCCGCAACGCTGCAGGTTTACCGCCAGGTGCTCCGGTGCCGCCGTGCCCTGGACGCGGCCCCGGCCTGCCGCCAGGGCGCGTGACGGGCGCTGCGGACGTCATCCAGGGCTGCCTGCGGATCGGGCGCCTCGACGGCTCGATCCAGCTCCTCGTGCACAGCGGCGAGCGCCGACTTGACTAGTTCGTGCGAGTCGGTTAGATCAGCCGGGAAATCCCCGTCCGCACTTGGCAGAGGGAGCAGTCCCATGATCCGCCGAATCGCCGTATTGATGGCCGTCCTGACGCTGGCCTCCGCCACGTCGGCGTTAGCGGAACCCTCCGACAAAGGCACGTGCACGATCGTGAAGTTCAGCGGGGAGGCCCGCGACAAGCGCGCCAACCCCCAAGGCATCGACGACCCGGGCTTCGGCCTCTGCGAGATCCTGAGGCCTCAGCCGAAACCCTGATGGAGAAACGCACCGGGCACGGCGCCCCCGGCACTACATTGGGGGCATGGCCGCGCAGGCCCTGATCGTCATCGACATGCAGAACGGGTTCCTGCGGCAGGGGAACCTCGCCAGCCCGCGCTGCCTCGCGGCGCTGCCCGCCGTTGTGGCGGAGGTCGAGGCGGCGCTTGCCCGGCATGAGCAGGTGATCTTCACCGCCGACACCCACGAGTTCGACGACCGGGAGTTCGAGGTCTTCCCGGTGCACTGCCTCCGGGGGACGGCCGAGGCGGACCTCGTCGATGAGTTCGCCCGCTACCTCGGCCGCGAGCGCGTCCACAAGGTTGCGAAGCGCCGGTACTCAGCGCTGTTCGAGACCGAGCTTGAGGGACTGCTCCACCGCTACCACATCGACCGGGTCCGCGTCTGCGGCGTGTGCACGGACATCTGCGTTCTCCACACCGCCGCCGACCTGCGCAACCACGACGTCGCCGTCACCATCCCCGCCGCGGCCACGGCGACCTTCGACGCGCCGGGCCACCCGGGCGACGAGGTGCAGGCCGTCAGCCTCGCCCACCTGCGCGGCATCCTCGGGGCGACCGTGGAGGACTAGACGTGTTGGAGAACCCTGCACGTAAGGTGCGCCGACCGCGATGCTGTTGGGTTACCGCTGGAGCGTTTTCGGACGGCTTGTGGCCACCGAAAACGCGCTGCGCGCTGCGCACGCCTGGCCGCTGCGCTTCTCTGTAGAGGTGCTCCGTGCGGTGCTCCTCCGGGCCTCGGAAAACGCGCTGGCCAGGCGGGCGGTCACGAACTGGCCGGTCCCGAGGAGAATCGCGCTGCGGTTTGTCGCTGGCGACACGCTCGCCGACGGGATCCGGGCGGCCCGTGCGCTCGCTGGCGCGGGGAAGTCCGCGACGCTCGACTACCTCGGCGAACGCGTCACCTCCAGCACGCAGGCCCGGACGGCTGCCGAGGTCTACCTCGAGGTGCTCGGGCGCATCGGCGCCGAGGACCAGGAGATGGGGGGGAAGCCCCCCGGCCCCCTGGACTGCGGGGTGTCGGTCAAGCCGACCCAGATGGGTCTGCACGTCGATGCGGGGCTCGCGCGGGACCTGATCGCCGAGATCACCGCCGCCGCCGAGGAGATCGGCGCCCACGTGACGCTCGACATGGAGGGCAGCGACGTCACCGAGGCGACGGTCGGGCTGGTCGAGCGGCTGCGAGCGGCTGGTCACACAGGGATCGGCTGCGCGCTCCAGGCGTATCTGCGCCGCACGCGCGACGACCTGGAGCGGCTGTGCCGGATCGGCGCGAGCGTCCGGCTCTGCAAGGGCGCCTACGCCGAGCCGCCGCGGCTCGCGTTCCAGACCCGCGCCGAGGTCGACGAGAGCTACGCGGCCTGCGCCGAGCTGCTCCTCCGCCACGGCACCTACCCGCGGATCGCCACGCACGACTATGCGCAGATCGCCCATGTGCAAGACCTCGCCACGCGGCTCGGCCTGCCGCGCGACGCGTTCGAGTTCCAGATGCTCTACGGGGTACGTCCCGCGTTGCAGGACGAGCTCGTCCGCGACGGCTACCGCGTCCGCGTCTATGTTCCGTTCGGCGAGCAGTGGTACCCCTACTTCATGCGCCGCCTCGCCGAGCGCCCCGCCAACCTCGCCTTCTTCCTCCGCGCGCTGCGCGGCGACTGACCACGCCAATCCCGCCGCATTAGGATCCGGGCCATGGACGGAACGCTCGCGATTCTTGGGACCGGGCGCATGGGTGAGGCGCTGCTTTCCGGACTGCTCCGATCGGGGTGGGCAGGACCTGCGCAGGTGCGCTGCACGGTGCGGACGCCCTCTCGGGCGGCGAAGCTCGCCCAGCAGTACGGCGTCCACGCCGACACCGACTCGCCAGCGGCGGCCGCTGAGGCGGACGTGCTCCTGCTCGCCCCCAAGCCGCAGAACATTCGGACGCTCCTCGCCCAGATCGCGCCGAAGATGCGCTCGGGTCATACCGTGATCTCGGTGGCCGCTGGCGTGCCGACGCGCGTGATCGAGGACGCCCTCGGTGCGGACGTGCCGGTCGTCCGCGTGATGTCGAACGTGCCCGTGCAGGTCGACGAGGCGATGAGCGCGATTGCGCCGGGCCGCTTCGCGGGCCCCGAGCAGCTCACGATCGCCGAGGCGATCCTCGGCCACGTCGGCCGCGTCGTCCACCTGGGCGAGGAGCACCTCGACGCGGTCACCGCGCTGTCCGGGTCCGGCCCCGCCTACTTCGCCCTGGTCGCCGAGGCGATGATCGACGCGGGCATCCTCCTGGGCTTGTCGCGCGACACCGCCACGGAGCTGATCGTCCAGACGATGGTCGGCAGCGCGAAGATGCTCCGTGACACCGGTCGCCACCCCGTCGAGCTGCGCGAGTCCGTGACCTCGCCGGGCGGCACGACGATCGCGGCGATCCGGGTCTTGGAGCGGGAGGGCGTCCGCGCGGCCTTTCTCGACGCGATCGAGGCCGCCAAGCTCCGCTCCGAGGA
>JBOGEB010000132.1:0-12211 GCA_050743125.1 Egibacteraceae bacterium
ACAGCAACGCGAGGTTCGGGGTCAGCGTCGGCCCGCCGTCACCTCCTTTGGGGCGGGCGGGTGGGGGAGGTTGGCGTGGTCGATGCACGTCGCACCACTGCCACGGCCGCTCACACCGGGTGCCGTCGGACCCGGTGAACCGGCAGGCCCGGTCACGCTCGACCACGGCCAGGCGCTGCGCCGGGCTGGGATACCGGCGCACGTCCACCCACACCGTGCGCCCGTCACGGGTGACCTGGCGGCGGACCACGTCGGCGTCACACGCGATCCGCCTGGCCGTCGCGCCGCAGATCGTGCCTGCCCAGTCCAACCGCGCAGCCGGCGCGTCGGGCTCGGCGGCCAGCGTCTCCGGCGTGACGAACACCGTGGCCCGCGGCTGCAGCCCCGCCACGGACGGCAGGTCGTCCTTGCGGGCCAACGCGCGGCGGGCCAGCTCCACCAGCGCGTCGGCGTTGCGCTGCTCGGGGGTGCGTCGGCGTTCGTCGGGCACGGTCGCGGGATCGGGGCCGGCCAGGGCGTCCATGGCGGTGCGCACCAGCGCGAGGCCGACCGGTCCAACAGCCCGTCGATGCGTCCCATCCCGTCCGCCGACTCGGACACCGATACCCGGCGGGCGGCGTGCTGACGGCACGCCCGCTCCTCCTCCGGACCAGGATCCGCCGCGTGACGCCGGTCGGCCACGCCTCCCGGAACGCCCGGTCGTCGGTCTGGGAGGCTTGGGCGACCAGCTCGTCCTGCGCCGAGGCGACCAGCTGCGGATGGGTGCGCGCCGCCTGCGCCAGCGCGTCGGCTTGGGCGGGGCTGATCCTTCCTGCCGCCAACGCCGCCGCCGTGACCTCCAGCCCCGGACCGGCCAGCGCGGTGGCCAGTCTGGCCTGGCGCACCGCCTGCCCGCCGGACAGCCGCCCTGCGGTCCGCAACAGCCGCTGCGCCGCCTCGGCCCCCGCCGCAGCGTCCGGGCCGCGGCCGGGTCTCGTCAAGCGTGTCCAGGTCACGGGCGGCCAGCGCGTCACAGGCCGACGCCAACGCGTCTACCGCGTCTGTTGGCGCCTGCCCATCGATCGAACACATGTTTTAATTATGCCTGATCGGGTGGTGTGCTGACAAGTATCTCGGTCGGGTCTGTGGACACGGTCTCATGGGACAGGCAGCTCACGGACCGCGAACCCGGGCACCAATCCACGACCTCGCACCAGCACGTACAGCGCGGCGTGGTCGGTGACGCTGTCTCGTAGAGCGCGTCTCCCAGTGTGAGATCCAGGACGGGCGCTGCTGATCCGTGGCTCGCCCAACGTCGACCGTGGCGTGCGACGATTGCGCTATGGGCCTGGCGCGTGGTTGGTGGAGGTCGGCGGTGGCAAGGCGGCGGCTGGCGGCCACCGCAGGCGTGATCGTGGCCGGCGTGGCGGTGCTCAGGCTGTCGACCGCGTTGGACTGGGCGCGCGAGCACGTGCTGACCGCCGCAGGCGTCGCTGTGCTTGTTGCAGTCGCCGGTCTGGTCGTGCCGTTCCTGGTCGCGAGACACCAGCGTGGCTTGAGCAGGCACGACACCGCAGACAAGGAACGCCGAGCCCGTGACCGGGACGTCATGCTCAAGCGTGTGCGCAACCGGTGGATCACCGGCGTGCTCGAGCAGTCGCTGGCCCACGAGGCGCGGATCCGCCTCGGGCTGACGCGCCGGCCGGAGGTCATCTGGCAGCCTGACATGCTCCGCCGACGGCCGAGCGGCACGCCGATCAGCGCGGTGTTCGACAAGCTCGGCGGCGGGCTATGCGCCGGAGCGGATGCTGCACTGGCTTGCCTGGCTGGCGAGGTCGATGCGGGAGCGCGGTCAAAGCGAGTTCCACCTTGACCGCCTCCAGCGGGCCTGGCTACCCACCAAATCCCAGCAGCGGCTTGTGACTCTCGTCCCAGTGATCGGCGGCGGGCTGGTCTTCGGGCTGGCCGGCGGGCTGAGCTTCGGTGGGCGGGCCTGCCTTCAACACTTTGGCTATACGCGGCCTGCTCGCCGCTCACGACTTCGCCCCGTTGCGCTACGTCCGGTTCCTCGACGAGGCCACCGCCCGGCTGTTCCTGCGTCGTTCCGGGAGTGGCTACCTGTTCGTCCACCGGCTGCTGCTGGAGCACTTCGCCGCCCTGGACGCCACCGGCCAGGCGGCCTCAGGTCCGTAGTGCCCGCCGGACGTCCTTGATGAGCGGCGGGCGGGGGTAGCCTCGGGCGGGTGGAGGATGCGCAGCAGGCTCAAGACGTGCAGCGGACGAGGTGCTGCATCGTCGGCGCCGGACCGGGGGGAGCGGTGTTGGCGCTGCTGCTCGCACGGGCCGGGGTGCCTGTCACGTTGCTGGAGGCGCACGACGACTTCGAGCGCGAGTTCCGCGGCGACACGATCCATCCGGGGACGATGGAGCTGATGGACGAGCTCGGGCTTGCCGAGCGGCTGCTCCAACTGCCGCACACGACGATCTCGCAGCTGGTCGTGGGGTCGGACTCGCAGTCCGTCACGGTCGCTGACCTGCGCCGGCTGAAGACCCGGTACCCGTTCATCACGCTGCTGCCGCAGGCCCGTTTCCTGGAGTTCCTCACTGCCGAGGCGCAGCGCGAGCCGAGCTTCCGCCTGGTCATGGGCGCGCACGTCCAGCAGCTCGTCGAGGAGGGCGGCGTCGTCCGCGGGGTCCGCTACCGCGGGGACGACGGTTGGCATGAGGTGCGCGCGCTCCTGGTGGTCGGCGCCGACGGGCGCAGCTCCATGGTGCGCCGGCTCACCGGCCTCCAGCCGCGCAAGACCTCGCCGCCGATGGACGTGCTGTGGTTTCGCCTGCCGCGCCACCCGGACGACCCAGAGCAGGGGCTCGGCCGCTTCAGCGGCGGGCGGATCTTCGGCATGCTCAACCGCCAGGAGTACTGGCAAGTCGCCTACGTGTTCCCGAAGGGTCACTACCAACAGCTGCGTGCCGCCGGACTCGACGCGTTCCGGGGCTCGGTCGCGGCGGGGCTGCCGCTGCTCGCTGACCGGGTTGAGCATCTGCAGGACTGGAGGCAGATCTCGCTCCTGTCCGTCGAGTCGAGCCGCCTCGATCGCTGGTACCAGCCCGGGCTGCTGCTGATCGGCGACGCGGCACACGTCATGTCACCGGTCGGCGGGGTCGGGATCAACTACGCGATCCAGGACGCCGTCGTGGCCGCGGACGTCCTGCGCGAGCCGCTCCAGTCCGGCCGGATGAGCCTGCGCGACCTCCACGAGGTGCAACACCGCCGTGAGTGGCCGACACGCGTGATCCAGGCGTTCCAGGCGCTTGTCCAGCGCCGGGTGGTGCAGGCGGGACTCGACCCGGACACCCCGTTCACCGTCCCGCGCGGCTTCCGGATGCTCCTGCGCGTGCCGGTCCTGCGCGACCTCCCCGCGCGCCTGATCGCGTTCGGCGTCCGCCGCCCGTAGCCGGCGTCAGCCCTGCAGGTGCGCGCCGTCGCTCCAGCGCAGGATCGCCGGCACCTCATGCTCCCAGCCGAGGACCGACACCGTGGCCGGCGAGAGCGCGAGGTGGCAGCCGGCCTCGGGCGGCAGGCCGAGCCAGCGGGCGGCGAGCACCCGCAGGACATGCCCGTGAGCGACCAGCGCGACGTCGCCGTCGACGGCGCGGACGCGCTCGGCGACCCGGTCGGCCCGCCGCCCGACGTCGGCCGCGGTCTCGCCGTCCGGGACCCCGCCGGTCCACAGCAGCCACCCGGGCGGGTCTGGCGGATCTCGCGGGTCGTGCGCCCCTCGTAGTCGCCGTAGTCCCACTCGAGCAGGTCGTCGCACGCTGTGCCCGTGAGCCCGGCCAGCGCGCACGTCTGGGCCGCCCGTGACAGGGGGCTGGTGAGCTGCCAGCCTGCGTCGGCGACGTTCTCCGGCGAGATGTCGATGTGACTGCCCTCGCGGCTGGCCTGGCGACCTTTCTATCTCGGTTTGGTCAGTTCGGCCAGCATGGCACTCTTCCGCTCCTCGGCGGTCAGCTCACGAAGGATGCGCGTGCGCGCCTTCGCCACCAACGTGTCAAGGTCAGTGGCTGCGTCCCACACCCGTGCGGTGCGGTCGCGCGAGGCGGTGGCGATGCGTCGGCCGTCCGGCGACCAGGCCACACCCTCCACCCACTCCTTGTGGACGCCCACGGTCGCGAGCTCGGCGCCGGTCCCGGCGTCCCAGATGCGGGCGGTGCGGTCACCTGAGGCGGTGGGGCATTAAAGGCCGGGATAGGGCGGTCGCGTCTCGGTCCAGGTGCGCTTGAGCGGAGGTGTTCGCTCCATCGAGAGCGATCGCTCGGTCCTGTACAGCCAGACCTCCCCACCGACGCTGAGCGGCACCAGGATGACCAGCAGCGGCAGCGACCACTCTTGCAGCAGCCTGAGGACAATTGGCGGTTCGCCGGTCTTGCTGGTCACATATTCCGTAGCAAGCCCAGCCAGTAATCCGAGCAGGGGGAGAGATATGTACAGAATTAAGCTGATTGATCGACGCGACCGTGACATCGGCATCCTCAGTGAACCCGCATGCCTCAAGTAGACACTATTGTAAATGCGCGACGCGTCAACGTATCGCTGAGCGAACCGACGGATATACGAGCTGTTCCATCGTATTCGGGGATTTTTGTTCTCGAAATAGCACCGCTCCGGCGGTCGGTACCTTACGCCCACATCCTCCTCTATCATCCTCGCGACCGCTGACCGCTTGAGCGGCTGCGCGGACCTTCTCTGGCGGGGTCACATCCGCAAGCGGACGAGCCGCAGGGCATCGAAGCCGACAACAGGAAGAGCCCAGGTGACAAGCCGAATGTGCGGTCAGGGGCAGGGATGCCGAATGGAGACAGCAACACGGCGCTGGCCGCCACAAGCGCGCAGACGGCCGACTGTCAAGCGAGGACGAGCACAGCCCGCCGAGGGCGATGGCACACAGCACCGCGTGAAGCCGTACGATTCGTGGCAGACGGAGGGCAACTATGCAGGTCCCTGATGGCAATGCTGCGGGGGGCAGCGCACGGCGCACCGGAAACCGGTAGAGGCTTTCTTGGAAGCCGACGGCGGCGTCCAAGCGGCACTTCTACACCGGTCTGGTCAGGTCGGGCAGCATGGCGCTCCTCCGCTCGTCGTCGGTCAGCTCACGAAAGACGCGCGTACGCGCCTTGGCAACCAATTGGTGGAGATCGGTTTCTGCGTTCCACACCCGCGCGGTGCGGTCACGCGAGGCGGTCGCGATGCAGCGGGCGTCGGGCGACCAGGCCACGCCCTCGATCCAGTGCTCATGGACGCCCACAACGGCGAGCTCAGCGCCATGGCTGGCATCCCACACCCGCACGGTGCGGTCGCCCGAGGCGGTAACGATCCGCCGGCCGTCCGGCGACCAGGCCACCGCCCCGACCCCATCCTCGTGGCCGCGGAGCACCATCAGCGGGGCGCTCGACTCGACGTCCCACACCCGGACGGTGCGGTCGCCCGAGGCGGTAACGATCCGCTGGCCGTCCGGCGACCAGCCCACACCGAAGACCCAATCCTCGTGGCCGCGGAGCACCGTCAGCGGGGCGCTCGACTCAACGTCCCACACCCGCGCGGTGCGGTCGCCCGAGGCGGTAACGATCCGCCGGCCGTCCGGCGACCAGCCCACACCCACGACCCAATCCTCGTGGCCGCGGAGCACCATCAGCGGGGCGCCAGACTCAACGTCCCACACCCGCGCGGTGCGGTCACGCGAGGCGGTAACGATGCGCCGGCCGTCCGGTGACCAGCCCACATCCAAGACCCGATCCTGGTGACCGCGGAGCACCGTCAGCGGGGCGCTCGACTCGACGTCCCACACCCGCGCGGTGCGGTCGCCCGAGGCGGTGGCGATTCGACGACTCTCGGGCGACCAGGCCACCGCCGCGACCCAATCCTCGTGGCCGCGGAGCAACGCCAGCGGGGCGCTCGACTCAACGTCCCACACCCGCGCGGTGCGGTCACGCGAGGCAGTCACGATGCGCTGGCCGTCCGGCGCCCAGCCCACACCCAAGATCCAATCCTCGTGGCCGCGGAGCACCGTCAGCTCAACGCCTGACTCAACGTCCCACACCCGCGCGGTGCGATCACGCGAGGCAGTGGCGATCTGGCGGATGTCCGGCGACCACGCCACCCACTCAACTCCGTTCTGGTGGCCGCGGAGCACCATCAGCTCAACGCCTGACTCAACGTCCCACACCCGCACGGTGCGATCACTCGAGGCGGTGACGATCCGCCGGCCGTCCGGCGCCCACGCCACTCCCTCGACCATGTCGTCATGGCCGCGGAGCACCGCCAGCGGGGCGCCAGACTCAACGTCCCACACCCGGGCCGTACGATCACCCGAGGCAGTAACGATCCGCCGGCCGTCCGGCGGCCAGCCGACACCTCGGACCCAGTCTTCGTGGCCGCGGAGCACCGCCAGCTCAATGCCAGACTCAACGTCCCACACCCGCGCGGTGCGGTCGCCGGAAGCGGTCGCGATGCGCCGACCATCGGGTGACCACGCCACCCCCCCGACCCAGTCTTCGTGGCCGCGGAGCACCGCCAGCGCGATGTCGGCCTCGGCGTTCCAAATCCGGACGGTGCGGTCGTACGAGGCGGTGGCGATGCGCCGGCCGTCCGGCGACCACGCCACCCACTCGACCCCGTCATCGTGGCCGCGCAGCACTGCCAGCTCGGTGCCGGCCTCGGCGTCCCACACTCGCACAGTGCGGTCACGCGAGACGGTCGCGATCCGCTGGCCGTCCGGTGACCAGCCCACACCCACGACCCAGTCCTCGTGGCCGCGGAGCGCCGTGAGCTGGGCGCCGGTCTCGGCGTCCCACACCCGTGCGGTACGGTCGGCCGAGGCGGTCGCAATGCGCCGGCCGTCAGGTGACCAGGCCACACTCCGGATCCAATCCTCGTGGCCATGCGCGATGCCGCGGACACGAGAGACCGTCAACGCGGTCAGCAGCGCTCGCTGCGCAAGCGGCGTCGCCGCGCACTCCTCGATCGCGGCCAGCGCCAGCAGCACGCCCAATTCGGGATCGTGGTCCACGCTGCCCAGCGCCCGTCGCGCTACCGATTCGGACAGCCGCTTCAAGGCCGCGCGGTCCGAGCGGGCAGAGCGGACAAGGAACTCGTGAACCAACGGCAGCTCGACCCTGAGATCACCGTGGGCAGCCGCCCGCTGCTCCGCGCTCTCCAACCGCTCATCGCGCAGAAGATAGGAGTCCTTGCAGCCGGAACGCACCCAGTCCTGCGCCCAACGCTCCAGCTCGGCCCGCTGCCGCAACTCGTCGGCGCGCGCCTTGATCTCCTGCCGCAGCGGCGGCCACTGGCGGAACAGCGCCTCGTGCGCGACCTCGATCACCGCGTCGTCGCCCTCGGCGTCGCTGGTCAACAGCCGGGCCGCGACGAACGCGTCGACCACCCCGCACTCCGCATCGGTCAGGGTGCTGCGCCGCACGCGCCGGCGCGTCGGCTCGGCCTCGTCGATGGCCACGAACTTCAACAGCGTGGCCAGCACCGGCGCGCTGACATCAGCCGCTTGCAGCTCGACGGTGACCTTGTCGGCCTGCTGGGACAGCGCGCCCGCCACACCGCCGAGCCGGCGGTAGTCCTCGGCGGTGACCGTCCCGCCCGACCCCACCCGCAGATACAGCTCCCGCAGGGTATAGGCGAGCAGCGGCAGCGCGTCCCCGCCCCCGGTGTCGTCGACCAGCGCGTTCACGACCCCGAAGGTGAACGTGAGATCCGCCTGCGCCGCCGGCCCCTCGATCGCCTGGAACAGCGCCGCGCGGTCCAACGCCCCGATCACCACCGGGTTTCGGAACAGATCGCTGAAACCGCTGGTGAGAAACCCGGTCAGGAACTCCGAGCGCAGCGTTGCCACGACCCACAGGCCGCGGTCTTTCCCCAGCGCAGCGCGCAGCAGCGCAAGGAACCCCGCGCGCTCCTGCTCGCCGGCACGGGTCACCAGCTCCTCGGCCTGGTCGACCACGAGCAGCACCGTGCGACCGCCGGCAGCCGTCCGCAGCTGCTCGACACACCGCACGAGCGCCCCAGGGTCGCCGGCCAGCTCCGCCGCCAACGCGTCCACCTGGGTGCCCGGCAGCGCGGCGGCGAGGCTGCGGGCAAGGCTGTTCGTGGGCTGGGTTCCAGGCACCAGGGGCGGCACGACCACCCAGCGGCTGCGCTGCTGCGCGAGGCGGGGCAGCAGGCCGGCCTGCACCAGCGACGACTTGCCGGCCCCTGACGGGCCGATCACCGCCACGAACCGGTGCGCCTGCTCCGGCAGGATGGGGTGCAGCCGAGCGAACAGCTGCTTGCTCTCCGCCTCGCGGCCGAAGAAGACCCCGGCGTCCTGCTCGGTGAACGCCTCCAGCCCCGGATAAGGCGGTCGCGTCGCGGTCCAGACGCGCTTGGGCGAAGCCGCCCGCTCCATCATGTACAGCCAGACTCGCGCACCGATGAGCAGCACCATGATCCCCAGCAGCGGCAGCGCGGCGGCCTTGGGGCTGAGGTACTCCGCCGCAAGCCCAGCCACCGCGAGCAGGATCAGGAGGACATCCAGGATCAGAGCCATCAGCCGACGCGACATAGGCATACCTCAGCAGCTCGCATGCCAACGTGGTACGCCATTGTAGATTTGCGGCCCACTCGGCCGCAGTGGTGGCCTTTGGGGTCATGGGTGAGCGCAACCGGGGACTCGGCGGGGGCTCCGGCGCGCCCGTAGCGATCTGGAGGTTCCGACCTCCAAAGGCGGAGCCCGGACGCCGACGGGGGGCCGTGGCGGTCGGCCAGCGCCCTCGCCGCGGCCCGACCCGGCGACCCCGCGATCCCGGCGACCGGCGCGACCCCCGACGTCGATGCCCGCCACAGCGACATGCACAAGCGGTGACCCGTCCGCCATCAGCCGGCGGTAGGGCTCGGTGTCCTCGGGAGCGACCGAGCCGATCGACTCGACGGTCCGCTCGACGCTGCGGTGGAGCCGGACGATCTCCCCATCCGCGAAGACCGCGGTCGAGAAAGGGTCCATCTCGACGTAGTCCAGACCGGCCTCGGCGAGCCTCAGCTCGGACGGGACGTCAGTCATGTTGATGAGGTTGTGCGCCACCGAGTGGGTGTCGAAGCGGTAACCCGGCACCGTCTCGTCGGTCCGCGCCCCGCCGCCAGGCCTGCGGGACTGCTCCAGCACGAGCACGTCGAGCCCGCCCGGGCGAGACAGCAGGCGGCGACCAGGCCGTTGTGCCTGGCCCCCACGACGAGTACGTCAGGCATCGCGTTGCCTGCGTCGAAAGTCTGTCCACCGCCCCACGACGTGTCACACCCCCGTGCCATCATCGTTCCCATGACGGGGATCACCACGGGCAGGCAACGGACCATGCGACGCGTCGTCGAGTCGTTCCGGCCGTACCGCGGCCGGCTGGTGGCCGTGGCAGCCCTGGTCGTCTCCACGGCGGGCCTGGGCGTCGTGAACCCGCTGCTCATCAAACCAGTGTTCGACCTTGCGCTGTTCTGCCCCCAGGATTGCCCGAACCTCCAGCTGCTCGGCTGGCTGGTCGGCGCGATGATCGCCATCCCGGTCGTGACCGGCGCGCTCGGGATCTGGCAGACCTACCTCGCGAACGTGCTCGGCCAGCGGGTGATGCAGGACCTGCGCAACCGGCTGTACGCGCACCTGCAACGCATGTCGCTGCGGTTCTTCACCGAGACGAAGACCGGCGAGATCCAGTCCCGCCTCGCCAACGACGTCGGCGGCGTCCAGACGGTCGTAACGCAGACGGCGTCGTCGATCCTGTCGAACGCCGTGATCCTCGTGAGCACCATCATCGCGATGGTCGCGCTGTCCTGGGAGCTGACCGCGCTGTCGCTTGCGCTCCTGCCCGTGTTCGTCTGGCTGTCCCAGCGGGTGGGACGCGCCCGGCGCGAGGTGTCCTCCTCGACCCAGCAGACGATGGCCGAGCTGTCCGCGCTGTCGGAGGAGACGCTGTCGGTCTCGGGCATCCTGCTGTCGAAGTCGTTCGGGCGGCAGCCCGAGGAGATCGCCCGGTTCCGCGAGCGCAACGCGCGCCTGGCCGACCTGCAGATCCGCGAGCAGATGATCGGACGAAGCTTCTTCGCGTTCGTGATGATGTTCTTCTCGTCGATGCCGGCGCTCGTCTACCTGGTGACCGGCTTCGTCCTCGCCTCGGGCAGGCCCGTCAGCGCGGGCACGATCGTGGCGTTCACGACCTTGCAGGCCAGGCTGTTCTGGCCGCTTGGGTCGATGTTCGAGATCTCGGTGCAAGTGCAGTCGTCGCTCGCGCTGTTCTTCGAGTATCTCGACCTGCAACACGACATCATCGACGCGCCCCACGCGCTCGACCTGGCTCCTGCTCGGGTGCGCGGGGCGATCAGCCTGCGCAACGTGTCCTTCCGCTATCCGGCGGTGGACGGGGCGGCAGCGCGCCGCTGGGCGCTGGAGGACATCACGCTCGACATCGAGCCCGGCCAGCTCGCCGCCGTGGTCGGCTCCAGCGGCTCGGGCAAGACCACCCTGTCCTACCTCCTGCCCCGCCTGTACGACGTCACCAACGGCGCCGTGCTCATCGACGGCCACGACGTGCGCGGGCTTTCGCTGGACTCGCTCGCCCGCACGATCGGGATGGTCACGCAGGAGACCTACCTGTTCCACGCCTCGGTCCGCGAGAACCTGCGCTACGGCGACCCCCACGCCACCGACGCCCAACTCGAGGCCGCCGCCCGCGCCGCCGCGATCCACGACCGCATCACCGAGCTCGACGACCGCTACGACACGCTCGTCGGCGAGCGCGGCTACCGCATGTCGGGCGGGGAGAAGCAACGGCTCGCGATCGCCCGGGTCATCCTCAAAAACCCGAGGATTTTGGTCTTGGACGAGGCCACCTCCGCGCTCGACACCGTCAACGAGCGGCTCGTCCAACAGGCGCTGGCACCGCTCATGGCCGGGCGGACCACGGTGGCGATCGCGCACCGGCTGTCCACGATCCTCGCCGCCGACGTGATCTTCGTCCTCGACCGCGGCCGGCTCGTCGAGCGCGGCACCCACGCCGAGCTGATCGACCGGGGCGCCGTCTACGTCCAGCTGTACATCCAACAGTCGGCGCCGGCACCGTCGAGGCCCACTGCGCGAACGGCGTCCTGCTGCGGTCAGGCGAGGTGGTGGCAGCAAGGCAGCTCTCTTAGAACGTGTTTGAGAAGTATTCCGGGGGTCGCGTCGCGTCGGGTTCCGCTCCTTCAGGGTGGGCGGGTGGGGGAGGTTGGTGCGGTCGGTCGGAGCCTCTTTCCGGGACGCGACGCGACCCTGTTGTCAGGCGATCGTCGTCTGGTTCCTTAAGGGTGGGTGGGTGGGGGAGGTTGGTGCGGTCGGCGGTTTCGGCGGCCAGGGGCTGGGGGAGTCCCCCATAGACGACCGCCGAAACCGCGCTTCGCTTCGCCCACGGGGCAAGGCCGCGATTCTCAAACACGTTCTTAGCGTGCTCCTCCGAGTGCATTCGCACGTCCGTCGATCCGCTCCGCGAGCTGCGGGTACACGAGCACGAGCACGGCGTGGTCCAGCTCGAGGTCGCCGACGAAAGCCCGATGAGCGCCCACGTAGCGCACGACGGCTCCCAGTGGGTGACGCCTGCGATGCTCGTAGCGCTGGTGCGACGGATGGAGGCCGAGGTCAGGGACCCAGACCCAGGCCATCAGGAAGTCGATGCTCCCTGGGCGCTCATGGAGCGCATGGCGGCGGACCGGCATCAGGTTCGTCACGGGTGACCGCCCGAGGTCGCAATCCAGGGCTCCGGCGACGGCCTCGACAGCGCCACCGGCAGGGGGCAGATCGGCGTCCCCTTCCTCGTCCGCCTGACAAACCCAGACACCCTCGCCGTCGTGACGCAGGTCGAGGCGGCGTGCCCACCCGGCACCGGTGGCTTCGACCTCGAGCCAGCGCGTAATGAACCGTTCGCCAGCTTCGAGCCTGTAGTCCAGGCGATACGGCACAGGATCGACGCCGAGCTGCGTGCCGCTCGCACTCAATCCGTCGAACGCTTAGAGCGTGTCTGAAAACCGATCATGCGGATAGCATCAGTCGTTTTGGGCCTGTTGTGACCAGGCGATTCGCCTCGCCACGGCAGTGTGAGATACAGCCGTTAGGGCTGATATTCCTTATGGGCAGAGGTTTTAAGACACGCACTTAGTGGTCTGGCCCGT
>JBOGEB010000133.1:0-11954 GCA_050743125.1 Egibacteraceae bacterium
TGGAGGGGCTGCCGGAGACCGCGCAGGCGCTGCGTCAGGGCAAGGTCGGTCTGGGGCAGGCCCAGGTCGCGGTGCAGACCGCCAAGGAGCTGCGCCCGGACGTGCGGGAGGACCTGGACCGGCTCGTCGCCGGCGACGGCGGCGGGATGGACCGCCGGCGGCTCCGCGAGCATGTGGACGCCTGGACCCACACCGTGGACCCCGAGGCGCTGGCAGGGCGGGAGCGCCGGGCGTGGACGAACCGGCGGCTGTCGATGAGCGCCGACACCCCGGACGGGGCCCTGCGCGGAGGCTTCGAGCTGGACCCGCTCGGGGGCGCCACGCTGACCGCCGCGCTGGACCCGCTGGCGCGCAAAACCGGTCACGACGACGACCGCACCTATCCGCAGCGGATGGCCGACGCGCTCGTCGAGCTGGCCCGACGCTCACTCGACGCCGGCGACCTGCCCCAGGTCGCCGTCCAGCGCCCGCACGTGATCCTGATCGCCACCGCCGAGGCGTTGGACGGCGAGGCGGGGGCGCCGGCGGCCAGGTTGGACGGCGTCGGCCCGGTCAGCGCCGCCACCGCGCAGATGGTCTGCTGCGACGCCGAGGTGGACCGCGCCAACCTCCCCCACCCACCCGCCCTTAACGGAACCCGCAACGGGGACGTGCTCGACGCGGGCCGCACGCAACGCCAGCCGACGAGGCAGCAGCGGGTCGCGGTCATCGCCAGAGACCAGACCTGCGTCGGCTGCGGCGCGCCCGCGTCCCGCTGCCAGGTCCACCGACCACGCCAACCTCCCCCACCCGCCCACCCCAAAGGAACACGCGACCTGGGACCCACTGACGAGGACAACCTCTGCTTGACCTGCTGGACGTGTCACCACAGGATCCACGAGGACGGCTGGCTCGTCATCCGCGACCCGCACACCGGACGGTTCAGCATGCACCCGCCCGACCCGCTCACCCGGCCACACCGGCGACGAGCCGGATGACTGGCACCCCGACCTGGGTCCGACCAGGTCGGGGACACCCCCACGCCCAACCAGCCCCCACCAGCCCGCGCCGGCCCGCGCCGGCCCGACCGGTGGACACGCGACCTGGGGCCGACGGACGAGGACAACCTCTGCTTAACCTGCTGGGACTGCCACGGGAAGATCCACCACGACGGCTGGCTCGTGGCCCGCGACCCGCACACCGGACGGTTCAGCATGCACCCGCCCGACCCGCTCACCCGCCAACACCGACGACGAGCCGGCTGACCCGCGCCCGACACCATCCACGCACACATGCCAAGAGCCGGAAAAACCCGTGGCATTCGTGCGTAAAGCATCCCGCCTCGCTGCGTTGCGGATCGCTTGAGGACAACCAGCACGGCGCGACCCGCGCGGAGCGCTTCGCCTTGCGAGGCGGGGAGCACTCCCCCCGGGCACCCTCACAGTCAACGGAACTTTCCGCTTGGACCACTAGACGATGCGCGCCTCCAGCCATATGCGGCTGGAGGCGCGCATCTGACCGATTGAGCGAGCGACCGCCCCCCTTACGTTGGGTGGTTTTTGTGCTCGTTCTTCCGCTCGCAGCACTCACGGAACTCGTCGGCGGCGCGGAGCAGATCCTCGTGGGTGGGTGGCTGCTGACACGGGTGGGGTGGATCACAGGGGTCGGGCGGACAGATGCAGCCGGCTTGGAGCTGCTTGATCACCTGCCGAGCCACGCAGCGGCCGAGGCGCATGCCCTGCTCGTGGTCGGAGCGATAGTGGATGCCGGCCCACAGGCGGGCCATGCCGGCGTTGTCGCCCAACATGTCGAACTCTGCGGTGTAGTCGGGGAAGAAGAACGACAGCAGCTCGCTGCCTGCCGCATCGACGGTGGCGTGGCCGGAGGGGTAGGCCGGGTGACGAGGTGTGCCAGGGGACGGGGTGGGCCCGGGAAGCTGATCACCGTCGCCCGACTCGGTCGCGTTCGGGGCTCGGTTGTACAGCACGCTCACCCGATAGTCGACCTCGATCGGGCGCGGACGGTAGCGGACACGGTCCCGCTGGGTGAACCACTTGTAGTGCCAGGAGGCCAGCGCCGCGCTGTAGAGCGTCACGTCGAGGGCCATCCACACCAGCGCCTGGAAGGGTGGCGACCATCCGGTGTCGGGCATCAGGAAGTTCAGCGCGTGCCGGTGGCCGAGGCCAGGGGTGTCCCTCTCGAACCAACGCGCCAACTCCCGACCGGTCCTGACCACGGGCTCGTCCTCAGCGCGCAGGCGGTTGAAGACCGCGCCGAGCGGCTGCGGGCGGAGCTGCAGGAACGGGCTGACGGCGAGCCGCCGGCGCCCTGGCTCGTTGCTGGCGACCGCCTCCGGGTCGTCACGAAGCTGGGCCAGGTCGAGCAGCTCTTGGATCTCGGCCTCGACCGTCGCCTGGTCTTGGGGGTAATCGGGGAAGTAGCACGGGTCGTCGGGGTCATCGGTCAGCGCGGTGAGGTCCGGGCAGATTCGGATGACGCACGGAAGCTTGCACGGGTCGATCGTCCAATAGCTCGCTGCCGGCTCGCCCTGAGGCCCGCGCAGGCTGTACGTGTCCAAAGCCTGTGGCGGCCACGGATTGCACTCTTTTTTCTTCTCCATTTCCACTCCTGTTGCTCGTGCCGAGCCCGCTGAGAGCGCTCGATGAGATATGGGCTGCGTCTGCGATTTCTGTTTCCGAGCTCAGTGGGGTGCACGTTGCGGGCGAAGGTTACCATCCGTGTGGTGCTCCTCACCGACGGCGATGGGGTGGACAAACACGACGGCTCGTTGGCGCGGCACTCCCGCTCGCCCAACCTTGTTTCTCTGAGAAGACCCAGAAAACCTGCTCTCGCCGGCTACTTGGCCAAACGCAGGCAACCAAGCTGTCAGTTTCGGCTGGCCGGCCCGCCCCAGGGCAACGGCGTCCGCCTGCTGCAGGCAGGCGCGGTTGAGCCGGACGTCTGGGGCCCTCAAGAGCGTCTGGCCCCATCGTCGCCGAACACCAGGGGCACCGGGCTGGAGCCGCCCCGATGCGGGTGAACAGCAGTGATCCGTTGATTACCCTCTGAATCGTTAAGCTCACCGAGGGTTGACCCAACACAATCGAGATTCCCGACGAGGGCTCGTGAACAGCATTCAGCGCCTCACAGCGCCTCCTGCACACTTAATGAGTGTCCTCGGCAACGTTCCGCTAATTCCATGCCGACTGATGCGGGTCTGATGCTCCACATTATAAGAGGATGGTGGAGCGGTACAACGGAAATGCCTTTCGCCCTGAAATAATCATGGTGTAAGCCAGCCCGATCCCAGAGGCGAAAGGCACCTGGATGGTGAGCAGGCTGCGGCCTGGGCGGCGGGCGGATCGAGACCCATTCCAACGACCCGTCAGAGACCCAGCCCCCACCGACGACGTCACCGGACATCCCGATCAGCGCACGAGAAGGAGAAGGAGGTCAGCATGATCCCAGACGAACTCTGGCAGCGCAGCGCTACCGAGCTGGCAGACCTCATCCGGACCGAGCAGGTGACGAGCGTCGAGGTCGTCCAGGCGCACCTGGCCCGCATCGCGACGGTGAACCCCAAGGTCAACGCGGTGACCGTGGTCCTGGCGGAGGGGGCGCTGGCCGCGGCCGACGCCGCTGACCAGGCGCTGGCCGCAGGCCAGCCGGTCGGCCCCCTGCACGGTGTGCCGATGACGGTCAAGGAGAACATCGACCTCGCCGGCTCCGCCACCACCCAAGGCGTCGTGGCCTTCGCTGGCCAAATACCCGCACTCGACGCACCGCACATCGCGCAGCTCAAGGCGGCTGGAGCGATTCCGATCGGTCGTACCAACCTGCCGGACTTCGGCATGCGCTGGCACACCGACAACGCGCTGCGCGGCGCGACGCGCAACCCCTGGGACGCCGCGCGGTCGCCGGGAGGCTCCAGCGGCGGAGAGGCCGCTGCGCTCGCGACCGGGATGACGCCGCTGGGCATGGGCAACGACCTCGGCGGCTCGCTCCGTGTGCCCGCGCAGGCATGTGGCATCACGGCGCTGCGCCCCACGCTCGGGCGGGTGCCCTGGGCGACGTCAGTGGGCCGGCCCGACCTCCCGATGACCATTCAGATGTTCGGCGCGCAGGGGCCGATGGCGCGGCACGTCGGCGACCTGCGCCTGGCGCTCGAGGCGATGAGCGGAGCGGACCCTCGTGATCCGTGGTGGACCCCGGCGCCGCTGCACGGCCCGGCGCCCGAAGGTCCAGTGCGCGTCGCGGTCACCCTGGACCCGGCTGGCCAAGGCGTGGAGCGCGCGGTCGCGAGGGGAGTGCAGCGCGCGGCCGAGGCGCTGGCCGGCGCCGGCTACGACGTCCAGGAGGTCGACCCTCCGCCCCCGGCGGTGACCGAGGGCGCCAACCTGTGGGGGCAGCTCTTCGCGACCGAGCTGCGGATGGCGGTCCTGCCCGTCATGCAACGGGTCGCCTCGACCAGCGCGCTCACCTTCCTGGACGATTTCTTCAGCGTCGTGCCGCCTGTCGGGCACACGGCGTACGTGATGGATTTCGCGGCCCGCAACCGGATCGCCCGCGCCTGGGCGCAGTTCCAGCACGACTGGCCGCTGGTGTTGGGCCCGGTCGCCACGATCGCGCCGCCGCCGGTCGGGTTCGACCTCGGAGGCCCGGACAACGTCTTCGCCCTGGTGCGGGCGCACCGCCTCACGCTGCTGGTCAACCTGCTCGGCCTGCCCGCGGTCGCGGTGCCCGTCGGTGTCTGGGACCGCCTGCCCCAAGGCGTCCAGATCATCGGGCCGCGCTACCGCGAGGACCTCTGCCTCGACGCGGCCCAGGCGCTGGAGGACAAGCTCGGCGTGATCACCCCGATCGACCCGATCGACCCCGACGCCCGCGCCTCGAAGCTTGCCGCAGCGGGGGCGTCCGTGAGCCCGGCCGGTGACATCCGCAGCCGTAGATAGGGCGGTCAGCGCTCGTCAAGCGCGGAGAAGGGTTCGGGGTAGCGGACAAGCCCACGCGGGGCGCCGCTGTAGGTGGGCAGGGGCAGCGCCTGGAACACCTCGTCCGAAACGTCGTAGGCGCAGGTCACGCCGTAACGGGAGGCGGGCAAGAACCCGAAACGGCCGTAGTAGGCGGGGTCACCGAGCACGACGACGAGCGGCTCGCCGGCGGTCGCAGCAGCCTCGAGGACCGCCCGGACGAGCGCGCTGCCCACGCCCCTGCGCTGTCGATGCGGCAGCACGCCGAGGGGCGCCAACGCCAATCCTGCGCCTGTAGCGATGGCAACGCGGGTCAGCAGCACATGGCCCACGATGCCGCCGTCGGACTCCGCGACCAGGGAGAACTGCGGCACCCAGGCCGGACTGTCGCGCAACGCGTCGACCAGGTCCGCCTCCGCGGCGTGTCCGAATGCCGCCGCATGCACCGCTCGCACGGCCGCGTGATCGCGCGGGCTTTCCGGCCGGATGCTCACGTCGGTCCGCTGCCGCTCGCCGCTGATCGGACCACTAGAGTCGCTCGCCACGCCGCCCTGCCGCCAGGCGTCAGCGTCCCGCCGGGACAAGGCTCGCCAGCCGTGTTTACGGGCTGGCGAGCCAGGGGTCATTGAGGTCGTACCAGCTGACGTCGGAGACCAGGGACGTCCACTCCTCGAAGGACGCCTTCAGGTCCTCGGGCAGCTCCTTCTGCTCGCCCTCGCGGGCCTCAGCCTCAGAGGTGAACCAGACGACGTCGCTGAAGCGGCCGTCGGAGTGCCAGGCACGCAGGCCACCGATGAAGTCAGGGCGGAGCTCCGACAACACGCTTTCCATCTCCTCCTCAATGGCCTCGAGGCGGGCCCGGTCCCGCACCTTCCCCTGCATCACCTGAACGAAGCCGGCGCGGTCCGAGCCGCCTTCCAACAGCAGGTCCACGTCGGCACAGTCGTGGAAGGCCACCGGCCCGGCAAAGCAAGGCTCCGTCCTGGCCCACCACTCGCCCTGCTCGGGCCGGTCCGAGTTGCGCCGGGCCGCCTCCTCCGACTCGAAGCGCGCGACCCCGACCCACTCGTCGTCGCGGGTGATCCCCGCCGTGGATCCCAGCCAGCCGGCCGCGGCCGGCGCCAGCTGTGCGATCCACTCGTCCCACTGGCGACGCAAGGCTTCGGCGTCGGCGACCTTCCCCTGCAGAATCTGCACGAACATGCCCACCCTCCTGGTCTTCGCACACCCGCTGACCTTACCCGGCGAGGGGAAGATCCGCGCGACGTTCGGGCGTGAAAAACGCGGCCCCCTGGAGAAGCCGTCGGTCGCCGAGCGGGCCTCCGCCTACGGCATCGAAGGGCCGGGCTGATGCGGGGAGTTGGCCGACAGGTCCGCCTCCAGCGCGTCGAGGTCGAGGATCCCGACCAGGCGGTCGGTGCCCTCAGCGAGCACGGTGAAGTTGTCGCCGCCATCGGCAAGGAAGCTGTTGACCGTGACGCGGTACCTGCTGGCGGGGTCGACGGGGGCGCCCCCGATGGTGATGGTGGACGCGTCCACCCGGTCCTGGCACGGCGGGCGGCTGGCGCTCCAGGTATAGGAGAGCCCGTGCGAGGCCTGAAGGACACGGGATGACGGCTGGCCGCACCACTGCTGCTCGAGGAGGGCGTCGATCTGGGCGCCGGTGAGCGTGAGCGTCACGAGGTGGTTGCCGAACGGCTGTACGGCGAAGGCCTCGCCGTAGGTCACCTCGCCGGGCGCCTCGCTGCCGCTGGGGGCGACGGTGAGGTCGGCACGGATGCCGCCAGGGTTGATGAACGCGACCACCGCGCCGCCCGCGCCGGGACCGGCGGTGGCCGACAACTGGGCGTCCGCGATCAGGGTGCCCAAGGCGGACTCGCCGGCCGTGTTGTCGGCGCGGGTGAGGTCGGCGGTGATCGTGCCGATCACCCGGTTGGCCACGGGGGCGGCGAGCTCGGCGTAGCGGGCGATCAGGTTGCGCAGGTCCGCCGCTCGGTCCACGTCGCGGGTGACGATCAGGTTGGCGGCACGGGCCGACACGACGTCCCGGCGCGCACGGTCGACGGTCAGCTCGATGGCGGTCACCAGGCGTCCGAAAGCGCTGGCGCTCGTGACGAGCTTGCCGTCGAGCCGGCAGTTGTAGGCCTGGTGGGTGTGGCCGCTGACCACCACGTCGACGGCGTCGCTCATGCGCCCGACGATGTCGACGATGGGCCCGGAGATGCCGGGGCACTCGTTGATGCCGCCGGGAGTCGCCCCGCCCTCGTGAAGGAGGACGACGACGGCTTCGACGCCCTGCTGCTGCAGCTCGGGAACCAACGCGTTCACGGTGTCGGCCTCGTCGCGGAACTCGAGGCCGCCCACGCCTCTAGGGGTGACCATCGTGGGCGTGGCCTCGAGGGTCATGCCGACGAAGGCCACCTTGACGCCTTTGAAGGCGCGCACCGCGTAGGGCGGGAACAGCGTCTCGCCGGTGCCCCGGTCGATCACGTTCGCGGCGAGGAAGCCGAACTTGGCGCCGCCGAAGCCGTCGCCGTCCGCACAGCCGTCCGTCGGGTGGCAGCCGCCCCCGCGCATCCGGCGCAGCTCGGCCGCGCCCTCGTCGAACTCGTGGTTCCCGACGGCGCCCAGATCCAGACCAAGGGTGTTCATGGCCTCGATCGTGGGCTCGTCGTGGAACAGCGCAGACAGCAGCGGGCTGGCGCCGATCAGGTCGCCGGCCGACACCACCACCGTGTTGGGGTTGGTCGCTTTCCGCGCGCGGACATGCGTCGCGAGGTACTCGACGCCCCCGGCGGCGGTCCCCTCGACCTCGCCCGCGGCGCCGGAGGCAGGCTCGAGATGACCGTGGAGGTCGTTGATGGCCAACACCTGGACGTCAACGGTTCCATCGGGGCGGGCCAGCGCGCAACCGACGAGCAGGGCGGCAAGAGCGAGGGCGGCGACCGCAGCGGTCAGCCTGCGCAACGCAGAGCATGAGATCTCAAGAACTGTCTGAGAACGGTCTTGACGGGTCACCCGAAAGCGGTCCTCCCTACCCGTCAAGCGCTTTCGCTCCGCCATCTCTGCATCGCAGTGACAATTTCTTCCTGAGCAATGGTGGAGCGTTTCGTCAGCAGCCCTTGTATCTTGACAACACAACCATTGCGGCGGTGCAAGAAGAGCTGCCTGGACAAACCCAGCGCGGTGAGCTCACGACGTCCCGACACGCCTGACAGCTCCGCATAGGGAAACGAAAAGTCCCTCAGGAAGCCCTTGTAGTACAGCAGGAGCACACGTGTTGAGGTTACGGCCATCAGCGCTTGGCTCCATTCTTGCTTGCCTATGCTGCTGCGGTAGCCGTTATTGTACGCAATGAGGCATGACACCGTCTCAGCCGGATCCAGTAACGCAGTGAGCCGAGCGAGAAAAATCTCCTCCTCACCTCGGAGGAAATGGCCATGTTTAGGGCTATTGTGCTCGTTGTAGAGACCTTCCAGCTGGGTTTGAGTAGCCGCTATCATGACGTTATGACCTGACCTGGTAGAGGTCCTTGAACGGGTTCTCCTGCGGCAGCCGGTTGCTGGAGGGTCGCGCTCACGAGGGCGATCTCCCCGCCGTGGCCTGCTGGAGGAGCGAACAGAAACCCGGCTCGGTGATAGACACATCTCAAGACTTCTGGGGCAAGACCCGCCGAACGGCTGTTTCGGCGGACGGGCAAATGTAGCCCAGGACCAGCGAGCCCGCACTGGGGTGCGAGCGCCGATCCGGATACCGGCCGGTCAGGCCCCCAGTAATTGGTTTGAGCCTCCCCGTCCATCCCCGTCCAGCCGCCTCAGCGGACAGGCAGCGAGTCGACGCGGTGCGGGGTAGACCGGACGGATGAGCGAACGCTATCCACCCATCGGCGACTATGCCCTGCTCGCGGACTGCTTCTCGTCCGCGCTCGTGTCGAGGGCGTGCTCAGTGGACTGGGCCTGCCTGCGGAGCTTCGACGCGGCGAGCGTGTTCGGGCGCCTGCTCGACTGGGAGCGCGGCGGGTTCTTCGCGCTCACGCCCGTCGACCAGACCGGGATCAGCAGGCGGTACCGGAACGATTCCCTCGTGCTCGAGACCACCGTGGCGACCTCATCCGGCCGCGCCCGCGTGCTCGACGCGTTCGCGATGCGACGAGGCGGCAGCCGGCGGCCCCGCTACCAGCTCCTCCGGGTCGTCGAGGGACTGGAGGGGAAGGTCGACTTCGACGTCGTCATCGAGCCGCGCTTCGACTACGGCGAGCTGCGCCCGTGGCTGCGTCACCACCCCGACACCGGAGCATGGAGCGCGGTGGGGGGAGACAGCGCGCTCGTGCTGTCGCTCGCCTGCGAGCTCGACCTGGTCGGATCGCAGGCGCGGCTGGTCGGGCGCCTGTCCGTCGAGGCCGGCGACCGCCGCGGGCTCTCCGTCGAGGCGCAGCTGCCCCACCTGCTGAAACCGAACCCGTGCCCGCAGGAGGAGATCTTCCGGCGCCTGGACGAGACCCAGGCGTGGTGGGACCGCTGGGCCTCGGCGACCCGTGTGGACGGGCACTGGGACGAGGCGGTGCGTCGCTCGGCCGTCGTGCTCAAGGGCCTGACCTGCGCGCCGACCGGCGCGATGATCGCCGCGCCGACGACCTCGCTGCCAGAGGGCCTCGGCGGTGAGCGGAACTGGGACTACCGGTACGCGTGGATCCGCGACTCGACGCTCGCGCTCGCGGCGCTGTCGATCGTCGGCCACGACGAGGTCGCGCGAGGCTTCCGGGACTTCCTGATGCGCAGCGCCGCGGGGAGCGCACAGGACCTGCAGATCATGTACGGGGTGACCGGCCGGCGGAGCCTGCCCGAGATCGAGCTCGACCTCGACGGCTACCGCGGGTCGCGGCCGGTGCGGGTCGGCAACAGCGCCGCCAAACAGGTCCAACACGACATGTACGGGTACATCCTCAACACCGCGCACCTGTGGCGCCGCACGCACGAGGAGCTGGACCCGGACGAGTGGCGCTTCCTCAGCCAGCTCGTCGATGCCGCCGCCGACCGCTGGACGGCCCCAGACCGTGGCATTTGGGAGATCCGCGGGGAGCCGCAGCACTTCACCAGCTCCAAGGTCATGCTGTGGGTCGCGCTCGACAGGGGCATCAAGACCGCGGAGGAGGCCGACTTCGCCGACGCGTCCCGGCTCGGGTGGTGGCGCAGAGTCCGTGACGAGATCCGCGAGGCGGTCGACCACCGGGGCGTGCATCCGACCGACGGCCACTACGTGCAGGCGTTCGGCTCGACGGAGGTCGACGCCGCGCTCCTGCTGCTGCCCACGGTCGGCTACTGCGCCGCCACCGACGAGCGCATGGTCCGCACCGTCGAGGCGATCCGCCGCGACTTGGCGGTGCCGCCGGACGGGTTCCTGCGCCGCTACCGCACCTCCAGCCACCACGACGGGCTGCGCGGCAGCGAGGGGACCTTCCTGATGTGCACGTTCTGGCTGGTCGACGTGCTCGCGCTGCAGGGGCGGCTCGACGAGGCGAGCGCGTTGTTCGAGCGGCTGCTCACCTGCGGCAACGACCTTGGGCTCTACGCCGAACAGTACGACCCCCACACGGGCGAGCTGCTCGGCAACTTCCCGCAGGCGTTCACGCACATGGCGCTGATCAACTCGGCCCACCAGTTGCGTGGAGGATCTCGGCCACCTGCGGCCGAGATCCTCCCCACACGTATCAGCCACGGCATGAGCGGGCTCTCCAGCGAAAGGCTCGTCACCCCAAGCTCGTCACCCCCAAGCTCGTCACCCCCAAGGAGACAGAAATGACCGAGGCAGTGACAGTCGGCGTCCGTGAGGCCAACCTCTTCACGTTCACCGGCCGCAACGACACGCAGATCACGTACTCAACCACCAGCATCACCGGTGAGCCTCGGCTCAGCTACCACGACGCCACGCGTGACCAGAGCTTCAGCGGCGACGACATCATGGTGGCCTCGAGCCCACTCGGCACGCTCGTGACGGTGACGCTGGAGATGATCCCTGACCTCTCCACGCTCACGGCCACGCTGGTCCTGCCGGGCATCAACCTCCGCAACGGCGAGAAGGTGCGCTTTCGGACCCTGGCGATCCTCACCACGAACCTGACGACCATCGGGGGACCCCAGTTCGTGACCGGCCCGCTGCAGACGTACGAGGTCGTGAAGCTCAGGGGCGTCGCTCAGCACGTCGAGTTCTAGCCCGCGGAAGGGCAACGAGCGCGCCCTGCACAGTGCGGGTGGCCTCTCAGGTCGCTGATGTTATTGCCGCGCTGGGCGTGGGTAGAACGACACGGCCAATAACTCGACCCACAGGAGGATCGACATGGCTACGGTTCAGAAGACCATCGAGGTGGACCAGCCGGTCACGACCGTCTACAACCAATGGACACAGTTCGAGTCGTTTCCCGAGTTCATGCGAGGAATCGAAGACGTCCGCCAACTCGACGACAAGACGCTGCACTGGAAGGCCGACATCGGCTTCGTCACGCGGGAGTGGGACGCCGAGATCACCGAGCAGGTGCCCGACCGAACGATCGCCTGGCGGTCGATCGGCGACGTCCGCAACGACGGGCGGGTCAGCTTCCAGCCAGTTGTGGGCGACCGTACCCGGGTCATCGTCCGCCTTGACTACGACCCCCACGGGTTCATGGAAAAAGCCGGGGACAAGCTCAACATCGTGGACCAGCGCGTGGAGGGCGACCTCAAGCGGTTCAAGGAGTTCATCGAGGGCCGAGGCCCCGAGACCGGCGCCTGGCGCGGAGAGATCCGCTAACGACCTCCCGCTTCCAGGAGATTCGTGGTCGTCTGCCGGACGAGGCGTCCGGCAGACGACCACGAACCGGAAGCCATCCTGTTTGAGAATGCGGTCCCGCCGACATCGCAGACGGGAACCAGCCGGCACGTGAACGCCGCGCTCTCACCGGCCGCAGCGCCCGCGGCGGCGCTCCTGCCCCGGGCGCGCGACCAGCTGAGCCGTCTCGCCGACGTCTGCCTC
>JBOGEB010000134.1:0-11928 GCA_050743125.1 Egibacteraceae bacterium
AACGGCGGTGACAGAACGGGACGTAGAAATGGATGTAGTTGAGAGGCAAGCACAGCGTCACGGTTTTGGTGGGCCTTGCAACCGATGGCGCCGCCGGCGTCCATGCGGTGTTTGAGGAGCTGCGCACCGAATTCGCTCGGGCGCTGGCGCTCTGCGGCGCCGCGTCGGTCGGGGAAGTGACTTCCGACCTGCTCGTTACGCCTAGTGTCCAGTCGCTGTAATCGTTTGAATGTCTAGGCCGGGCAGGATGTCAGCGTTATCCCTGGTCAGGGCGTAGTTTGTGTCGTTGTACGTTAAAAAGACTTCTGCGACTGACCACTAGTTGACGTCGCGGACCGCGCCGGACGAGGCCGATGTGGCCAGCCGGGCGTATGCGCGCAGGGCGGCGCTGACGGGCCGGTGCCGCGCTTGGGGCTGCCACGGTCGCTCCTCGGCCTGCATCTTGGCGCGACGCTCGGCGAGCGCCGCGGCGTCCACCAGCAGCTCGAGGCGCCGTTCGTGGACGTCGATCAGCACCTGGTCGCCGTCGGCGACCAGCCCGATCACGCCTCCGGCCGCGGCTTCCGGGGAGACGTGGCCGACCGAGATCCCGGACGAGCCGCCAGAGAAGCGGCCGTCGGTGACCAGCGCGCACACCCGCCCGAGCCCGGCGCCCTTGAGGAACGCGCTGGGGTGCAGCATCTCCTGCATGCCGGGCCCGCCGGCCGGTCCCTCGTAGCGCGCACCACGAGCACCTCGCCAGGCCGCACCTGCTTGCCGAGGATCACCGAGACGGCCTCCTCCTGGCTCTCCGTCACTCGGGCGGGGCCCTGGAAGCCCACAGCTCCTCGTCGATGCCGGCGGTCTTGATCACCGCGCCGTCCTCGGCGAGGTTGCTGTGCAGCACCGCGAGCCCACCCAGGGCGGTGTAGGCATGCGCCACGTCCCGGATGCAGCCGTGCTCGGCGTCAGTGTCCAGGCTCGCCCACTGGTTCTCGGTCGAGAACGGCTCGGTGGTGCGGACCCCGCCCGGAGCCGCACAGAACAGCTGCATGGCCGCTGCCGACGGTGCCGCACCAAGGATGTCCCATGCGCCCAGCCAGTCCGTCAGCGACGGGCTGTGCACGGCGTGCACCTCGCAGCGCAGCAGCCCGGCTCGGTCCAGCTCGCCCAGGATCGCCGGGATGCCGCCGGCCCTATGCACGTCCTCCATCGTGGTAGTCGGAGTTGGGGCTCACCTTCGCCAGGCAGGGCACGCGCCGGCTGATCGCGTCGATGTCGGTCAGAAGAACGCGGTCTCGCCCTCGCGCGCGACCGCCAGGATATGCAGCACAGCCCATTCACGTTTGAGTGTTGGTGGACCCGCCCATGGCAACGTCGAGGGCCATCGCGTTCTCGAAGGCAGCCCGGGTGGCGATCGAACGGGGCAGCGCGGACGGGTCGTCCCGGCGGTACCAGCGATCCGCCAGCTCGACCACGGTGCGCCCGGCCCGCACGAATAGCTGGCGGCGGCTGGCATGCGTCGCCAGCGTGGAGCCGTTACCGGGCAACGCGAGACCGAGCGCCTCCGTGAGACAGTTCATCGAGTTCGCGGTGAACATGCCAGAGCACGAGCCGCAGGTCGGGCAGGCCGAGCGTTCCACCGCCGTCAGGCCGTCCTCGTCGATCGACCGGTTGGCCGACGCGGAGATCGCGGTGATCAGATCGGTGGGCGTCTGCGCGACGCCGTCCACCACGACGGCCTTGCCGGCCTTCATCGGCCCGCCGGAGACGAACACGGTTGGGATATTGAGTCGCAGCGCGGCGTTCAGCATCCCAGGGGTGATCTTGTCGCAGTTGGAGATGCAGACCAGCGCGTCCGCAGCGTGTGCATTCACCATGTACTCGACCGTGTCCGCGATCAGCTCGCGGCTGGGCAGGGAGTAAAGCATCCCGCCGTGGCCCATCGCGATGCCGTCGTCGACCGCGATCGTGTGGAACTCGCGGGGCACCCCGCCGGTCGCGCGCACCCCGTCGGCGATCAGGTCACCGACGTCTTTGAGGTGCACGTGGCCGGGCACGAACTGCGTGTAGGAGTTCGCGATCGCGGCGATCGGCTTGCCGAAGTCGTCCTCGGTCATGCCGGTCGCCCGCCACAGCGCGCGTGCGCCGGCCGCGTTGCGGCCATGGGTGGTGATGCAGGAGCGCAATGCAGGCACGAGTTCCACGGTGCTCCAGGCACCCGAGCACCCCGTGCGCCCCGGGCGGTTCAGGGCCAACTTTCCCGCGTATGCGCCATTAGGGCTTGGAGCATAACAACGTTGTGATTTAGGGGTTGGGTTGGGGGCACAGCGTGTAGTTCCACTCGCCGTGGAAGGCGTGCTTGACGAGCGGAGGCGCGGCCATCTGCGCGTCGCTGGCCTTGACGCCGGTGGGGTAGACGCCCTCGTCCAGTTCGGCGTGAACCCTCAGCCCGGTACGGGCAGTCGTCGCGGCGATCGTCTCGACGACGACCTCGTGGCTTTCCAGCGGCCGTCCCCGCCAGCTCATCGAGATGTGACAGAACAGGCGGTGCTCGATTCTGTTCCACTTCGAGGTGCCCGGCGGCAGGTGGCAGCAGGTGATCTCCAGGCCAGCGTCGCGGCCGAAGTCGGCGAGCTCGGCCTTCCACCCCCGGGAGCGCCAGCTGTTGGACCCGCCGCCGTCGGCGCAGACCAGCAGCCGCCTCGCGTCCGGATAGGCGGTCTTGCCGACGCGCTCCCACCAGCGGCGCAGCGTGGCGACAGCGAACGCGGCGGTGTCGTGGTCGCGGCCGACGGCGACCCAGTCGGTGTTCGCGGCGACGTCGTAGATCCCGTAGGGGATCGCCTTGCCCGCCTCGCCGGGGAAGTCGTGGGTGTTGACCTCGACCGGCTCGCCTTCGGGCTGCCATTCCCGTCCGTTGTTCTTGTAGTCCCCGACAGCTTTTTTTCTTGGCGTCGACCGAGATCACCGGCTGGCCGGCGTCCAAGAAGGCGGCTGCTTGGTCGGACAGGCAGCGGAGCTGTTCGTCGCGGTCGGGGTGCCCGCTGCCCTCGCGGGTCTTGGCGTTGGCCTGCAGGCTGCATCCCATTCCGCGCAGCAGGTCCCCTACGGTGGAGTGGCTGACCGGATGGCCTGCTCTGGTGAGTGCGTCGGCTAGCTGGCGGGTGGACTTGCACGTCCACCGCAACGGCGAGCAGGGATCACCGCGCGTGTCAGGGTCGATCAGCGCCTCCAGCGCGGCGAGCAGCCCCGGATCCCGCTGCGTGAGCGGCTTGCGTCCCCCGCCCGGGCGGCGGGCCCGTCCTACCGCCGACACCGACTCGCTCGGCAGGTCGAGCTCTTTGACCGCCTTGCTCACCGTCGGCCAGGACACCCCCGCCGCACGCGCCACCGCCGAGATGCCGCCGTGGCCGATCTCGCGTGCCTCCACGCCCAGCCACAGCCGTCGCTGCCGCTCGTCCAAATGCGGCCCGGCCACAACGCGGTGAGCTTGCGCGCCAGCATCTGCTCGTCCACGGCCACACAGCGCAGCGTAGAGGCCCAACCTGTTTCTCAACATTATTTAGCTCCAAGCCCTTAGTTGCGGGCCTGCGCCGCGCAGCCGTCGCCCAGCATCACCGCGACATCGCGCAACACCACGCCCGGGGGGCATCGCGGCCGCAAGGGCGACCCGCTGTACCGCGTCCGCAAGCTGCTGCTGATGGGCTGGAGCACCTCGACGCCCGCGGCTGGCAGCGTCTGCGTCATGCGCTGGCCGAGGGCGATCCCGACGGCGAGGTGCTCGCCGCCTGGCAGCTCAAAAAGATCGCCCGCGACCTGTACCGCGCCCCGAACGTCGATGCCGCCCATGACGTGCTCAAGCTGCTCTACACCTGGGCCGAGGTTGCCTGCATCCCCGAGCTGCGCCGCTTCGCGGGCACCGCGCGCCGTTGGGAACGCGAGATTCTGGCCTGGCATATAACCGGCGGTGCCAGCAACGGGCCGACCGAAGCGGTGATTATCTGGAGCCTGGAATCGGCTGTGTTCGACGTCGCTGACGAGGCTGCCTGAGCCTGTCGAGGACGCGTTATCTGCAGCGTGTGTCCGACGTCCCCCACGTTTCGGTTCGGGAGGCGTAGAAGTGGTTTAGCTCGATCACGCAGGCCCGGTCGAGCTGGAGGCCACAGGTGCGCGTGCAGCGGCTGGTGATGCCGGTCACGAGTGTCGAGTCGTGGACCGTGCTCGACAACGAGTTCGTCACGGTGGGGCCGGCGGAACGGTTCTTGGCGCATCTGTCGGCGATTGAGCGGTCACCGAACACGGTGCGGGCTTACGCCCACTCGCTGGCGTTGTGGTTCGAGTGGCTGGGGTTGCGCAGCCGGGACTGGGACGCCGTGGGGGTCGAGGACGTCTCGGAGTTCGTCCGGTGGCTGCGGGCGCCGGCGGACAACGTGATTGTGCTCGACGTGTCCGCGTCGCGCCGGTCGGAGGCGACGGTCAACCGGCACTTGGCGGCGGTGTTCGCCTTTTACGACTTCCATGCCCGGCCGGGGTGGAGCTGGCGGCGAGCCTGGTGGCGTGGCGGTGTGTGCCTCGCGGGTCTTACAAACCGTTCCTGCATCACGTGACCGCGGGGCGCCCGGTCCCGACCGGCCGGTCAAGCTCAAGGCGCCGCGGCGGCTGCCGGGCAGCCTGAGCGTCGTCGAGGTCGCCACGATCCTGTCGGCTTGCGCCCGGCTGCGGGACCGGTTCCTGTTCGCGCTGCTGGCCGAGACCGGGATGCGGGTCGGGCAGGCGCTGGGGTTACGTCATGCCGATTTCGTCTCCCGCCGCCGCGAGGTGTCGATCGTGCCGCGCGAGGACAACGTCAACGGTGCGCGGGCCAAGACCCGGACGGTGACGACGGTGCCGGTGTCGACCCCGCTGGTGCGCCTGTACAGCGACTACATGCACATCGAGTTCGGCGAGCTGGACTCCGGTTATGTGTTCGTCAACCTGTGGGCTGAGCCGGTGGGTCGCCCGTTGCGCTACCAGAGCGTCGCCAAGCTCGTCACCCGGCTGCGGGCGGCGACCGGGATCGCGTTCACGCCGCACCTGCTGCGTCACACCCGCGCGACCGAGCTGATCCGTGCCGGGGTCCCGATCGAGATCGTCTCCAGGATGCTCACCCACCGCTCGGTGACAACGACCTCCGAGACCTACCTGCACTTGAGCGTCGAGGACGTCCGCGCCGAGTGGTTCGTGCGGGCGTGTGGGCACCGGAGGCCCGATGAGCGCTGTCGTGCGCCCGTTGCCCGCGCCCGGGGACGGGTCGTTGCTCGCCAAGCTGCTCGTGGCCGTCCGTGCCGAGTTCCAGGGCGAGCTGATCCGCATCGACCCTGACGACCCGGTGTTCGCACGAGGACGATGCTCGGTCGACGGCTGTGACCGTGGGGCCTGGTCGCGGCTGTTGTGCGGAGCGCACTACAACCGGTGGCGGCTGGGCGGACGGCCCGAGATGCCCGAGTTCTGCGCCACCACCGGACCGATCGTTCCCCGAGCGGGTTCGTCGCGGGTCGACGCGTTCGACCTGCGCGGTCTGGGCCTGCAGCCCCGGCTCGAGATCGCCTACTCGATCCAGTGCCGTCACGACGACCGCAGCGTGAGGCTGATCCCCGAGATGATCCGTCAGTTCGTCAACCTGCTCGGCACCGCCAAGGTCGGCTCGCTGCTCGACCGGCCCGTCGACGACTGGGCGCAGACCGCCATCGCCACGGGCAAGGCCGGCAGCGGGTCACGGACCGTCGGCCAGCTGCGCTACGCCTACCGCAAGCTGACCGACCTCGTCGGAGGCGCCGACGCCGACAGCGAGTTCGCACGCGACACCTGGCGTGCCGAGGTCCTCGGGATCGGTACCCTCAAGGGCACCCAACAGATCCAGTTCGGCAACGTCGCCCAGGAGCGGCTGCGGGAACCGGTCAAGCGTTACGCCCGGTTCCGGCTGGCCACCGGCAAGGCGTTCGCGTCGGTCGACATCGACGTTCGGTCTGTGCGCTGGTTCTCGCGGTTCCTCGCCCAGCAGCATCCCGAGGTCCACGCGCCGGGGCAGCTGAGCAGAGCGGTGTTCGAGCACTACCTGTCGTGGTTCGCCGCCGTAGGGATGGCCGGCCACACGACCAACACACTGCTGATATGCCTGCGCGGGTTCCTCGAGACCTGCCGCCGCTACGACTGGATGTCCGGTCTGCCGGCCACAACCGCGATCTACCTCGACGAGCTGCCGCGGCGGCCTCAGCCGCTGCCGCGGTTCGTGCCCGAGTTCGTCATGGCCCAGATCGACCATCCCGCCCACCTCGCCCGGCTGCCCGACGACACCACGCGACACCTGCTCATGCTCATCATCGAGACCGGGCTGCGCTCAGGCGACGCCTGCGCGTTGCCGTTCAACCCGATCATCGACGACTCGGTCGGCTGGCCGTGCCTGAAGTTCTTCAACCACAAGATGAAGGCCGAGCAGCTCGTGCCGCTGTCCGCGAGAGCCGCCGAGACCATCCGCGCGCAGCAGGCTCGCCTGCGTTTGCGGTGGCCCGACGACCCGCCCGCGCGGCTGTTTCCCTCGCCGTACTGCAACCCCGACGGGCTCCGGCCGTTCTCTTACGCCACCCTCCGCTCGCGGCTGGCGCGGTGGGAGGAGGCCATCGGACTGCACGACGAGACCGGCCAGCCCGTGCGCGT
Source organism: Egibacteraceae bacterium (assembly GCA_050743125.1). Lineage (GTDB taxonomy): Bacteria > Actinomycetota > Nitriliruptoria > Euzebyales > Egibacteraceae > JBOGEB01. The sequence continues at coordinate 6,676 of JBOGEB010000134.1, forward strand.
GACCGCCCACCAGTTCCGTCACACGCTGGGCACGCGGCTGATCAACGACGGCGTTGCCCAACACGTCGTCCAAAAGCTGCTCGGCCACGCCAGATGCGCAGATGACCGCCCGCTACGCCACGATCCACGACAGCACCGTGCGGGCAGCGTTTCGACGACTACCAGCGTCGCCGTGTCGACATCCACGGCACCCGGCTCGACTTCGACCCCGACGCGCCCGCCGCCGAGGCCGAATGGGTAAAACACAACTTGGCTCGTGTCGCGGCGTCTCTGCCCAACGGCTACTGCGGCCGGCCACCCCAGCAGGACTGCCCCCACCCCAACGCGTGCCTGACCTGCCCAGACTTTCAGACCACCCCACAGTTCCTGCCGCTGCACCGACGTCAACGCGACGACACCCTCGAACTCGTCGTCGCGGCCGAGCAAGCCGGCAAGACCCGCCTGGCCGACAACCACCGGAAGGTCGCCGACAACCTCGAACGCGTCATCGTCGCGCTCGAAACCATCGACCAGGAGCCTGCGGATGCCAGCTGACAACCGCGCCGCGCTCGCCGCCGCCACCCGAGACCGCTCCCACAAGGCCCGCGTCCAGGCACGCACGGCCATCCGCCGGCTCGACCGCGACCGCGCCCCGATCACCTTCGCATCCGTGGCCGCGACCGCCGGCGTGTCCCGCTCACTGCTCTACCGCGACCCCGCGCTACGCGCCGAGATTGAACGGCTGCGCGCTACCACAGCCACCGAAGGCCGCTGCCCTCCTGCCGCCGAGCGATCCACCGACGCCTCGCTGAAACAGCGTCTCGCTGCAGCGCTCGACGACAACCGCGCCTTTCGCGACGAGAACGCCAAACTCCGAAAACGGATCGCTGCGCTGCTCGGCGAACAACGCACCGCGAATATCACCAGCCGACCCCAACACGATCCATCGGCCCCTGCAGCCGAGCTCACCACCGCCTTGTCAGCGACATGTCGCCCACGCAAACCCCACGTCAGCGACTCACTGCTCCTCCGCACTCCAGATAACCGTCAACCTGCTGATCAAAAGATCAAACGCATCGGCCACGGATTCCGAAACTTCGACAAACTACCGGCTACGCCTCCTTCTGCACTGCAGCGTCACCTGGCAAGATCAAGCCGCCGCGAGACTCAGGGGCCGCACTCCACGATTCGTGGCGTAGAGCCGGTTTAATACAAGGTCAACCGACACGCCTATTGTAAGCCCCTCGTTGTCGATTTTATAGGAAGAGTCTTGAGTAAGAGGCCCGCGAAAACATAGGCGATCACGCCAACTATCGATGAGATTACCACAGTGAGCCGGACTAATACTTGTAATGCTAGGTGTGCCCCAAGTGCGCGTATAAAGGTAGCCTGCTTGTCCCGAATAGGGGTATTAAACTCTAAAGTGGTAATGTTACGGACAAGTTCTATAGACTGTGCAAACCATGAGCCCGTGAGCTGTTGGCCCGCGAACCTTCCATTAAAGCGCAGTCTGCATTGGTCAGCGTAATGACGCATGTTCTGCTCGCTGGCCCATGGGAGGAACCCTCCAGCGAGGAACAGCGGAGCACTACCAGCTTTCAACATATTTACAAATGCATAGTCTGCGTTGGAGTGAGTAAAAACGAAAGCCGGAAGCCACAAGAGCGCTATAACCATGAGTGCCCGGAGGCCCTCATTCTGAAAATGATTCCAGCCTGGTGCCCGATCGGTTGCATACCAGCTACTCTTTCCTGCGTATATTATAGCCGCCGCAGCGAACACCACAACAGAGCGGACGAGTACAGCTCCCAATAAGAGGACAACTGCCATACCAAGAGATAACCCCCCTGACCCGACACCAGTAAGGATTGCCCAGTAGATAATCCCTCCAGCAACCAGGCCGGCTAGTGAACTAGTCACGACGTCAAGCCGAGTAGGGCTTTCCATGCACATAAATGTGCTATCCATGATAGTGGTCACAGCGGTATCAAATCCGATTGCTAGAGTAATGCTAAGCGCTATGACTGAGATAAATCCATGCCACCCAACCTGAATAGTCATCACTGTGGTGATGAAGGCACCAATTCCCAACGCTAGCGCCGTGGTCCAACGATTCCATACCCTCATGGGGTTGCGCTCATCTGGCATGTCCTCAGGAAGAGACCTTCGCGCGAACATTAGCTTCTGCTCAGGGAGAGTGAGGAGAACAACAATCGCGGCCCACACCAAAACCGCTAGCGGTAATGACCAATCAATACGGTTTTGTCCCGAAAGGGTAATGGTTTTACTATCTACAGCCAACACGGCTAGTGGAATGATTGCTAGAAATACGGCCATCGCCAGCCCGATAGATAACGTCCAAACAACTTTATTAGTTAAGCCAATGTCGCGTAGCACATTGTCACGATTGACTTCATTCCTTTCTTTGCGCTCAGCATCAGCCAGGACTACCCAAAATTGCTGAACACCCGCCATGAGATACAGCACAACAAAGCCTGGCACTAAAAAACCGACCACATCGGTCACTTGACTACCGTACTTGTGCAGGGTGGTGCCCAACGCGATGCTGACGATCACAAAGAGAAAGATCGTAATAGCCCGCACAGTAAAAGCAGCCTCCGGCCGTCTCCATATAATGATGGAGTCGAGCACTGCGATCAAAGCCAGCAATGCCATAATCCACCAGTTCATCGAGGGAAGTCGCGCAGTTTCTATAGCAACCAACACAGTTGCCGCTGGCAATAGAGTAAACCGTACCCCTGCCCACGTGAGAAGATTTTCCCCATCTGCCCCAGAGCTATGATTGGTGGATCTTGGATACTTAAGGAAAGCTACTGCGGTTCCTGCGCTTATCGCCGCGAGAACCCACGGAACGAAAGCAGGACTATCCCGGACGGACCCAAGTGCACATTCCCAAAGCACGATGGCTGCCACAATGGCGGTTGCAAGGGGACCTGTGAGAAGCAGAGCGCTACGGCCGAGCATCAGCAATACTAGCCCGAGCACTAAAACTAACGCAACGGGAAGCGCGCCAAGAGTACCATATGTAGCTAGACCCTCAGACGACCGCGCAGAGTCGACAACAACGGTCGTGACGAAAAGCCCGGCAGCCGACACTAGAAGTGCCGCACCGTTGGATCGCAGCAAGCTTTGAGCTTCACCACGAGCCGTCGCATCCCCGCGAAGAGCAGAGCGAAGATTGATAAGCAATCCACAAAATGTGGCTGCAACTACAGTAGATGTCATGGTAAGAAAGACAGCATGATACCAACCGACTGGCGAAAAATGATGGGGCTCCGGCAGCATCCAGTTTAGCTTTGGTGCGGGATCGGTGTACCAAGAGGCATGCGAAAGAATTCCCACAATCGCGCCTGCAATCCCTGCAGTATATAAAAATAAATGCTGATGAGGTGATCGCATGACCGGATGGCGATTCTTCGCGAGAAACAATCCATATACAGTTACAGGCAGGAAGAGGCCGTCTCCGAGGGTTCCACTTAGATAGTCTGAGAATGATGGAAGCGAGGGCGAATGATCTAGAAAAAGTGACCATAAGCCCATTACGACGAAGCCCGCCCCGAAGGTGGCTAGTGCAGCGCTCCAGGCTATCAACGTCGCACGGCGCCCATCGTTCTGCTCCCGCACGACCCCCTCCTTTACCCGCTTACCCGACGAACATTAGTGAGGCTGTGGGCCTTATCCCGCAATTCTATTATACCAAGCCATGTGACCGCGATGGCAAGGGATCTTCCCCAAGATCAGGGGTCGAGGCCACCATTAGCCTCGATGTTTCGCGCGGGTTGGTTTGTGAACGGGTGAAATAGGCAGGAAAGTCCTCCTGACCTGGGATAATCCGGTTTGTGAACAGCACCGGACCCCAAAAGGAGGACTCACCTTGAAAGTGGGCGCTTCTGTAGGAGTTGTGGGTCGCCGGGAGGCGCTGGGAGCGGGTAGGTGCTGGTCAGCGGGTGGCCAGGCGGCCAAGAAGGGATTGAGGGGACGCGCACGGCGCAGGCCAAGGATCTGCGGCGTCCAAACCATCGATCCGAAGGGTCAGGTCGCCGTGCGCGTCACTGCTGCATTCAACAAGATGTTGGCGCTGGTCGGGGTGTGGGTCAGCGCGGTCGCCTTCGAGTCAGACCGCATCGTGGTCACGGTCAGGCTGCGCCGGTTCAAGCTGGTCTGTCCGCACTGCGAGGCGAGCACGTGGAAGCGGTATGACACCCGGGGGGTGGATTCGACGTGGCGGGCGTTGGACCTGGGCGCGTGGGAGGTCGCGGTGAGGGCGAGACTGCGGCGGCTGTGCTGCCCTGAGCACGGGGTGGTGGTCGAGGGCGCGCCGTTCGCCCGGGCCGGGCCGCGGTTCGCCGCCGACTTCGCGGACCTCGTCGCGTGGCTGGCTCGAAGATGGACAAGACCTCGCCTGACCAGGCTGTGTCGCGTGAGCTGGCGTACGGTCGGCGCGATCGTGGCTCGGGTGGTGGACGAGCGGCTGGACCCCAACCGGCTGAACGGGCTGTATGACATCGGCATCGACGAGATCGCTCACCGCAAAGGCCGCCGCTACCTCAAGGTCGTCACCGGCCACGCCAAAGGCAAGGTGATCTGGACCGGCGAGGGCCGCGACGCCGACACGCCCCGGGAAGCTCTTCGACGAGCTCGGACCGCAGCGGACGCGCAAGCTGGCGGCGGTGAGTATGGACATGAGCCCCGCCTACGCCAACCCCGTCGCTGAGCACGCGCCCGAGGCGACGATCTGCCTGGACCCATGTCACGTAGTGGCGTTGGCGAACAAAGCGCTGGACGAGGCGCGCCGAGCGCACTGGAACCACCTGCGCGCCCACGGGGGCAACGACGCTGCCCGCAAGCTCAAAGGCGCCCGCTGGGCGCTGCGCAAACGCCCCGAGAATCTCACAGAACGGCAAGCCGGCACGCTTGGGGAGCTCGAGCGCGCCGGCGGCAGGGTGTGGCGCGCCTATCAGCTCAACCAGGCGCTGCGAGCGGTCTTCGCCGGCGACCTGACCTTCGACGAGGCCGCCGAGCTGCCCGACCGGTTCCTGTCACGAGCCCAGCGCAGCCGCATCCCCGAGTTCGTCACCTTGGGCCGCACGATCCGAAAGCACCGCCACGGCATCCTCGAAGCCGTACGGCTGGGGATCAACAACGCCCGCGCCGAGGCGCTCAACGCCAAGATCAAACTCGTCGTCCGCCGCGCCCGCGGGTTCCACAGCGTCCCCGCGCTGCAAGCCATGACCATGCTGTGCTGCGGCCCGA
>JBOGEB010000135.1:0-11926 GCA_050743125.1 Egibacteraceae bacterium
GGCTGTGGGGTCAGCGCGCCGGTCCTTGTGGCCAGGGTTCGTCACGCATGCGTGACGAATCCTGGCCACAAGCTCAATACCACTCAACAGCAACATGACCCACGACATAATTTCTATGTATCACCTTCGGCTTCGAGTGCCTCACGGGCTCCGGTCCCCCGAAAGAGCTACGGGGACCGGCCTTGCGGCCCGGTCCCCGTAGTCTTCCAGCCCCCCCGTGTTAGGTCGTCAGAGGAAAGCGGCCCCAGCCGGCGTTACCGCCGACGCCGAGTCAAGGCTGCCTTCCCGCCGACACCGCCGACGCCGAAGCCGTCAGGCGGACTGGTCATCATCATGCTCGGAGCGACGGCGGTCACGAGCATGATGCGCGGCGGCTTCCCCTGGCGGTTCGCAGTACGCATAACGGGCCCCCTTGCCGTTGGACTGCTCGGTTCGGCCACCACACTCGAAAGCGACGTCAGTCCGACACCCAATAGGGTTAGGGAACATGTGGCGTCCCCCCGGACTGGCGAACCCTTCCGGCGTAATCATCGGGTTCCGCTACCTGGCGATTACACACTAAAAAGGTAACGTGCGACCTATGCGGAACGCAAGGAAAAAGTTCGACGAATCCGCGTATGCGCCCGTCGCCGTCCAGCGCGAGACGGCGCCGCGCGAGTGGTGGCTCAGGCGGCCTCGGCGTCCGGCTTGGGGAAGCGGGTGACGAGCGTGACGACCAGGTGCGCGACCCCGAGCAGGATCGAGATGGTCCGCGCGGGAGTGGCCGCGCTGAAGCGGAAGACCGACGGCGCCAGCAAGAGGAAGAACCCCAGCACGTAGTCGAGCGTGGCGTGCACCGTGGGCGGGATGACGCCCAGCACCCCGGCCGGGCCCTTGCTGAGAATCGCCACGGCGAGGATCACCACGCCGACCCCGACGAAGACCGAGGACGCCGGATCCGCCTGGAAGCCGAAGATGAACGGCGCGACCACGAAGAAGACCCCGGCGACGTACTCAACCGCCTCGTGCGCGACCCACGGGAGCAGACGGACCGGCGACATCAGCGTCCTTCTTTCTCGAGCTTGGCCTTCCCATGCTTGCCGTTCCTCAGCCTGGCCACACGGGCGGCGACGGCGGCGATCAGGCGGAAGACCACCACGACGACGAGCACTACGATCCCGTAGAACGCCAGCGCGAGCGCCGCCGTCTGGTAGTACTGCTGGCCAGGGAACATCTCGAGCACGACTTGGGGAGTCACCGCCGTCTGCGCAGCGCGGACGGCGCTGACCACCCGGTTGGTGGGCAGCGCGCCGAAGCACTGGAACACCGTGTCGACGATGATCGCCAGCACGGGCACCGCCAGCACGAGGAGCACGAGCCCCTTGAGTGTCCTGATGGCCTTCATCGGCCGAGCCTAACACCACCCGTACCCGGACGAGCCGGGCAGCGGCACTACTCCCCCTCGTAGGGGATGGGCTCCCCCTCCATCGCCCCGAGGGGGACGCGGGGCTCGAACCAGCGCCCTTGCGCGGGCAGACGGGTGAGGTCGACGCGCGGCAGTGGGACGCTGAACAGGTGAGGGATGTCGGCGAAGTCGATGAAGCGGATGGACTCGGCGTGGCTGAGCCTGCCCGCGTGCTCGGTGAACCCGATCACGGTGACCGCGACGCCGCCGGCCGCGAACTCCTCGAGCGGCTCCAAGAAGTTGTTCGCGTCGTGCGACGCGACGACGACCTCGGCGAGGCCCTGGTCGCCCCCCCGCTCCGTGAGGTAGCGGATCATGTCCGCATCGACGTCGGAGCCCGGGGTCCGGGGCTTCGCGAACACGCGGTAGCCGACGGACAGCAGCCAGACGACCCACTGCTGGAGCCGGTCGGCGTGGTATTCGGGGACGTTGACGAAGACCGTGGCCTCGTTCGCCATTCCCTCTCCGCCGGCCACGAACCAGCGCGCCAGCGCAAGGAAGTCCGGGCGCTCGGCCGGCGTGGGCCGCGCCCCCACGATCGACGCGATCGCCATGTCGATGTTCGGGGCGTCCCAGACCAGGCATCGGCGGCTCCGCATCCGTCCTCCTCGCTCCCGGATGGCCAGGGTAGCCCTCGCTGCCGTCGGCGAGGGCGAGCAGCCCGCTCACACACGTCATCGTCATTGTGGCGCACACGGTGGCAGGCCGGGTCGGTCAACGAGCGTGAACCGGCAGCCGAACCGGCGGTCCGCGACCCCGCCGAGGTCGAGCACGTCGTCACCAGCGGGGCGCGGGCCGCCGCGCACCCACGCGACGAGGTCGGCAAAGCCGGCCTCGAGCTCTGCAGGCGCGAACTCGCAGTGCGCCACGCTGCGGATCGCCCTGGTCACGAGCCGGCCGGCCACGCCGTGCGCGACCGCCCGACGCGCGTAGACCTGCTCCATCGAGAACGGGACGAACAGGTCCCCGATCGTGTGCATGCTCAAGACGTTGACCGGCAGGTCGCCGGTGACGACCGGGAACGGCGGCTTGGCGCCGCGCCGCGGCCTGACGCGCAGGACCGCGGCGTTCAGCTCGGCCTCAGCCTTGGACTGGGCGGGGTCGGCGTCGAGCTGGTAGCGGCGGTCGGCGTTGCCGACGACCGCGTTGATCGCCGGATCCTGCGGGCCGCCGTAGCGGTCGAGCAGGAACGGGACATCGTCGGCGGCGGTGTCCGGCCCGCTCCAGAACGCGAACGCCTCGTCGAACAGCGGCCGCTCGCCGCCGGTCAGGAGCTCGGTCGCCGCGGCGAGCTGACGGCCGCGGTCGCTCAGCGTCCGGCCCGGCCCGTAGCCGAGCGCGGCCTGGATCGCCGGCGCGGTCACGGACAGGTAGTCCGGAGGCGGCGGCTGGGTCGTCTTGACGCCGGCGAGGGCTGCGGCGACGAGCGCGTGGTCGAGGAAGTAGTCGAACAGCCCGACGTCGCCGAGCACCCCGCACACCGGCAGAGCACCGTCGTACACCTTGGGGCGGCGCTCGATCCCGGCGGCGGTGACGTGGCCACCCATTGAGACGCCCATGAGGTAGGTGCGGCCCGGCTCGCCGAAGCGCTCGACGAACAGATCGCGGAGCGCCTGGGTGTCCTCGACGCCCTCCTCGACGGCGTAGCCGTTGCGCCGGTAGCTCGACGCCGCCCAGGCGAACCCGTTGCGCACGAGGTACTCGCGGATCGGCGGGTCCTCAACGGTCAGCTCGGGGCCGTCCCCGTGGAAGCCGTGGGCGAACATGAGCAGCTGCCCGTTCCAGTCGTCGGGGATCTCGATTCGGTAGCCCGCGACCGTGCGGGGATCCGGAGGGACGCCCCCGATACCTCGCTGCACGCCCCAGTGCTGCTTCGCCGCGGTTCCCGGGAGGGGGGCAAACGGAAGCTTCGACTCGTCGACGAACGGCGCTGTCAGCCCATGGACACCCCCAGCTGGACGCGCCTGGACGGACTCCCCCGAGCACGAAAGCAGGGCGGCCAACGCGAGGGCCGCCGTGAGCCGGGTGGAGGGGTTACGCATGAAAGGGATTTTCAACATACCGGATTTGCCGAAAGCTCGGGGCAAGAACCCGTCGGCCGTACTGGCACCACCCCGCCTTGTGGGCTTGGCCTCCTCGCTGACCCATCCCAGTCGGTTGGAGGCGGCGTGCCCCGCTCGCGTGGTTGACTACCGGGATGACGGACGGCACCCAGATCGATCAAGGCGTGGTCGCGGCGGCGCGGCGGCTGCTGGCGGCGCACCAGCCGATCGCCGTCGCCGATCTCGTCGAGCTGCTCGCCCAAGAAGGTGTGGTCGCGCCGAAGGACGAGGATCCGCTGCGCTGGGTCGGCCGGCACCTCAACGTGTTGCCGGGCACGTGGGACCTGCCGGATCGGCGGATGATCGACACCCAGACCCTGTTCGAGGGGCTGACCTTGACCCACGAGCTGACGATCACCGAGATCGCCACCGGCATCATCACGATGGAGCCCGACCTGATCCCGCTGTTCCTCGTCGACCGGGTCGACCCCGAGAGCGACGACGCCTACGTGCTCTTGGCCGGCGGCGGCCGCGGGACCGTCGGGCGCTTCTTCCTGACCAGCCAGGACCGCAGCCGTGACCAGTTCGGCCTGAAGGTCCCCCCAGAATGGCTGGGGCAAGCGACCGACGGCGACCTGATCGCGTTCAGGGTCACCGACGGGCAGGTCTCGGCCCGCAAGGTCGACGAGGAGCCGCCGTTGCCCCAAGACGCCGTCCATCAGCTCCTGGCCGCCTACCGGACCGTCTACGGGACGCATGCGGCCGACCCCGACTACCTTTGGCCCGAGCCGCAGGTCCAGATCCTCGACGTGTTCACCGTGGCGCTGGCCGGCCAGCCCAGCCTGTTCCGCCAGCCCATGCCCCCGCTGGGCGTGCTGTTCGACGCCGGTGGCCTGCGGGCCGAGGGCAGGCTGCTGCTGCTGCCGCCCGAGCTGACCTTGACCGACCTGGACGGGCTCGACGAGGTGGGCGCGGCGGGACTGCGGATCCTGCTCCACGCCTACGAGCTGTTCATCACCGACCGCGCCTATGTCATGGAGACGTTGCAGCTCGCGCCGATCATCCTCGCCCGGATGCTCATGGGCCCCATGGTCGCCACCGCGTTCAGCGCGCACACAGCGCTGCTGCGCATCCAAGACGAGCCTTCGAACATGCGTCGAGACTCCCCAGGGCGGTGCAGCAAAGTCGCCGACGAAGGCCCACCAGAGCGGCTGGCCGCCCCAAACCCAAAGACGACCAGCGGAACCCGCCCAAAGCGCCACCCTGGCCCACGCTTCGACACACGCCCTGTCGCGGCGTTCGCCGAGACGCTGCTGGGCGACCACTCGTTCAACGCCGGACCGCACCTGCTGCTCGCGCTGTGCGCGGACGCACGCGGAGACCCCATCTCCGCCGAGGAGCACCTCGCCGAGGCGCTGCGCCTGCAGCCCGACCAGGCAGAGACGCTGTCGCTGGCCGCCGACTACGCCGAAGACCGCAGCGACGCCGTCGGCGCGCTCGCCCACCTGCGCAACGCCGGCGCCGGCGACCGGCTGCGGCTGCGGCGCCTGGAGCGCTTCGCCGCTCCAGGACCAGCCGTCGCCGCGCGCGGCGCGCCCTGCCCGTGCGGGTCCGGCCGCACGCACGGCGTGTGCTGCGCCCACCGCAACGGCCACCCCTGCCACACCCGCGCCGAGTGGCTGCTCGCCAAAGCCCTGCGCTACCTCCTGCGACCACCCAGCCTGATGGCGATCCGCGCGATCGCCGAGGCGCGCGCCCGACACGACGCCCGGCCGCTGGCCTGGCAACGCGCCGCGCTCGGCGACCCGCTCACCCAAGACCTCGGCCTGTTCGAAGGCGGCGTGCTCACCGACTTCCTCGACGTCCGCGGCGTCCTGCTGCCCGCCGACGAGCTGGAGCTGGGCCGGGGCTGGGCCGGGATCCGCCGGCGTCTCTACCAGATCACCGCCGTCGCACCCGACGAGCGCCGGATCACGCTGGCCGACCTGGTGAGCGGCCAACCGGTCGACGTCACCGACGACACCGCCGTCCACGCGCTGGACCCCGGCACGCTGCTCTACGCCCGGGTCGTGCCCGACGGCCGCGGCCACCGCTTGACCGGCGCTCCGCTGCCCATCCCCACCAGCCTGCGCGCCGACGTCCTGGGCCTGCTCGACGCCACCGCGATCGAAATCGCCGCCTGGTTCGCCAAACCCTTCAAGCGCTGAGCGTGCCTAGCCGCGGCTGGGTCCGGGGCGGGAGGCGCGGATGGACCGGAGCTGCTCGGCGAGATCACGGGCGGCCGGCAGGTCGCGGTGCCCGGGCCCCAGCGCCGTAAGGAACTCGCCCGCCTGCTGAAGGTTCGCCTCACGCTCTCGGTCGACTCCGAGGGCGTCGGTCACCAGCCGGATGCCCTCGTCGGGCTGATCCTGGCGGGCCAGGCAGATCGCCAGGTTGATCTGCGCCTGCGCCTGATCCGGAGGCGACTGCAACGCCAACGGCGCCGCCTGATAGGAGGCGATCGCCTGCCGCGCGTGCGGCTCGGCATCCTCGGGCTGTCCCAGCCACAACAGCGAGATCCCCGCGTACAGCTCCAGATCCGCCGGCATGAACACCCACCAGCCGTCAGGCTCCCCGATACCCGGTTGGCTCGGCATCGCCCGTAGACCCCGCCGCAACGCCTCGAACACGTGACCCAGGTCCCGCATCCGCGCGAAGGCCCGCGCCTCGCACCGGGCCGCCAGCCGGGCACGCATCGCTCCTGTCGCGTACCGCTGCCCGTTCTGCGCATAGTCCAATGCAGCGCGGAAATCTCCGGCCCACAGCGCCACGGTGCTTTGCTGTACCCGCACCCAGGCGAGCAGCGAGTGATCGCCGACCTCCCGAGCCAACTGCAGGGCGGTCAGCAAGTGCGCGCGGGCGCCCGGGTAGTCGCCCAGGTCGTGGGACAGGCCTCCGAGCAACATCGACAGCTGCCCGACGATGCGATGCAGCTCCCGTCGCTGTTTCAGCGGTTGCCGGCCGTCCAGGAGCGCCTCGACCTCCTCCATCTGAGCCAGGACCGCAGGAAAGAGCTCGCCGCTCGGCGTGTGCTCGCGATCCTGAAAGAAGCTGGCTACCCGCAGCTCCAACTGCTCCAGCGTCGCCGGGCCGAGGTTGGACGACCCCAGCTTGCCGCCCAGCCGCATCGACCCCTTGCTCGCACGGTCCAGCAGCGCCGCCAGACCGGTCGCGCCCAGCGCTCCCAAGAGCTGTTTGCGGTCCGTGGCCGTCTCCTCGCCGTCCGCCTGCGCCTCGATGCCAGCGTATGCGGTAGGCGGCTCGGCGCCCGCCTCGCCGCCGGCCGGGGTGTAATCGCGGCCGTAGCCCAGCTGGTCCGGGCGGGTCTCGTACACCCGGCACAGGCGATCCAAATAGTCCTCGCCCGGACGCACCCTCGGGTCGCGCTCCCACGCGCACAGCCGCTGCGGGGTCAGCCTCGCACGCGGCCATCCGTCGGCGTCGTAGGTCGCCAAGATCACCTCGACCGCCCTCGCGCGCGTCCAACCGCGCGCCAGCCGGTGCGCCTCCAACCGCGACACGCCGAACCGGTCGACGAGCGCCTCGACGATCTGGAGTATCGGCCAGCCCTGCGCCAACCCGTCAGCCCGCAGCTCGGCGATCCGCGCAAGATCCTGTTTCGAAACCATCCCGGTTCCCTCCTCGCAGGTCAAGGCTGCTGCCCCAAGGGGCGAGCGGCGCATTGCTCCCAAACGTCTCGGGCACCATACGCCGATCCCGTGACCAATCAGGCGTCTGACCTGCCTGTTATCGAAATGCGGTACCCGGGGTATCGCCACGCGACAACTCCGCCGTACCGAGGTTCCCGCCGTCCGTTCTCCTGGGGTGAGAACTCAGGGAATTTCAGCGTCGACCGGACGCTCGAATACTCATACGCATGAATGACCGCGGCCAGACACCGATCCTCCTGGAGCGGGTTCCCCGGCACACCGTCGTGCTGGTCTCCGGCGGCTTGGACTCGGCCACGCTCGTCTATCTGCTCGCCTTCCGGGGAGCACGGCTGTCGTTGCTCAGCTTCAACTACGGTCAGCGCCACCGACGGGAGCTGGAGTCAGCGGCCACGATCGCCCGACGTCTCGACGTCCCGTGGCGGCTGGTCGAGATGCAGACGTTGGGCCGGCTGCTGTCAGGCTCGGCGCTGACCGACGAGGGCCTCGCGGTTCCTGACGGCCGCTACACGGACCCGTCCATGCGCGCGACCGTGGTGCCCAACCGCAACGCGCTTCTCCTGGACGTCGCGGTCGGCTGCGCCGTCGCCCAGAGGGCGGACGCGGTGGCGTTCGGCGCGCACGCGGGGGACCACCCCATCTATCCCGACTGCCGCCCGGAGTTCGTCCAGGCCTACGCCGCTACGGCGGCGGTCGCCAACGAGGGCTTCCTGCCCGCGGACTTCCAGGTGCTCGCCCCGTTCCTGACCTGCGCGAAAGCCGAGATCGTGCGGCTGGGCGCCGATCTCGGGGTGCCGTTCGCCGACACCTGGCCGTGCTACCGCGGCGAAGCCGTGCACTGCGGGACCTGCGGCACCTGCGTAGAGCGCCGCGAGACGTTCGCTCTGGCCCGCGTGCCCCACCCGACCCGATCCCGAGGGACACAAATGCGCCCGGCGGCACGGCCACAACTACACCGTGGAAGTGCAGCTGGCCGCCGAGACGCTCGACCGTGCGGGCTTCGTGGTCGACTTCGGAGAGCTGGACCCGGTCAAGCGCTTCGTCGATGCCGAGCTGGACCACCGCGACCTCAACGACGTGCTGGGATGCCAGCCGTCCTCAGAGCTGTTGGCCCACTATCTGCACGACTGGTGTCGGGAGCACCTGCCGCCGCGCGTGGTCGAACGCCTATGGGCGGTACGGGTATCGGAGACGCCGGCGCCGGTGCCGCCCTCGGCTGGGACTACGCCGAGCGCTTCGTGCCCTACCGGATCACGTACGGATGAGCACCCGGACCAAACCCGAACAGGCCGTGATCCTGGTGGCGCACCAGCCGGCCTACCTGCCCTGGCCGGGCTACTTCGCGAAGCTGCTCGGCGTCGACCGGCTCGTCGTGCTCGATCATGTGCAGTTCTCCGAACGCGGATGGCAGCACCGCAACCGCGTCCTCGGCCATGCCGGCGGCCACCAGCTCCTCACCGTCCCCGTCCAACGACGCTTCGGGCAGCCGATCAGCGAGGTGCACATCGACCCGGCCCAGCCATGGGCGCACCGCCACTGGCGCACCCTGACCCAGGTGTACGGGCACGCGCACGGTTGGCGATTCCTGGCCGAAGAACTGGCAGCGATCTACGCCCGGACATGGGAAATGCCTGGTCGACCTGGATCTTGCGGTCACGCGGCTCATGCTGAACCGCCTCGATCTGCTGGTCCGGCTCGTCTGCTCCAGCAGCCTCGGCGTCACCGGTCGCAAGACCGGCATGCTCATCGACCTGTGCCAAGCATTCGGCGCGCGAGTGCTCCGAGTCGGCGCGGGCGGCTCGCTGCGCTACCTCGACCGCGACGGGCTCGCCCAGGCGGGGATCGACATCGAGGTCGTCCGCTTCACCTATCTTCCTTACCAGCAAGGCCGCCGCCAGCGGGAGTTCGTGTCCGGGCTGTCCGCGCTCGATCTCCTCGCCCACCTCGGCCCGCAGGCCGCCCGACGCGTAATCGCCGACAGCGTCCGCATCGAACGCCACACCCCAGATCTCCTCCCGCAACGATGAGCCACCACCCCGCACCAACCGCCGGGCAGCAACCAACTCCGGGGACGAAACCACAGACGCACACGCTCATGCCGCTGCTCACCGACCCGGGCCGGCTGAAACGCGCAGCCCGCGCCTGCATGCGCACCGCCTCCAGTCCCGGCGCGGACGGCGTGACCTGGCGCGACTACCGTGACGGACTGGACGGCCGGCTCGCCGCGCTCGCGCGCCGGTTGCGCGACGGCACCTGGCGGCCCGGCCCCGTCCGCGTCCTCACCTGGCCCAGCGACGGCAAGGAACTCACCGCCGCCATCCCCACCGTCGAGGACCGCATCGTCCACCGCGCGATACGCAACTGCCTGGAGCCGATTCTCGAGGCCTACGCCTACCCGGAGTGGATGTTCGGGTGGCGTCCCCGGCGTACGCGCCTGGACGCCATCGTCTATGCCCTGCGCTACTGGGACAACGAGCGGCTCTGGGTCGCCGACGTGGACGTGGCAGCCGCCACCTCTGGAGGCGAGATTGGCGACGTCGTCGGCTGGGTGGCCCGCTGGGCGCACGACGGAGGGCTCCTCCGGATCGTCCGGCAGGCGCTGACGGGCCTGCCGTCCCCTCTTGCTCCAGGCAGCGGGCTGACGCCGCTGCTGACCAACCTGCGGCTCGCATCAGTCGACGCCCAGCTCGGCCACTTGAACGTCGTACGGGTCACCGACAACTACGCCGTGCTCTGCCCCGGTCGGCCCGCGGCCGAGTTCGCCTACGAGCGAATTGTCGATGCCCTCGCCACCGCTGATCGCGCCCCTAACGGGCGCAAGAGCAAGGTGTGGCAGCCCAACCCCGAAGACCTCTTCCTCGCAGGTTGATCCATGACGGCGACGTGGGCATCGCCCCGGCGGGCGCTCCTGTACTGCACGTTCAACGGGGTGGCCAACTGCACCAACGGGATCGGCCGCCAGACCAAGACGCTGCTGTCGGTCGCCGACCGCCGCTGGCCCGAGCTGACCGCCGAGACCGGCCCGTTCGACCTGCACCTGGCGTGCCCCCAGCCGTCGCCCGCCACCTGGGCCTACAACCCCGCCGACCTGGCCGAAGCCGAACGTGTCGCCGGCCAACGCGGTGGAGCCGTGCATTCTTTGTGTTATGACACCTCGAAGGCGTTCTGGTCGGTGGATACTTGGCGGGCGCTGTGCAAGGCTGCGGCTGAGGTCATCCTCGACCTCGCCGACCGCTACGACCACATCCTGGCCATCGGGCCCGTCCCATGCCGTCGGGCAGCGGGGACAGGGGGACCCTGCGGGCGGCGTGTTGGCGGCACGCCCGCTCCTCCTTCGGGCCAGGGTCGGCGGCGTGACGCCGGTCGGCCAGCGCCTCACGGAACGCCCGGTCGTCCGTCTGGGCCGCCTGGGTGACGAGTTCGTCCTGCGCTGCGGGCGACTAGCTGCGGATGGGTGCGCGCGGCCTGCGCGAGCGCGTCGGCCTGGCCGGGGCTGATCCGCCCTGCCGCCAACGCCGCCGCCGTGGCCTGCAGCCCGGGGTCGGCCAGCGACGTGGCCGGCCTGGCCTGGCGCGCGGCCTGCCCGCCGGACAGCCGCCCCGCGGTCCGCAGCCGCTCGGCGGCCACCCGCGCCACGATGCGGGTCGACGCCTGCACGTCGGCGCGCAGCCGGGCCTCGTCCAACGTGTCCAGGTCCCGGGCGGCCGGCGCGTCGCAGGCCGACGCCAACGCGTCGAGCGGGTCTGCTGTGACCTGCCCATAGATCGAACATATGTTCCACATGGTAGCTGGCAAGGTGGCCGGCCCGCAACCATTTCGGTCGAAAAAGGTCGACGGCGCCGAACGCGATCTTGTGACCCCGGTCAGCTCCATCCAGCGGGTGGTCCACGATGTGCACGTCATGACCCTGCGAGGACAAGTGCAGCTCCTGCGGCCAGCCGAGGTAACCGTCACCGCCGAGCACCAAGAGCTGCATTCACCACCGGTACAGGTGGTCGTGATCGTGCGGCGCCCGAGTGCGGGAAGGTCCGGTGCCGGCCAGATCGCCAACCTGCTCCTGACGCCTTCTCCTGGCCCGTTGACCGGGCCACCCAGGACGGGCTCGCCCAGCTCGACGCTCTCGACCCCGAGGTGGATGTGGTCATGCACGCCTACCAGCGCACTCCGGACGCCAGGCGCTACCCGGGCAGCCACCTCGGCTCACCGCCCACCCGCATAAAGTTCCCGCAAACCCTTGCCAACCACACCTCCACATGACACAATACAAACATGAGTACGAACCAGGTGGAGGGTGCGGCGGTCGAGCAGCTCGACGGCAGCGCGCTGCTCGACCTGGCCGAGCGCGCGCTCGCCGCGCTGGGCGCCCAGCCGTTGAGCGGCGCGGTGGAGGACGCTGAGCTGGCCGAGTCGGTGGAGCGGCTGCACCGGCTGGAGACGGTCGTGGCGGGAGAGAAGCTGCGGCGGGTCGCCGCGGTCGACGTCCGTCAGGCGTGGCGGGCCGAAGGGGCGCGGTCGACGGCGGACCTGTTGGCGCGGCGGCTGCGGTTGACGCGGGGGGAGGCGCGGGCGCAGGCGGAGACGGCGGTCGGGTTGGAGGGGCTGCCGGAGACCGCCGCGGCGGTCCGCGCGGGCACGATCGGGCTGGGGCAGGCGCAGGTCGCGGTGCAGACCGCGAAGGAGCTGCGTCCGGACGTGCGGGAAGAGTTGGACCGGCTGGTGGCCGGCGACGGCGG
>JBOGEB010000136.1:0-11881 GCA_050743125.1 Egibacteraceae bacterium
CTCCCCTACCTCCCCGGCGACGCGGGCGGTCGTGGTCTCGTCGTCACGCTTGGCGGCCTCGACGACCTCGTCGATCCATCTGGCGATCTGCGCCATCTCAGCCGGCCCCATGCCGCGGCTCGTCACGGCCGGCGTGCCAAGCCGGATCCCCGACGGGTCGAACGGTTTGCGGGAATCGAACGGGACGGCGTTGAAGTTCAGCACGATGCCGGCGCGGTCGAGCGCCTTCGCCACGGGCTTGCCGGCGATGCCTTTGCTGGTGAGGTCGACGAGCAGCAGGTGGTTGTCCGTGCCGCCCGAGACCAGGTCGAATCCGCGGTCGGCGA
Organism: Egibacteraceae bacterium; assembly: GCA_050743125.1. Taxonomy (GTDB): domain Bacteria; phylum Actinomycetota; class Nitriliruptoria; order Euzebyales; family Egibacteraceae; genus JBOGEB01. Next base: position 327 of record JBOGEB010000136.1, read on the forward strand.
GCCCGGTGCCCAGCACCCTCGCGTTCTCCACGATCCGGTGCGCGTAACGGCGGAAGTCCTCCGTCGCCGCCTCGCGGAGCGCGACGGCGATCGCCGCCGTCGTGTGGTTGTGCGGGCCGCCCTGCAGGCCGGGGAACACCGCGCGGTCGAGGGCGCGCGCATGCAGGTCCGTGGACATGAGCATCGCCCCGCGCGGACCGCGCAGCGTCTTGTGCGTCGTGGTCGAGATCACGTCCGCGTGCCCGACCGGCGACGGGTGCGCCCCGCCGGCGACCAGGCCGGCGATGTGCGCGATGTCGGCGACGAGGACGGCATCGACCTCCCGGGCGATCTCGGCGAAGGCCGCGAAGTCGATCGTCCGTGGGATCGCGGTGCCGCCGCAGACGATCAGCTTGGGCCGCTCGGCCTTGGCGAGCTCGCGGACCTCGTCCAGGTCGACGCGCCCCGTGTCCCGCAGCACGCCGTACTGGACGCTGCGCAGCCATTTGCCGGTGATCGAGGGGGCGGCGCCGTGCGTCAGGTGGCCGCCCATCGGCAGCGCCATGCCCATGATGGTGTCGCCTGGCTGGCAGAACGCGAGGTAGACCGCGAGGTTCGCCGGCGAGCCCGAGTAGGGCTGGACGTTCGCGTGCTCGGCGCCGAACAGCGCCTTGGCTCGCTCGATCGCGAGCGTCTCGACCTGGTCGATGACCTGCTGGCCCTCGTAGTAGCGCTTGCCGGGATACCCCTCCGAGTACTTGTTCGTCAGCACCGATCCCGTCGCCTCGAGCACCGCGGAGGACACGTAGTTCTCCGACGGGATCAGCCGGATCTTCGTGGCCTGGCGGCGCTCCTCCTCGGCGATGAGGTGCGCGATCTCCGGGTCGGTCTGCGCCAAGGCACTGGCGGCAACGGTCTCAGTCATGAGAGAACTCCCAACGGTTGGCCCGGCCCCCCAGGCTGCCACGGATCGCCGAGCGGGCGCTTGGTCGAAGGTCCACAGGCGGTAGTTCGGGGTAGGGGCGTCCGCGAGACCGACCAACCCTCGCGGGGGCACGAGACGCGCGACCAGGAACCCACACAGAGATAGGGGTCTTGTCAAAGGCGTTCGACTTCGTTACCCTGAGTTTCTGCTTTTACCTTATACGTGAGGGAAAAAATCCATGGCCCGCTCCGTTCTGCTCCTGTCTGGTGGTCCCGACTCGGCCACGCTCGCGTATTGGGCCCGCGCGAACGGGCACGACGACCTCCACGCCCTGTACCTCCGGTGCGGCCATGCCACCGACGAAATGGAGATGCGCTGCGCCGATACCGTCGCCGCCAATGTAGGCGCACGCCTGGAAATCATTGACATCAGCCAGATGGTTGCTGGACTCGGCGGGCAGCGTGTGCTCATCCACTCAGAATCCAGCATCATGCCGTTCGGAAATGCCATTGTTCTCTCGATGGCCGTGACCTACACGCTCAAGCTACGGGCTTCCTCGATCCTCATCGCCCTTCATGCGGATGATGCGGCTGAGAGCGTGGAATACCGCCGCCCGTTCATCGACTCGATCGAGTCATTGGCCCGCTCTGCGCATGGCGAAATCACGATCTCCACTCCCTTCATGGACATGACCAAGACCCAGGTGTTCACGCTTGGCGCCCAGTTGAGTGTGGACTACTCCAAGACCTGGAGTTGCATCCGGCCCGGGCCATTGCACTGTGGCTGTTGCGGCGCCTGTCGAGCCCGGGCCCGAGCGTTCGAGGCGGCGGGCGCGCCGGACCTCACTACCTACGAGCAGCCGGTAGTCGCGCTGCAGTCCGTCGCCACACGATGATCGCCGGCCGCGAGAGGCCAACCAGCTAGGCTCCATGGAAGCGTTGCACGGGCTGTCGTGTCACCAGCGGAGCGGACGGCGGTCACGCTCGCTACCCAGGTCGGGCGGGGCTATCTTACGAGCCTGTGTGTTCGAGAGGTACCGAGTGATGCCGACGATCGGATGAACGCGCGTCATGACTAGCCAGCACCAGCCGTATCCCGACGTCGATGCCCAACCGAGCTTTCCGGAGATCGAGCGGAAGATTCTCGAGGTCTGGGAGCGCGAAGGGACATTCCGTGCCTCGGTCGAGCAGCGCGAGGGCGACTCAAATGAGTTCGTCTTTTATGATGGTCCGCCATTCGCAAACGGCCTCCCCCACTATGGACATCTCCTGACGGGATTCGTCAAGGACGCCGTCCCCCGGTACAAGACAATGCGCGGTCGTCGGGTGGAGCGACGTTTCGGCTGGGACTGCCACGGCCTGCCAGCGGAGATGGAAACCGAGAAGCAGCTCGGCCTCTCGAGCCGCAAAGAAGTCATGGCCTACGGTGTCGACCGCTTCAACGAGGTCTGCCGCTCGTCGGTCCTGAAGTACACCGGCGAATGGCGGGACTACGTCACTCGTCAAGCCCGCTGGGTGGATTTTGAGAACGACTACAAGACGATGGACCAGTCCTACATGGAAAGCGTGCTTTGGGCGGTCAAAACGCTCTGGGAGCGCGGACTGATCTACGAGGGCCTCAGGGTATTGCCCTACTGCTGGGAGTGTGAGACGCCCTTGTCCAACTTCGAGACGAGGTTGGACGACGCGTATCGTGAGCGCGAGGACCCAGCGATCACCGTGTCGTTCCGCCTTCACGTCGAGCCTGGGGAGCCGGACACCAGGATCGTCGCTTGGACGACCACGCCGTGGACGCTGCCCTCCAACCTCGCGCTCGCCGTCAACCCCAACGAGGACTACGCGGTCCTGGAACGGGAGAGGGGTCGGTACGTCGTCGCTGCCGCCAGCGCCGACCGGCTCTCGGAAGAGCTGGGCTGGCCAGCACTGCACTCGACCATTCGTGGAGCTGACCTCGCTGGCCGCACCTACGAACCGCTGTTCCCCTTCTTCGCGGGCACCGAGAACGCCTTCCGCATCCTGCTCTGGGATTCCGTTGATCCTGGCGACGGCACTGGCGTGGTGCACCTCGCGCCGGGCTTTGGCGAGGAGGACCAGACCGTGTGCGAAGCCCACGGAATCCCCGTGGTATGCCCGGTCGATGACCAGGGCCGCTTCACCTCGGACGTGCCTGACTTCGCGGGTCTCCAAGTCTTCGCAGCGAACCAACCCATCATCCGAGCGCTGAAGGATCGAGACCTGCTCCTGAAGGAGGAGGCGTACCGTCACAGCTATCCCCACTGCTGGCGCACCGACACCCCGCTGATCTACCGGGCCGTGAGCTCCTGGTTCGTCCGCGTCACGGCGATCAAGGATCGTCTGCTGGAGTTGAACAAGAGCATCAACTGGATTCCGTCGCATGTTCGTGACGGGGCGTTCGGGAAATGGCTCGAGAACGCCCGCGACTGGGCCATCAGCCGTAGCCGCTTCTGGGGCTCACCTATCCCCGTCTGGAAGAGCGACAACCTTGCTTATCCCCGAATCGACGTCTACGGAAGTCTGGATGAACTGGAGCGTGACTTCGGCATTCGCCCCGAAGATCTGCACCGGCCCGCGATCGACTCCCTGACCAGACCAAACCCTGACGATCCGACCGGCCGTTCAACGATGCGGCGAGTACCGGAGGTCCTCGACTGCTGGTTCGAGTCGGGATCGATGCCGTTCGCCCAGGTGCACTACCCGTTCGAGCGCCGGGAGTGGTTCGAGGAGCACTTCCCCGCGGATTTCATCGTCGAGTACATCGGGCAGACCCGAGGGTGGTTCTACACGCTGCACGTCCTCGCGACAGCGCTGTTCGATCAGCCACCCTTCAAGAACTGCGTCGTCCACGGAGTGGCGCTCGGTGAGGACGGCCGCAAGATGTCCAAGCGGCTCCGCAACTACCCAGACCCGGAGCAGGTGTTTGCCAACCAGGGCGCGGACGCCATGCGCTGGTTCCTGCTGTCGTCTCCGATCCTGCACGGCCAGAATCTCGTCGTGCACATCGACGGGATCGACGACGTCGTTCGACAGGTCCTCAAGCCGATCTGGAACTCGTGGCACTTCTTCAGCCTGTACGCAAACGTGGACGGCGTCGAGGCTACGTGGCGAACGGATGCGACGAACCCGCTCGACCGCTACATCCTGGCGAAAGCACGGCGGTTGGTGGCCGAGGTCACCGAGCGCATGGACGCCTACGACCTCTACCGTGCCTGCGAGGCGATCCCTGGCTTTCTCGATGCCCTCAACAACTGGTACATCCGCCGCAGCCGCGACCGCTTCTGGAAGACTGATCGCGATCAGGGCAAGATCGACGCCTACGACACCCTGTTCACAGTGCTGGATGTCCTTTGTCGAGTGGCGGCGCCGCTCCTGCCGCTGCTCACGGAGGCGATCTACCGGGGGCTGCACGCAGGGCGGAGCGTGCACCTGGCAGGCTGGCCTGACAGCGACGAGCTGCCCGACGACCTTGGGTTGGTCTCGGCCGTCGACCATGTCCGCGAGGTCTGCTCGGCCGCACTCGCGGTGCGGACGCAGAACAACCTGCGGGTGCGCCTTCCGCTGCGGTCGCTGACGGTCGTCTCGCCGGATACACGGCACTTGGAGTCGTTCACCTCGCTCATTGCCGAGGAACTCAACGTCAAGACCGTCCGTTTCAGCTCGGACGTGGAGCAGTTCGGGCAGTTCGTGCTCCAGGTCAAGCCGTCCGTCGTGGGACCGAGGTTAGGGCAAGCGACCCAGCACATCCTGGCCGAAGCTCGCCGCGGAGCGTGGTCGTTACAGGACGGCGGAACCGTGGCCATCGCCGGGAGTGAGCTCCGGCCAGAGGAGTTCGAGCTGCGGTTTGTGCCGCGTGACGAGCGGGCGAGCAGGGCGCTTCCAGGAGGGCAGGAGCTGGTGGTCCTGGACCTCGAGGTCACACCGGATTTGCTTGCAGAGGGCCTCGCCAGGGACGTCGTGCGCGTCGTCCAGACTGCTCGCAAGCAGGCTGATCTGAAGGTGGACGACCGTATCCGTCTCACCCTCGATGTGCCCGGGGACGTCGCCAAGGCGGTCGAACGCTATCGGCGCTACGTCATGGAGCAGACACTGGCGCGCGACCTGGTGCTTGCTGTGCCCGTAGCGAACTCCTACCGATTCCAGCTGCCGGACGGGCAGGAGGTGCAGATCGGGCTGCACGTCGTCGAGCCAGCCCAGACAGTCCCGGCTGACTAGAGGGAAGGCCGGGTGGCAGCGGAGCGCTATCGATCTCCTTACGCCGACGCCCTGCTCTACGAGCAGACGCGCCCGCGTTACCAGTGGGACGTCGGCTCGGAGGAGGTGTTCGTCTCCCAGCGCCTACGGTCGCTGCGAGGTGAAGCCGACCCCTGGGTACAGGCCCTCGAGCTGGGCTGCGGGACCGGCCGGTTCACGAGCATCCTGGCAACCCATGCCGCTCACGTGCACGCGACCGACCCCTCTCCCGGGATGATCGAGTACTGCCGTGCGTCGCTGCCGCACCTCACCAACTGCCGGTTCCACCTGGCGGCCGCCGAAACAGCGATTGCTGCTGAGCAGTTTGTCGGGTGCGACCTCGTAGCGGCGTTCTGGAGCATCACGTATCCCCTGCAGGCGCTGTTCGAACTCGAGGTCGACGCGGAGGGGCGCGTGCAGCAGCGCGTGCCGAACGAGGTGGGCTATGCGCGCGTACAGCGATTCCTCAAGGCGTTCTTCCAGCCGGGCCGTACCTATGTCGCGCTCGCCTTCGACCCGTCCTCCGTCGAGCAGCGTTGGGTGACCGCACAGTGGACACAGATCGGCGACTTCCCCGGCGGCTCCCGCGAGGCGCTGCTGGACCTTCTCTTCTGGCACCTGTTCGGCTTACGCACAGGCGGAGCCACCGTGAACGTGCGCCGCGTCAGGGGGCACCTCGTCTGCCAGGACGAGATCGATCTGGAGCGCGTCTTCCTCGTCCATCACCTCCGAGGTCTCGTTCCGGCGGCCCGCGGCCGAGACTGGTTACGCGCCAGGCTCTTGCAGGACATGCGGGAACTTCGGCTTCCTTCGGGCGGCTATCGCGTTCCCGCCGGGATGCACCTCATCGAGGCCATGGTTCCTGCACGCACCAACCCGCGTTCCTGAGCGCCCTGCGGTGCGGCGGCCGGCGACGTCCTTGCCGTAGACGTTCGGTTCGACAACGCGGCGTCCGACACGAGGCCCGGCCGGTTCACCGACGCGTTCGGCTGGCTGCACGGGCTGAAGACTGCCGAGGCGAACAGCTCGAGCGCTTGGATCTGCGCCCGCGTGAGCGGCAGCTCGGGGTTGTTGGGCCGTGGGGAGATCTCGGCCGCTTCCCAGAGGTGCGCGCGGATGCTCGTCGCGACGCCGATCGTGCGTCCTGCGGCGTGCAGCATGGGGAGAAGCCGGCTCGCATCAAAGAGATAGACGGACTCGATCACGAGGGGCCGGACCGATCCTCGCGACGAGGCCGCGGCTGACCTCCGGCCCGTCATCACCAGGTAGTAGTCGAGGTAGGGGTGCTCCGAGATGTCGAGGATCCCCTCACGTTTGCCGTACCACTTGACGTTGACGGTCCGGCCCTCAAGGGAGCCGGAGGCGAACCGTCCGTCGATCCCCTTCGCGGCGGCGGAGTGCTCCAGCATGAGATCGAAGACCTGGGCAGCGATCCACTCGCCGAGATGTCCGGTGGTCATCGGCCGGTCCATGACCACACCGAGCTCCGCGTCGATCTCGTTGCGTCGGGCGACGAAGCGGGCGACCCGCTCGAGCGCTCTGCTGTCCATGCCCGGCACCGTAGCCGAACGTGCGCGGCCAGGGGCAGTGCCCCCAGCAATAGACTGTTCGCCATGTCGTTCTCCCCTCCGCAGAAGCAACCCGATCACGTCGCGCTCGAGCACCGGGTGCTCGAGCGTTGGCGGCAGCAGCGCACGTTCTCCACGCTGTGCGAGCGGAACCGTGAGGGGGTGCGGGGGGACGCCCCCGGTGGACCCGGGCGCGAGCGGTTCTCGTTCATTGACGGGCCGATCACCGCGAACAACCCGATGGGCGTGCACCACGCGTGGGGGCGGACGCTGAAGGACGTCTGGCAGCGTTACCACGCGCTGCTCGGCAAGGACCTGCGCTATCAGAACGGGTTCGACTGCCAGGGCCTGTGGGTCGAGGTCGAGGTCGAGAAGGCGCTCGGCCTGAACTCCAAGCCCGAGATCGAGCAGTACGGGCTCGGCCGTTTCGCCCGGGCGTGCCGTGACCGGGTCGCCAAGTACGCGGCGGTGCAGACCGCTCAGTCCATCCGCCTGGGCCAGTGGATGGACTGGGACCGCAGCTACTTCACGATGACCGACGTCAACATCAGCTCCATCTGGGGCTTCCTCGCCGAGTGCTACGACCGCGGCTGGCTCTACCAGGGCTACCGGTCGATGCCGTGGTGCCCGCGGTGCGGCACGTCGCTGTCGCAGCACGAGCTGGCCGACTCGTACTCGACGCTCACGCACCCGTCGCTGTACGTCCGCTTCCCGCTGGTGGACCGCGCACACGAGCACCTCGTCGTGTGGACGACGACCCCGTGGACGCTCACCGCGAACGTCGCCGCCGCGCTGGACCCTGAGGCGTCCTTCGCGAAGGTCGAGACCCTGGCCGGGATCGCGTACGTCGCCGTCGCACGCCTGGAGCACTCGCCCGTAGAGGGCAAGGTGGTCGGCACCGTCCTCGGCGCCGACCTCGTCGGGCTGCGTTATGCCGGGCCGTTCGACGACCTGCCCGCACAGCGGGGGGTCGAGCATCGGGTGGTCGCCTGGAAAGAGGCGACGGGAGACGAGGGCACGGGCATCGTGCACATCGCGCCTGGCTGCGGTGAGGAGGACTACGAGCTCGGCCGCGAGGAGGGGTTGGCCGTCATCGTCCCGGTCGACGAGGCCGGCCGGTTCACCGACGCGTTCGGCTGGCTCCACGGCCTGCAGACCGCCGAGGCCGCGCCGATGATCGTCGATGACCTCGGCCGGCGCGGCCGGCTGGTCGAGGCCGGCGAGATCAGCCACCGCTATCCGGTCTGCTGGCGGTGCGGGCAGGAGCTGATCTTCCGCCTGGTCGAGGAGTGGTTCATCGACTGCGACGAGCTGCGCCAGCCGATGATCGAGGCGGCGCGCACCGTCGAGTGGACCCCTCCGCAGTACGGCAAGCGGATGGAGGACTGGCTGCGGAACATGGGCGACTGGTGCATCAGCCGTCGCCGCTACTGGGGCCTGCCGCTGCCGTTCTGGTACTGCGACGACGGCCACCTGACGATCGTGGGGTCGAAGAAGGAGCTGCTGTCCAAGGCACTTTCGGGGGTCGAGCAGCTCGAGGAGCTCCACCGGCCGTGGATCGACGCGGTGACGATCCCTTGCGCGACCTGCGGCAAGGTCGCGACGCGGACCACGGACGTCGGCGACTGCTGGCTCGATGCGGGGATCGTGCCGTTCTCGACCCTGGGGTGGCGCAACGACACCTGGATCGAGGCCGGATACGCCGAGGGCGCCGGAGTCGGGGTCACTAAGGCCGACCTGCCCGACCACGTCTACTGGCAGACGTGGTTCCCCGCCGACTGGGTCTCGGAGATGCGCGAGCAGATCCGCCTGTGGTTCTACTCGCTGCTGTTCATGAGCGTGACGCTGACCGGGCGGGCGCCGTACCGGCGGGTGCTTACGTACGAGAAGGTCAACGACGAGACCGGCCGCCCCATGCACAAGTCGTGGGGCAACGCGATCTGGTTCGACGAGGCCGTCGAGTCGATGGGCGCCGACATCATGCGTTGGCTCTACGCCGCCCAGCCGCCCGCCCAGAACCTCAACTTCGGCTACGGCCCCGCCAACGACGTGAGGCGGCGCTTCCTCACGCTCTGGAACACGTACTCGTTCTTGGTGCGCTACGCGCTGATCGACGGATGGGCGCCGCAGCTGTCGGTGCTGGAGTCCGGGCCGGACCTCTCGGCCGCGCGCCCGCTCGACCGGTGGATGGTCGCGCGGACCCAGCAGCTCATCGCCGAGTGCCGAGCCGGTCTCGACGAGTTCTGCTCGCCGCGTCTGGTCCGCGCCGCTGAGGCGTTCGTCGAGGACCTGTCGAACTGGTACGTACGACGGTCGCGGGACCGCTTCTGGGGCTCACACGGGGCGGACAAGCAGGTGGCGTACGAGACGTGCTGGTACGCGCTGGTCCAGCTAGCGCGCTGCCTCGCGCCGGTCACGCCGTTCCTCGCCGACGAGCTGTGGGAACGGCTCGTGGTGGACGTCTGTGCCGGCGCCGAGCCGAGCGTGCACCTGGCCGGCTACCCGATCGTGGACCCGGCGCTGCTCGACGAGGCGGTGCTCGCCGAGATGGCCGCCGTCCGCGAGGTCGTGGTCGCCGGCCGCGCCGCCCGCGACCAGGCGCAGATCAAGACCCGCCAGCCGTTGGCCGCGCTGATCGTGGCAACGGCCGACGCCGGGCGCCGGGCGCGGCTGCAGGTGCACGCCGACCTCGTGACCGCCGAGCTGTCCGTGAAGGAGCTGCGGCTCGTCACGTCGTCGGAGGATTTCGCCCAGACCGAGGCCGTGCCCAACTTCCGCGTGCTCGGGCCGCGCTACGGCCCGGACGTGCAGCACATCCAGCGTCTTTTGCGTGCCGGTGACTACGAGCACGACGGCGACCGGTTGAAAGTGGGCTGTGAGGGGGCCGGGGGGACGCCCCCGAGATCCTGGACGCTCGAGCCGGGCGAGTTCGAGGTCCGCACCCGGGCTCGCGAGGGGTTCGCGGTCGCCGGCGGCGACGGCTTCGCCGTGGCGCTCGAGGTCACGATCACGCCCGAGCTCGCGGTCGAGGGCGCGGCGCGCGACCTCATCCGCGCCGTCCAGGAGCTGCGCAAACAGGCCGACCTCGAGCTGACCGACCGCATCCGCATCACCTACCCGCCGTCCGACCGCGACACCTTCGCCGCGCTCGGCGACTGGATCCGCCACGAAACCCTCGCCGACGCCGCCGACGAAGGCCCCGAGCTGGCGATCAATCGGCCCTCGTAATACCCGGCGCGCGGCGCGTTGAACGCTGATCAGCCATCATTTCTCCGGTGTCAACCGCGTCCGAGCTGCTCAAGGCCGCGCGCAGAACAACGCGCATGAGTCAGCGCGCGCTCGCCGTCCGCGCCGGCACGAGCCAGTCAGTGGTCCAGCGCATCGAGGCGGGACAGGTTCAGCCGTCGCTCGAGACGCTGGCACGCCTCCTGCGAGCAGCAGGCCATGAGCTCCGCGTCGAGGCAGTCCCGACAGCAGGCGAAGATCCCGGAGGGCTCCGACGGCTCCTGCGGGAGCGCCGCGACGACATCGTTGCCGTCGCCGAACGCCACGGCGCCCGGAACGTCCGGGTTTTCGGGTCTGTGGCGCGCGGTGACCATAAGGCGACCAGCGACATCGACCTGCTGGTCGACTTCGACCACGGCCGCTCGGTGTTCGACCTTCTGCGCATCGAGCACGAGCTGACTGACCTTCTGGGAGCGCCCGTCCAAGTGGTTTCGTCTGGAGGCCTGCGCGATCGAGACCAGCATGTCCGCCAGGAGGCCGTGCCCCTGTGACCGAGCAGGCACGGCCCAGCCGCACGCAGTTGCTCCTGGATGATCTCCGCGACGCGTGCCACGTAGCTCAAGACATCGTCCGGCGTGGCCGGCCGCCGAAACAGCGATTGCTGCTGAGCAGTTTGTCGGGTGCGACCTCGTAGCGGCGTTCTGGAGCATCACGTATCCCCTGCAGGCACTGTTCGAACTCGAGGTCGACGCGGAGGGGCGCGTGCAGCAGCGCGTGCCGAACGAGGTGGGCTATGCGCGCGTACAGCGATTCCTCAAGGCGTTCTTCCAGCCGGGCCGTACCTATGTCGCGCTCGCCTTCGACCCGTCCTCCGTCGAGCAGCGTTGGGTGACCGCACAGTGGACACAGATCGGCGACTTCCCCGGCGGCTCCCGCGAGGCGCTGCTGGACCTTCTCTTCTGGCACCTGTTCGGCTTACGCACAGGCGGAGCCACCGTGAACGTGCGCCGCGTCAGGGGGCACCTCGTCTGCCAGGACGAGATCGATCTGGAGCGCGTCTTCCTCGTCCATCACCTCCGAGGTCTCGTTCCGGCGGCCCGCGGCCGAGACTGGTTACGCGCCAGGCTCTTGCAGGACATGCGGGAACTTCGGCTTCCTTCGGGCGGCTATCGCGTTCCCGCCGGGATGCACCTCATCGAGGCCATGGTTCCTGCACGCACCAATCCGCCTTCCTGACAAGCCTCAGTTCCCCGCCGACTGGGTCTCGGATTCCCGACCGTCAATGTGCTTGTGGCCAGGATTCGTCACGCATGCGTGCGATTCCCTGGCCGTGTGCATTTCTGGCTCACACACCAGCTCAAGGGGCCACCTCGAGCATCCGCTCGGTGTAGGCGGCGAACAACACCAGCCGTTGCTCGGGGTGCCGGCCACCCGCAGTGCGTCCGCCGGCCGGTCCTGATAGGTGAGCGCGACGATGTTCAGCACCAGCGGGGACTGCAGGAAATCCGGCTCTCGGCATGGACCTGTGGGTGGGTTGCGCGGTCGTCGCGCCTGCCGCCCGCAGGCTCCGGACGCTCCACGACCGGCAGAGACGCCGCGCGTGCGGGCGCG
>JBOGEB010000137.1:0-11794 GCA_050743125.1 Egibacteraceae bacterium
TGGCCACGAGCCCGCTGTTCATCTACTACCGCGGGTTCCACCCTGAGCTGATCCCGGCGATCGCGTCCTGCTCGTCGGGTTCACCGCCGGGGTGTCGATGCTGTTCGTCGCCGCGAACGTGAGCTTCCGCGACCTCCGGAGCTGACCCAGGTCCTGTTCCTCGCGGGGCTCTACGCGACGCCGGTGATCTACCCGGTGGTCGTCCTCTCGAACGGGGCCGCCCGGCACTTCCGCCCGCTCGTCCTGGCCAACCCGCTGACCTCGTACGTCGAGCTGTTCCACCGGATCCTCTACGCCACCCCAGCTCAGCAGGGCTTCAACGACGTGACGTTTCAGGAGCGCTCGCTCGCGCGCATGCGGTCGTTCGAGGAGCGCGGTAAGACCGTGGCGCTCGTGAGCCACGATCTCGGTGCGGTCCGGTCACTGTGCGACCGCGCGATCGTGCTCGACCACGGCCGGATCACCTTCGACGGCGAGGTCGAGCAGGCGCTCACCTTCTCCAGCCGGCTCATACACGCCAGCGCGGGCTTGCCGTCGGGTGCGAAGGCGAAGCTCGAGGTCGAGGTCATCACCGTCGATGACCTCGTCGGGCGTGGCGCGTTGGCGGCTGGACCTGCCCCCGGACGTCCTGGCAGGTCCAGTACGTGGCGCCACCACCGGCTGTTGCCTCGCTGCGGGTGACGTTCGACTTCGAGCTCAATGTCTTGACTGACACCTATCCTCGATGTCCTGCTCGGCAACGCTGAGACCGACGAGGTCCACGAGCCGCCTCAGTGCGCTGGAGGTCGTGGTGCATGGCGCACACTACGAGGTGAGGGTTGCCCCGTTGTCCGCACAGATGAGCATCGACAACCCCGACGGCGTCTGGCCGTCGGGGCAGGGAGAACACATTGAGAGTCACCGCCTGCGTGGTTAGCTGGAACACGGCGGCGCACCTGCCCGGCGCGCTGTCCAGCCTGGGCGCCCAGACCCATCCCGACCTCGAGGTCGTCGTCGTGGACAACGCGAGCGCTGACGGCTCGGCCGCGGTCGCCGGCTGCCACACCGACGTCCGCGTCGTCGCCAACGCCCAGAACCGTGGGTTCGCTGGGGCGGCGAACCAGGGCGTGGCGCTGGCCCGCGCGAACGGCAGCGACGCGTTCCTCGTCTGCAACCCCGACGTGGTCCTGGAGCCCGACTACGTCGAGCGGGCCGTCAACGCCTTGGGGGACGACGAGCGGCGGGCGTCCGTCCAGGGCCGGCTGTGGCGCACGGGGCGGGGTGCGGCGGGCGCGCCAGCGGCCGCCGCAGGCGGTCCGAGGATCCTCGACACGACCGGCCATCTCGCCTTCGCCACCCGGCTGTTCCGCAACCGCGGGGAGGGCGCGGTGGACGTCGGGCAGTTCGACGAGCCGGGGCCGGTGTTCGGGGTGTGCGGGTGCGCCGCGCTCTACCGGCTCGCCGCGCTCGAGGACGTGGCGTGCGAGGGCGAGGTGTTCGACGAGGACCTGTTCGCGTTCTGGGAGGACGTCGACCTGGACTGGCGGCTTGCGCTGCGCGGCTTCCACGCTTGGTACACGCCCGACGCGTGCGGCTGGCATGAGCGTGGCGGCGCCGGCCCACGGCGCACCGCGGTCGTCGAGCGACTCAACTTCACGAACCGCTTCTTGGTGGTGCTGAAAAACGACGACGCGCCCGCGCTCCTCCGCGCGCTGCCCGGCGTGGTGGTCACGAGCACCCTCAAGGCCGGCGAGCTCGCGCTCACCGTGCCGTCCGCGTTCGTCCGCTCAGCGGGCGCCGCCCGGCTCGTCCCGCGGATGCTCGCCAAACGGCGGCTGATCCAGGCCCGCGCGATCGTCGACCCGGCTGCGGTGGTCGAGCGCTGGTTCGCCCCCTTCGACTACCAGGCTTGGGTCGCGACCTGGTGCCGGCGGGTTGGCAGACAAAACGCGCATAGACTCCCGCGACTGGCGTCAGGAGGCAGCAGTGAGCGACCTGCGAGTTGAGGCATCCGGGCTCGACCCCCGTGTCGACTGGCTCTTTGCGTCCGCAATGGAGCAGCAGCTGGAGGAGCAGCGCACCCTCACGCGGCTCGCGGGGCGCGTGGAGGCGGCGCTCGACGAGCTTGGGCGCGGGCTCGGTGGGCTGACCGAGCACCTCACGGCGGCGACGGCCCCGCTGCCCGCGGAGGTCGAGCGTACCCGCACGGCGCTGCTCGATGCGGTCGCGCGGCTGGAGCGCGACGCCGACGCGTCGCGCGGTCAGGTGCTCGAAAGCCTGGAGCGGCTCCGGGGACAGCTCGACCTGTCGAAGCTGGGCGGTCAGATCACCGATCTCGCCGACCGGGTCGAGCGGGGCACCGCACCCTTGCCGGCCGTGATCGACGAGATGCAGAGCACGCTCGTCGGGGTGCTCGAAGGCGTCGAGCGCGTGACCACGCAGTCGCGGAGCGATCTCTCCGAGTGGCTGGGCGCATTCTGGAACGAGTTCGAGGGACGGCTGTCAGATGGCCAGGAGGAGGCCGTCCGTGCGGTGGCCGCCTCGCAGCGTGCGCTGACCGAGCAGGCCGCCCGGATCGAGACGCTCCGGGAGACGCTCCAGGCCCAGGCCGGCCACGCCGCCGATCGGGTGGCGGCGCTCCTGGACCACGCGACCGCGAACCAGCGGGAGGCGCTCGCCGCGCTCGGCGCTGCGGCTTACCAGCTCACCGTCGAGGCGTCGTCCACCCGCGAGGCCGTCGCGAGCCAGTCCGAAACGCTGCGCGAGGCCGTCGCGGAGGCGGTGGCCGCCGTCCAGGCTGGACTCGACCGCAGCCTCGCCACCGCTCGGACGGTCAGCGAGCAGGTCGTGCACAGCGGCGTCGCGTCGCGTGAGGCCGTCGAGCGGATGCAGGAGTTCGTCGAGGCGTTGGGCGCCCGGTTGGAGCAGGCGCAGGTTGCCGGGGCGCGCCGGCTGGGCCAGGCCGCAGCCGCGCTCGAGCGCGCCGCCGAGGGCGTCCACCCGGCCGTCGCCGCGCTGCTCGACGAGTTCCGCCAGGCGCTGTTCGACACCGCTGCCGTGGACCGCGCGCAGTCCGAGGCGTCGACCGTGGCGCTCCGCGAGACCGCGAACGGGGTGGTCTCCGAGCTGCGGGCGCTCGTCGATGACGCCTGTCACCGCCTGTACGAGGCGCACACGAGCGGCACCGCTGAGCTGTCGAGCGCCGCCGCTGGCGTCGTCTGCGCGGCCGAGGCCGTGCAGCCGGCGTTCTCCTCCGCGCTCGCCAGGCTGTACGGCGCTGTCGCCGCGGCGGCGACCCAGGTCCGCGCGACCAGCGAGGAGGCGGCGGCGCGCACCGACACGATGCTCGCAGAGGCGTTGCGCGGCATCGAGTCGACGATCTCCGACCGCCTGGCTCAGAACCGTATGGCCTCGCAGGAGGCGGCGACACGGCTGACCGAAGCGCAGGTCACCGCCGTGACCCGCCTGGAGCAGGCGGCCGAGGTGGTCGCCGAGCGGACGGCGAGCCTGCACCCGACGCTCGTGGAGGCGGCCGACGAGCTCAGGCGGTCTCTGCTGGAGGCGGTTGCAGAGGACCGGTCCCGCGCGGAGACGTCCCTCGGCTTGGTCCAGCGCGCCGCCGAGGAGGCTGCAGGCGCCGTCCGCCAGGCCGCCGACGTCGCCATCGAGCGCCTGTCCTCCGCGATCGGCGAGGCAGCGGAGCACCTGTCCGCCGCGCAACGAGTGGACGTGGGCGTGCTCGCTGACGTCGCCGACCGGGTCGCGCGGACCGGTGAGTCGCTTGCGCCTGCGGTGTCCTCTGCGCTCGCGCGGGTCGACGGAACCGTGAACCAGGCGCTCGTGCTGTTCGAGGGCGAGCTGGACCGGCACCTGGAGCAGGCCGGCGCTGGAGCGCAGGCCGCGGCAGCGGAGCTCCTCGCCGCCTCGGACGACGCCCAGGGGCGGTTGCGGGTGTGGCTCGCGGGCGCGCTCCCCGAAGCGGTCGCGCAGGTCACCGTCGGCCTCGCCGAGCAGCTCGAGCGCGCCGAGGATCGCATCGACGAGACCGCGAAGCGGCTCGAGGCCGTTTGTGGCGATGCGAGCGGCGGACTCCAGGTGGTGGCCGAGCGCGCGAGCGAGCGGATGGTGGAGGCCGTTCGGGCGCTCACTGCGGTCGCCGGCGGGTCCGCCGGGGGCGCTGAGGGCCGGCTCACCATGCTGAGCCAGCAGATCGAGGCGCTGATTGCGCGGATGGACGTCGTTGCCGAGGCGGAGGGGCGCCGCGCCGACGCCGCCGACGAGGCGCTCGCTGCCCTGCGCCGCGCGATCGAAGGGGACGGGGTCCCGCGTGCCGTTGTGCGGTCACCCAGGGCCGAGCAGGCGCTCGACGCGGGTGTTGCCCACCAGCTCGAGGCGACGGTACGAAGGCTGCGGGACTCGGTGGAGCAGGTCGAGGACGTCGAGCGCCGGGTCGCCGATGCGCTCGACCGCGCGGTCGACCAGCTGGACGGGGCCTCGATCGGCCTCGGCAGGCTGGAGGCGTCGTTTGTCGACTACTTCCGCGAGCGCGACCGGATGGCCGCCGCCGACCGTGAGCAGCTGTTCGCTGACCTCGCCGACCAGTTCGGCTCGGCCGCCCCCCGTAAGGATCACCGTCTGCTCGGCGGGCTGCTCCCTTCGGGTCGCCGCCGTGAGGAGCCACCAACCGACCCGCCTGACCCGCCACTGCACCCTTCCCGCTCAGTCCGGCCGGAGTCAGTGCCGCTGGAGTTGCTGAGACCCGAGCCGAACCGGGGACCGGCCCGCATTGTGTCGGCCGACCGCGTCGGGCCTCCACGCGAGTCTGTGCCGCTCGGTGACCAGGCCCGCGCCCGCCGCCCTGCAGTTCCCCTCCCGGCCTGTGACGTGTGTGGGTTCGTCGGCAAGAGCGCGGCTGGCCTCGCCGCCCACCGTCGAACGCACCAGTAGCCGCTCCGGCGCAGGTTGACAACGACTTGACGTAGGTGCGTTTGGCGCGCAGACTACACGAAAGTAATTACGTTCGTGTAGGGGGAGGCACGTCATGATCGTCGTCGAGACGCCGCTGCCCTGGATGAAGCAAGCCAAGTGCCTCTGGGCCGAGCCCGACACGTTCTTCCCAGAGAAGGGCGGGTCGACCAAGGAGGCGAAGCGCATCTGTGAGCTGTGCGAGGTCCGAACCGACTGTCTGGAGTTCGCGTTGGCCAACGATGAGCGGTTCGGGATCTGGGGCGGGCTCAGCGAGCGGGAACGCCGGAAGCTCAAGCGCATCGCCTCTTGACCCCGTGCGTCCACTGGCGGACGCGCGACGGCCAGTCGTGCGTAGCGCGCAGCGCGAAGCGCGGTTTCGGCGGCCCTCGCCGCCGAAACCGCAGACCGCGCCAACCTCCCCCACCCACCCTTAAGGACGCTCGGCGATTGGCGCGACCCCTCGTGAGAGCCTCAAATACGCGCTGAGCAGCCCTGAGTTGCCGCTTCCACCCCGCCGCTCGTAGCATCCGCACCCTCTCGGATGTCTACCCCCGACACCTCCACGCCGCGCGTCGCCGCCGTCCTCGTCGTTCACAATGGCGAGGAGTGGCTCGGCAGCGCGCTCGCGACCATCGCCGCGCAGCGGTACCCCGCGCTCGACCTCGTCGTGGTCGACAACGCGAGCCGGGACAGCGGTCCCGACCTGCTGGGCCGCCACATCCACGCTGACCGGCTGATCACGCTGTCCCGGAACGTGGGGTTCGGTCGGGCGGTCGCGGTCGCGATGAAACACCCGGCGGTCGAGGCCGCCGACTACCTTCTCCTGTTGCACGACGACCTGGTGCTCGCTCCTGACGCGATCGCCGTGCTCGTCGAAGCGATCCAGGCCGATCCGACGGTCGGGATCGTCGGACCGAAGCTGCGCGAGTGGAGCGAGGACTACGTCCTCCAAGAGGTTGGCATGACGACCGACCGGTTCGGGCGGGCCGAGACACAGCTCGAGCCGGGCGAGCTCGATCAGGGACAGCACGACCGCCAGCGCGACGTCCTCTACGTGTCGACCGCGGGGATGCTGCTCCGCCGTGACGTCCTGTCAATGCTTGGCGGGTTCGACGCCCGGTTCCCCGCCTTTCGTGACGATCTCGACCTGTGTTGGCGCGCGTGGCTGGCGGGGATGCGGGTCGAGGTCGTGCCCGACGCGGTCGGCTACCACATGGCGGCGAGCAGCCGTCTGCCGCGGGCGCCGCTCGCGAGCCGCTCAGGCCAGGCACGGTACTTCGCCGAGCGGCACACGATCGCCACGCTCCTCAAGAACTACTCGACGCTCCGCCTCGCGTGGGTCCTGCCGATCGTGCTCCTCCTCGCGCTGGGCAAGATCGCGGGGTTCCTTGCGACCCGCCGTTTTGCGGACGCCACCGCGGTCACCCGCGCGTACCTTTGGAACCTTCGCCAGCTCCCGCCGACGATGCGCCGGCGGCGCGCTGTGCAGCGCCGCCGGGCGGTGTCCGACGCTGAGCTCGCCCCCCTGTTCGCGCCCGGACTGCCCCGGATGCGCGCGTACGCCGAGGCCGTGAGCGTCTGGCTCGCCGGCATCGACACGCGGGCGCTCATCGACGACAGCGGCGAGCTCCCGCAAGTCGACCCTCGAGATGACGCACTGGCCTCCAAGCCGCCGCCGTTCCTGCGAATGCTCCGCGACCATCCGGCCGCGAGCGTGGGAGCGGCAGTCGCGCTCTGTTACCTCATCGGGCTGCTTCCGCTCCTCGGTTTCGGGCAGGTGGTGGGTGGAGAGATCGCCCCGTGGCCATCGACGGCCAGGGCGTTTCTCCGCGCGTACGCGAGCAGCTGGAACGGTCAGCCGCTCGCGTCGGCCGGCTCCGCGTCGCCCGCGCAGGCGCTGCTCGGCCTGGCCAGCTTCCTCGGGTTCGGCAGCGCCTGGCTCGCCCAGCGGCTGCTCGTGTTCGGGCTGCTCCCGCTCGCCTGGGGGTTCGCGCTGCGCGCGGGACGGCTCGTCACCACGCGCAAGTGGCCGCGGGCGCTCGGCGCCACCCTCTACGCGCTGAACCCCGTCCTGCTCGGCGCGCTCGCCCAGGGCCGGTACGGCGTCCTGGTCACCGCCGCACTGCTCCCCGGCCTCGTGCTCGTCACGATGAGGGCGATGGACGTGCGCACCGCCCCGGGCAGCGCCTGGCGGGCGTCTGCACTGCTTGCCCTCGGTCTGGCGACCGTGGTCGCGTTCGCGCCGGTGCTCGGCCTGGCGCTCGGCGTGGCGCTGTCGGCTGCCACGGTGTTCACGGTCGTGCGGGGGGAGACGGGGGAGGATGGACGCGACAGCGCCCACCGAAGGACGGGGAGCCAAGCGGGGTCGCGGCAGGCCGCGCTGCGGCTGGCCGTCGCCGGAGCCGCTGCGATCGGTCTGGACGCCCCGTGGCTCATCGACATCATCCGCGAGGGCGGGCTCGTGCTGGGTGGCGCCAAGCCTGGCGCCCTTCCGCTGTGGCGGGCGCTCACGATGGTCCCCGACGTGCTGGGCGGGCTGCGTGGCCCCGCCGGCATCCTCGCCGCCGCAACCAGCGGCGCCGTGATCGTCGCTGCCGTGGGTGTCGGGCTGCGGTCCCGTCCCGGTCCGGTCGCGGGCCTCGTCACGGTGGTTGCCGGGTCGGGGCTGACCGCGTGGGGCGCCTCGCGCCTCGGCATCGACGAGGTGTGGGCGCCCGCGCTCCTCCTCCCGGGAGCGCTCGCGCTCGCGGTGCTCGGTGTCATCGCTGCCCGGTGGCTCTCGCCGACCCTGCGCGCCTGCGACTTCGGCGCCCGCCAGCTCGTCACGGCGATCGCCGCCGGGGTCGTGCTGATCGGGATCGCGGGCGGGGTGGTCCGGCTTGTGCTGGGCCCATGGGATGGGCTGAGCCGGAACCCCGACCTCGTGCCCGCGTTCGTCCGCGCCGATCTCGACACGGTCGGCCCGTACCGCGTGCTCCTGCTCGCCGACTTCGGTGGCGTCGTCCGCTGGGACGTGACGAGCGCCACTGGTCCCTCCATGGTCGATAACGCGACGCTGCGCAGCCCCCAGCTCACCCAGTTCCTCGAGACTGCCGTCGGCCGGGCGACCGGTGGCGCCGACCCGAGCGCCGGCGCGCAGCTTGGCCTCGCGAACATCCGCTACGTCGTGCTGGCCCGGTCGTCCGACGCGCTCACCGGAGCGCTCGCGCGCCAGCCCGCGCTCGAGCCGCTGCCCTCCAGCGGCGGGAGCGTCTACCGCGTCCGTACTTGGCTGCCGCGCGCGGTGGTGCTGCCGCCCGAGCGGGGCAACAGCCTGTTGGCCACCGGTGACCCCGGGATCACCGCCTTATCGAGGGCGTCTCCTCGGGCGCCCTCACAGGGGCTCGAGTCTGCAAGGCTCGAGGCACGCACCGGGCTCACTGCCTACCAGGGCAGGGCGACCGGCGACGGCGGGCTGCTCGTCGTGTCCGAGGCCGAGGACAGCGTGTGGCACGCGACCGCGGACGGCAAGCCGCTCGAGCGGGCACCGCTCCCGCCGGTCAACGCCTTCCGGCTCCCGTCTGGCCAGAGCGACGTGGAGGTCCGCGCGACGGGCGGGGCGGGGCAGAAGGTGGTCGTAGCCGCCCAGCTCCTGCTCGCGCTCGCGGTGATCTCGCTCGCGCTGCGACCGCCCGGGTTCACGCAGCGAAAGGCCGACCGCAGCGCCGTTCGGAGCCTGCCGCCCGAGCTCAGCGACCCCCGCGAGGCCCAGGGGGCCGTCCGGTGAGCCGGACGGCGGTGGCACAGATGGTGAGCCGGACGGCGGTGGCACAGACGTGAGTGGGAGCGGGGATCACCAGCGGGCATCCACTCGTGCGGTCGTGGCGCTGATCCTCGTCGGTGTGCTGGTCGTGGTGGCCACAGCGATCGATGTGCTCCTCCCCGTGTCGTCCCGGGACTCCGACGAGATCGTGGGCCAAAGGCCGGTCTCAGCCGGCACCTGGTACTGCCCCGTGACCGCCGGGGAGGGCGAGAGCGCCATGCTCACCCTCGCCGCAATCGGCCGGGAACCCTCGACGGTCGTGATCACCCGATATCGCGATGGCAAGCCCGTCGATGACCAGCCGACCAAAATCGCCGCGGGGGAAGCCCTAGAGGTCCCGCTGCCGCCACCCCAGGGGACAACGCCGCTCACCGTGCGCTGGCAGGGCGGGCCGACGGTGGCCCATTGGCGGGTCGACGGGTCGGGTGACAGCGCTGCCGCTCCCTGTGAGTCCGCGCCCTCCTCCACGTGGCACCTCACCGGCTTCGACACGACCCTCGGGGCGCGCTCCACGCTCTACCTGTTCAACCCGTACGGCGGGGACGCGGTCGCCCGCCTGCGCTTCGCCACGCCCGACGGCCGGGTCGACCTTGTCATCGCCGACAACCAGCTCGTCAAGGCCGGGACGAGCGCCCGGATCAACCTCGTCGACTTCCAGCCTCAGCAGCCCCATCTCGGCGTCACCGTCGAGGTGCTCACCGGGAGGGTGGTCGTCCAGGGGCAGGTCATCCTGGGCTCCGGTAGAGGCTTGCTTCGTGGCGCTCCCACCGGGGCCGCCGAGTGGGACTTCGCTCAGATCCGCGCCGACCCAGGGCCGTCGTGGCTGTCGATCCAGAATCCCTCCGATCGTCAAGCATTGGTCCAGGTCCGGGTCAGCGATCCAAAGCAAGAGGCCGACGTGCTCGACAACGAGACGTCCGTCCCTGCGGGCGGCATCGTCCGCGTCAGCCTCGCCGGTGCCTCCACCCAGCCCGAGTTCGGCGTCAGGGTCACGAGCACCGACGAGGTGCCGATCGTCGTGAGCGCGTTCTGGACCCTCCGCACTCCCGGGGGCAGCGGCTTGGCTGCCTCGCTCGGCGCGCCGGGACCGGCGACCGAGTGGGCGCTCGCCGGCGGTGGCTCGGCCGGTCGCAGTGGTCAGGTGTCGATCTACAACCCAGGCGCTGACGACGCCAGCGTCACGGTCCTCTCCCCCCAGGGCCGGCTGCCCCAGTGGAGCGGGTTGATCGTCAAGCCCAACGCCCGCGTGGCCCTCGATCTCGCCACCGTGGGCACAGGGCAGCCAGAGATCCCCGTGCGCGTCGTCTCCGACCGCCCCGTGGTCTCCGAGCTGCGCTCGCAGGCCACCGCCGGCGCCCCCCGTCTTTGGACCAGCGTCGGTGTCAGCGCGATCGAGTGGACCGGCCCTCCCACCCGGTCGGTCGTGCGGAGCGACCCGTCACTCAAAACCGTGGCGGTCGAGCCCGCCCCCTCGGCAAAGCCCTAGCGCGGCTTCGCCCGCGGCCGGCGGGGGCACCTGCAGGACAGGCCAACAACGTGGTACCCGCCTCGGCCCTTACGTGCGACAAACCCTCGGCTATGGCTGGTCGGCGCGCCATCGGGACAGCGCCTCGGTGACCGCCTCACGGGCTGCAGGCGGATCCATGCCCATGTCAACCAGCGCGGCCAGGATCAGCCCAGCCGCTGCGCCCGCCACGGTGGCCGTGTCCTCGCCGCGCAGCCGCGGCGCAGCCGCTTGCATGTCGGCGATTTTGGCGGCCAGCCGCGCCGTCAGCTGCTCGACGTCCATCGGTCCGCCACCGTGTGGTAGGGGATGTCCAGGACCTCGAGCGCGTCGGCCAGCAGGTACGCGATGGTCTCAGTGTCGTCGTCGCACGGGTCGAGCAGGTCGAGCGCGCGGGCGATCAGCCCGCGCGCGAGCGCGGCAGGGCTGGCCATCTGGCCTCCTTGGTAGTGTCGGGGCAACCCTGGGCAGGCTGCTGCATGCCCAGCGGCGAAGCGCCAGCTCGTCGGACGCGCTGTTCAGCAACTGCGCTAGCGCGCTAGCGCAATAGTGCGCCATGGGCGCTCCCGTCGTCAACTCGCCCACTGCTGGCGACCCACGAGCGTGAGCCCATCACCGCATGACCAGGAGGACCTCACCAATGGGCATTGACCCAACCGATGCCCGGCCCACGTACCGGCAGATCGCCGACCAACTGCGCGACCAGATCCACTTCGGCGAGCTTCGCCCGGGACAGCGGCTTCCGTCCGAGCGAGCGTTGGCCGACCGCTACGGCGTCGGGCCCATGACCGTTCGGCAGGCCACCCGCACGCTCCAGCAAGAGGGGCTGCTGGACGCCCAGCCCGGGCGCGGCCTGTTCGTGCGCGAGCGCCGCCCCCTCGTCCACCACGTCTCCGCTGATTACCTGACCGACCAACAGTCATGGCGCGACGTGCTGTCCCGCCAAGGCCACACCGGCGGACAGCGGATCCGCGAGGTCGCGGTCGTCACCCCGCCGCCCGAGATCGCCGCCCTCCTCGGGCTGAGCGACGACGATCCGGTGCTGGTCCGCCGCCGGCTGCTGCTCATCGGCGACGATCCGGTGCTGATCGCCGACTCCTACTACCCGCACCGCCTGGTCGAGGGCACGCCGATCGCAGGCTCCGAGCCGGTGACGGCCGGGCTGCTGCGGTCCCTGGAGGCCGCGGGCGTCACCCTGGACCGCGCAGAGGAGCGGTGGACGACGCGGATGCCAACCCCGTCCGAGGCCAGCCTGCTGCGGCTGCGCCCCGGCGTGCCGGTGCTGCGGCAACTGCAAACCCTCTACGACACCTCCGGCGCGGCCGTCTGCGTCACCGACAACATCCTCGCCGGAGACCGGCACGCGTTCCTCTTCGAAACGGCGATCGGCCGGCCCAGCTCTGCTCAGGACGCTGGCAGCGGATAGCGCAACGGTCGCTGCGCCACCTCGGTACGTGTTTGAGAATCGCGGCCTTGCCCCGTGGGCGAAGCGAAGCGCGGTTTCGGCGGCCGTCTATGGGGGACTCCCCCAGCCCCTGGCC
>JBOGEB010000138.1:0-11756 GCA_050743125.1 Egibacteraceae bacterium
AACGGTTATGGTCAGGTTTTCGGACGCATTCGTCTGCCTCGCTGACCATTTGCGACCGCGCTCGATCGCAGCCAGTCGTGCCGCACGGCCAGGGCGGCCACCTCCAGGCGGGAGCCGGCACCGAGCTTTCGGACCACCTCTCGGACATGCGTGCGGGCGGTGCTCGGAGAGATCACGAGGATTTCGGCGATCACGGCGTTGCCGAAGCCCTCGGCGATCAGCTCGAGCACCTGTCGCTCCCGGCGCGTCAGCAGCAGGAACTTCTCGTACGCCTCATGAGCCTGGTGCGTGGCGGCGGCCAGATCCCCCAGAAGCTGGCGGAGCATGTCGGGCGGCACGAAGGCGCGGCCGGCCGCGAGATCCCGGACGGCGTTCGCCACACACTCGAAGCGTGCGCGCTTGGTCACATAGCCGTCCGCGCCGGCCCTGACCGCGGCGAGCAGGACGCTCGAGTCGGGGCGGTCGTCGATGACGAGGACACGCTGCTCCGGGCGTCTTGCCTTGATCTCCCGACAGACCGCAGGTCCGTCACGTACCGGCAGCGCGGCATCGACGGAGACGACGTCGGGCTCCAGCCGCAGAGCCAGGTCGATCACGTCTGCGTCGTCGTCGGCCTGCCCGACGATCTGGAAGTCAGCCTCCGCCGCGAATGCAGTGCTCATGGCCGCCCGGTGGAGCGTACGGCCCTCTGCCACGAGCACCCGGATCGGACGGCCGCCCTTCACCGCCCGTTGTCTCCCGCGCTGGTCATACCGCCGAGCGGCTGCAGCCCCTCGCGAAAACCGATCGCGGCGGCCTCCAACCGTGTGCGCGCGTCAAGCTTTCCCAGAATGTTCCGGACGTGGGTCCGTACGGTATGCGGAGAGATGCTCAGCGCGCGCGCGACCTGCCCGTTGGAGGCGCCGCCCATCAACACGCGGAGAATCTCGACCTCGCGGGCGGTGAGGTAGCTCAGCTCACCAGGCAGGCGCTGCACGTAGGGACGGCGGCTTCGGCGGTGCTTGCCGGGGCTGCCCGCGCCTCTGCCTGCAACCTGGTCCAGGAGCTCGCCCGGAGTGGCGGTGCCGGGCACGATCCCGTCGGCGCCGATGCCCGCCGCCAGCGCCTCGTCATGGCCGTCGTCAGCGCCGAGCAGGAGCACCCGAACTCGGGGGCAGTGGCACCGCGCGAACTCCACACCTGCCAACAGCGGCTCCCGCCCGACCAAGGCGTCAAGGACCAATACCGCAGGCCGGTGCCGGGTCACAGCACTCGCGAACTGACTGCCGTCTGCGTAAGCGGCGGTTATCCCGGCATCGCTCAGCAGCCGCCCGAGCGCCTCCACCAGCGCGAAGCGCCATCCGATGAGCAGTGTCGGACCGGATGGGAGCGCAGCCTGCGTCTTTGTCTCCGCCGTAGATGTCCCCGCTGTAAACATGAATGCTCCCAACGCCCGCAACCCGCCATTCCACCCCGTCGGTCCGGCGGATCCGTCCTGCACGCCTCCGCCCCGACCAAGCTAGAAGTATATCTCATTACAGGAGTAGCGCACCACCCAAAAACGACGGGTTTTGGTATGTTTCATTACCTGCAGCTCAACCAAGCCCTTCGTATTTTGTTTGGCCCAACTGCCCTCATGCTCCTACCAGCCCAGGCGGTCGAGGCGGTCGACGACCGCGGGGACGTAGGCGGCGCCGAAGAGGCGGACGTGGGCGAGGAGGTGAGGGAGCGCCAGGGCGGGGCGGCGCTCCTGCCAACCGCCCGTGAGCGGCCACGCCTGTTCGTAGGCCGCCCAGAGCGCGTCAGGCAGGCCGCCGAACAGCGTCATGAACGCGAGCTCGTACTCACGGTCGGCGTGCGCGACGGCGGGGTCGATCAGCCACCGGCCACCCACGACGTTGCCGGCCCACAGGTCGCCGTGGACGAGGCTGGCCGGCGGCCGGGCCGGCAGCAGGTCGAGCAGTGGCCCGTCCAACCCCCGCTCGATGCGGCGACGGACGCCCGGCGGCAGCGCCTCGGCGTCGAGGGCGTCGAGGTGCGGGCGGATTCGGCACTCGACGAAGAACGCCGGCCACTCCTCGTGCCAGGCGTTCGGCTGCACGAGCGGCCCGAGGCGGTTGTCGCGATACCAGCCGTACCGGTCAGCGGTCACCCGGTGCACCAGTGCGAGCGCCGCCCCGAGCTCATCCCAGGAAGATGCGAGTCCAGGGTTCCCGTTCACGTGGGCCATCACCAGCACGTCGCCCTCGGTGGCGTAGACCTCGGGCACCGGTGCGCCAGCCGCGCCGAGCGCACGCAACCCCTCGGCCTCGACGTCCGCCGGGTAGGGGCTGCGCTTCACGACGACGTCACGGCCGTCAGCCAACGACGCCCGCCAAACCGCGCTCCAGTGACCGCCGCCGAGCCGCTGCCACTGCCGTGCGGCCGGCAGCCCGGCGGGCAACCGCACGCTCAGGCGAGTTGCTCCTGCTGCTGGATACAGCGGACCAGTCCACGGGCGGCGGCGCGGGCCATCGCCACGACCCGACGCCGCTCGTCGAGGCCGCCGCAGTACGGGTCGGGGACCTCGAGCCCGTCGGCGTCGGGGTCGAACTCGCGGAACAGCCGGACCTTCGCGCACGCCTCGGGCGAGGGCGCGAGGGCAAGGACGTCGCGGAGGTTCTGTCGGTCCATGACGAGGATGAGGTCGGCCTTCCCGAAGTCGTCACACTGGATGCGCCGGGCGCGGCCGGACAGGTGCAGCCCCATCTCCGCCGCGGCGGCGGTCATCCGCCGGTCCGGCGGGTCGCCGACGTGCCAGTCGCCGGTCCCCGCGGAGTCGACCTCGACTTGCCCGTCCAGCCCGGCCTCCCGCAACGCCTCGCGCAGCGCCGCCTCGGCGGTCGGGGAGCGGCAGATGTTGCCCAGACAGACGAGGAGGACGCGCATCTGGGCCAGGCTACCGTGCGTCCCAGAGGCACTTCGAGAGGAGTCGAGATGAACGTCCAGACCGGCGACCGCGCCCCGGAGTTCACGCTGGCGGACCAGGACGGGAACGAATGGTCGCTGGCGGACCAGCGCGGCCGGCCGGTCGTCCTGTACTTCTACCCACGGGACGACACACCGGGCTGCACGAGCCAGGCGTGCGACGTCCGTGACCACTGGGGCGGCTTCGAGGGGATCGGCGCGGTCGTGGTGGGCATCTCGCCGGACGACGTCGGCAGCCACGCGCGGTTCGCGTCGAAGTACGGGCTGCCGCACACGCTGCTCGCCGACCCCGCCCGCGAGGTGATCACGGCCTACGGCGCGTGGGGGACGAAGTCGATGTACGGCAAGCGCTACGAGGGCGTGATCCGCTCGTCGGTGGTCATCGACGCCGACGGCCGGGTGCTCGCCGTCTTCGACAAGATCCAGCCGAAGCAGCAGTCCGCGAAGGCGCTGAAGGCGCTGGAAGACCGATAGCCCTGCGGGCGGAGGCGGTCAGGCGCCGGGCTGGGAGAGCCCCTCCGCGACACGCTGGCGGACGCGGGCGGGGACGTCGCCGACCGTCAGGTCGCCGCCGCCCAAAATCCGGCCCTCCCGGTCCACCGGCAGGAGCGCGAGCCCGACCCAGCCGGGGCCGAGTTGAGCGGCGCTCGTGACCTCGCCGGCCTTCCCTCCGGCGCCGACCGGGTCGCCAGGCGCGATCTGGCCCACGGCCTCAATCACCGCGAGCACCCGGCGCGGCCGCCCGAGGTTGTAGATCTTCGCGATCGACTCCTGGCCTGGGTAGCAGCCCTTGCGCAGGTGCACGTGGGTGGGGAGCAGCCCAAGCTCTTGAGCGCGGCGCCCGGGAACGATCTCCGTGCCCCAGCCGGGCAGGCCGGCGCTGATCCGGTAAGCCTCCCAGTCGCCGATCGAGGCCTCCGGCAGCCCGAGGCCGACGACCTGCTCGTCTACCCAGCCCCGCGGGCCGAGCAGGTCGACGCCGCCGTCCCGGTCGCGGATCACCAGCCCCTCCCCGAGCGGCGAGGCGGCCAGCAACTGCGGTGGCGCCCCGGACACGTCGAGGGGGCCGGGCCCGCGGACGCTCGTGAAGGCCCAGTCCCCGCTACAGTCCACGGCCTGTACCTGCATGAGGAACTTGAACTTCTCCAGCGCGGCCGTAAGGTCGGCGGCCACCGGGACCGGCGTGACGAGGAGCACGTGGTCGACGTGCACGACTGCCCTGCCCGCGGCCAGCGCGTTGCCTTTCGGGTCGAGGTGGAGGAAGTCCGCGACGGTGCCGGGCTGGGCGGCCTGGAGGTGCTGGCTCAGCATGACGTGGAGGTAGCCGAGCCGGTCCGGCCCGCTCACCCGCACGACCCCGTCCGGACGACGGTAGGTGGCGGTCTCGTCGATCAGGTACGTCATGGGCTCCAGTATCTCGCTCTGGCCCTCGTCTTGGGCCTCGGCTTGGCAGGCTGTGGGACGACAACCCCCGCCGCGCCCTTCGAGGGCGTGCCACCCGAGGCACAGCCGGCCGTCGTGACGCGGGTCGTCGACGGCGACACGATCTGGGTGCGGCCGGCGCTCGGCGGACAGGTGCAGCGTGTCCGCCTGCTCGAGATCGACGCGCCGGAGACCGACCCGGACCACGGCGGGCCACAGTGCTACGGGGCACAGGCGACAGCGTTCGCCAAGCGACTGCTCGGCGTGGGCTCGACGGTGCGTCTGGTGGCCGACCGGCAGGACCGGGACGAGTTCGGCAGGCTCCTGCGGTATGTGTGGACGCAAGACCGCACGTTCTTCAACCAGGAAGCGGTCCGCCAAGGCTACGCCCGGGCTGTGCTGTTCCAGCCCAACGACCGCTACATCCGCCGCTTTCGGTCCGCCGAGGCCGAGGCCCGCGCGGCGGGGCGTGGCCTGTGGGGCTGTGACCGCTGAGGCGCCGCCTGGGCCAAACCCCGGGCAGGTACCGCATCGACTGCTTACCATGGCCGCATGAGCGAGCTGCCACCATCTGCCGATGAGCAGTCCCTGGCTGACCCGGGCCTGCCCCAAGACGTGCGGAGCTGGGCGCTTGGGGCACACCTGAGCGCATTCATCGGCGCGTGGGTCGCGCTGGCGTTCATCGGACCTTTGGTGGTGTGGCTCATCAAGCGGGAGGAGCATCCGTTCATCGCCATGCACGCCAGGGAGGCGCTCAACTTCAACCTCTCCGTGCTGCTCTACGTATTTGTGGCCTTCCTCCTGTCGCTCCTGCTTGTCGGGATCCCGATCCTGATCGGGATCGGGATCGCCTGGCTCGTGCTGACCATAGTCGCCACCGTCAAGGCGGCAAACGGCGAGGAGTACCGCTACCCGCTCACGATCCGGTTCATTTCCTAGCCCGACGCGCGTTGCCCGGTCCCCCGGCGAGTGTCATCCTGGCAGCACGACAGAAAGGAGGTGGTCCAGCGCAATGACTTCTGATTGTTCTTGTGTGACCGTCGAGGTGATGAGGCGCTAGGCCCCACCGGTCCTGTCAACAGGCGTCCAGGACTGGGCTTCTCCAGCCTGCGAATCCAACCTCCTCACCCGCTCTGACGTCTGTGGGAGCTGGTCACACCCACCCGGTGAAGACGATGAGTGTTGGATGTCAGCCGCCCGAGCCGATCCGGCTCGGGCGGCCTCTTTCCGACAGGAGCACGAATGTCCGGCGGTCTCGTCCCCCCCGACACCATCATCATGATCTTCGGCGGCAACGGCGACCTCGCGCGCCGCAAGCTGCTGCCGTCGCTCTACCACCTCCACGTCGAGGGGCTGCTCCCACAGCGGTGGCGGATCATCGGCAACTCGCGCAGCGAGCTGACCGACGCGAGCTTCGACGAGATCGCCCGGGACGCCGTCGAGGAGTTCGGCCGCTGCTGCATCAACGAGGACGCCTGGAAGGTCTTCGCCGACCGGCTGAGCTACGTGGCGCACGAGTTCACACCCGACCGGCCGGGACCCGTGCGCGACGCGGTGCTCGCTGCGGAGCGGGACATCGGCGGCGAGCCGCAGCGGCTGTTCTACCTGTCCGTGCCACCGTCGGCGTTCGGCACGATCACCGAGACGCTCGGCAAATGCGGCCTCGCTGACCGGGCGCGAGTGGTGTTCGAGAAGCCGTTCGGGGTCGACCGAGCGTCGTTCGAGCAGCTCGACGAGACCGTCCACCGCGTGCTCGACGAGGACCAGATCTACCGGATCGACCATTTCCTGGGGAAGGAGACGCTCCAGAATGCTCTCGCGCTGCGGTTCGCGAACGGGATGTTCGAGCCGGTCTGGAACCGTAGCCACATCGACCACGTCCAGATCGACGTCCCCGAGACGCTCGGCATCGGCACCCGAGCGGCGTTCTACGAGCCCACTGGCGCGCTGCGCGACATGGTCGTCACCCATCTGTTTCAGGTGCTGTCGGTCATCGCGATGGAGCCGCCGATCGCCCTGAAGCCTAAGCCGTTGCTCGACGAGAAAGCGAAGGTGTTCGAGTCGATGGCGCCGCTGCGCGCTGATGACATCGTGCGCGGTCAGTTCGAGGGCTATACCGACCTCGAAGGGGTCGTGCCGGACTCGCAGACTGAGACGTTCTTCGCCGCCCGCGTGTGCATCGACAACTGGCGCTGGGCCGGCGTGCCGTTCTATCTGCGCACCGGCAAGCGGATGGCGGCGAGCCGCCAGACCGTCACGCTCGCGTTCGCCGAGCCCCCCCGGCAGATGTTCCGCGACGTCCCGCTCGACCGCCTCCCGAACGACCACCTCACGCTCGACCTGGGCAGTGACGAGGGCATCACCCTGTCGTTCCTCGCGAAGATCCCCGGCCCCTCGGTCCGCCTGGGGCCGGCGCGGATGACGTTCTCCTACAAGGGCTCGTTCGGCAGCGAGGCGATCGGCCCGTACGAGCGCCTCCTCCACGACGCGCTCATGGGTGACCGCACCCTGTTCACCCGCGCCGACGGCATCGCCCGCACCTGGGAGCTCGTCGATGACGTGCTGTCCAATCCCCCGCCGCTGCACCCCTACGCCCAGGGCTCGTGGGGCCCCCAGGCCGCCACAGACCTCATCGCCCCCCGCCGCTGGCACCTCCCCGCATAACGCTGCTCACTGCGCGTTAGGGCCTGAGTCGCCGCTCCATACGCTCCGCGCGCGCGACGGCCTCGCTGAGCGCACTGCGGGCCTGCTTGACGCGCCCGTTGAGGTCGCGGTCGGCCATACGCATCGCGGCGAGCTTGCAGAGCTCCCACCCACGGTCCGTCAGCCGCGGGCGCCCGTCCACGTCGAGCTGCCAGTCCAGTGCCCCGCCGCGCTGGAGGTAGCGTTGTGAGCCCGGCCCGAGCGTGCCGAGCAAAAGCACGGCGAGCTCGGTGTCGGCATAGGCCAGCGTGGCCAACCTCCGCACCAGCGCGTCCGAGGCTCCTTCGAGCAGCCGCTCGATCGAGGCAAGGCTCCCGTCGAAACCGTCTTGGTGGCATTCCATGCCCTCTGACCTCCGTCTCGCGCTGGTTCCGGGTCACCAGCCGCACTGCCTTTCTCCACTACTATGCGCGGCCGGCCCACGAGTGAAAACGCCAGCAAAAAAACTTCCCCGTTTCGCTAGGGCAGAAGCTCTGGGCCCGGGCTGAGGTCCTTGCCGATCGCCGTGAGCGCCGCGTTGACGTCGTCGAAGCCGGGCACCCGGTACTCGGCGTCCTGGATCTCGCGGAGGGCCCGGTTCTTCAACCATGTGAGCGCGTCCCGGCGGCGCTGCTGGGTGGACATGCCGGTCGACCCGCCCGTGACCGGGGCACCCTCGCCTTCACCCAGCTTGCCCTCCAGGGCGGCTCCGGCAATGTTCAGCGCGGTGAGCAGCGGAATCTTCGAGGCGAGCGTCACCTCGTCGGCGTCCGCGAAGCGCCGCTCGATGAGCTGGGTGACGAGCTGGAGCAGCCGGCTGTCGTCGAGCTTCGACAGGAAGATCGGCAGATGCCGCTGCGTCACGGTTTCGTAGAGCTCCTCGTGGCGCTCGCGGATCAGCGCGGCCAGCAGCGAGTTGGCGGGCGTGGCCGCGTCGAGGAAGAAGCCGGACCAGTCGGCCCGGAACAGCGCCTCACCGACGCCGGCGTAGAGCAGCGCGTTCAGCGGCCAAAGCGCCTCGCCGAGGGGGTACCAGCTCAACGCCAGCCCCGCCACGGTCGCGAGCAGACCCACGACCGCATGGATGCCGATGACGACCACGACGGTCACCCGGTGTTGCCTCGGTGCCCACCACTGCAACCAGCGGTACCCCGGTTCCTCCTTGCCGCGGAGGCAAGAGCCCAGGCCGGCCGCGGACGCCGCGATCGCCGCCGTAGCGAGCGCGATCGGCGCGAGTGTCATCAGACGAGCCCACTCCTCATATTCATATGGCGCTGTCGGTCAATCGCGCGCACCGGCACAATCTGTGCGATGACCGACTTCAACGATGCCGTTGTGGCGCTTTGCCGCAACGTACAAGGTGGCCCGCCACTCGAGGCCCAGGCGCTGGCGCTGGTCCGACGCGGGCTCATCGCCCAGCTCCGCCGGAGCCGTCCCGGGCTTGGCGACGTCGTCGAGGACCTCGTCGACGAGGCGATCTGCCGGCTGCTGGAACAAGCCGTCGAGGGCGCGATCAGGCTGGACGACCACCCCGGCAGGTACCTGCGGGTGGCGGCCGACCGGCTCGCCCTCCAGTGGTTCAGGCGTGCCGAGGTGCGTCGGCGGGCGCTGGACCCAGTCGATGGACGCCACGCGGCGGGCGATCCCGATCCGATCGCACAGCTTGTCAGCCGGCTGAGCGACATCGCCGACGTAGACCGTGCCCTGGACGCGGCGATGGACGTCCACGACTGCCACGCCACCAAGGTTCTCCAGGTGTACATCGACCACGCGGCTCGGCTGGAGGACTGGCCGCTGCTCGCCGACGTCGCCGCAGACTCTGGGGTGAGCCAGCCGACCGTCCGCGTGGTCCTGCGCTATACACGCAGCTTCCTGACCGAGGGGCACGACACCTGGCGGCGCCTGCGGGCGACGCGCTGACCCAGGCGACCCGGGCGCTCAGCTAGCGCAGCTGTGGGGCGGTGACGAGCTTCAGGTCCTGGCCGAGCTCCCTGCCAGCGCGGTCGAGCTGTGGCTGGAGCCGGGTGATGCCGACGGTGCCGGAGTCGCCAAGCCCGGCCATGTTCAGCCCGACCGTGACCGCCACGCCGACTGCGCGACCGTCGGCGGAGGTCACGCCGCTGCCAGAGTCACCGGGAAGGACGACGCCGGTGGCAAAGACGTGATCGCGGTCCGGCATCCCGCGCGCGGTCAAGGTGCGGGCCGGGGCAACCGTGCTGATCAAAAGCCCCTGGCCGTATTGGCGGAGCTTGACCGTCTGGCTGTTGGGCGGCCTGTCGGTGTTGATGCCGGTCGGGCCGCCCCAGCTGCACATCTGTGGGCTGGCCTGGACGCCGTCGTCCAGCCGGATCAGCGCAAAGTCTTTGGGGTCAGCCAAGACCGCGTAGGCGAACTCACCGATCCTGCGACCGCTGGAGTCCATAGCCGCGGGGCCTCTGCCCAGTCGGTAAAGCTTCTCGCTCGGTGGAGGCGTCGTCAGCTCGTCGGCTGCTCCCTGCAAAAGGACGCAGTGACCGGCCGTGCCCATGTAGCGGGTCTGCTTCTTGGTCTTCTTGTCGGTCCCGATGAACAAGAAGTTGAACGAGCACTGGCCGTTGTCGGTCTTGACGATCGCGCCGGGCCGGACGCCCTGGCACCCTCCGCGGCCGACCGGGGTGGCGCTCGGGAGCAGGCCGGCCGGGCTGGCGGCCGGGACCCCGATCAGGCGACAAGGCTGGGAGCCGAGCGTCCACTCCGCGCCTCGAGCCTCGCCGAGGCCGAGCGGCGTCGCCGTCGCGGGCGTGGCCAGCAGGGCAGCGGTCAGGGCGAGCGCCAAGAGGAGCAGCGCCTGAACGGGCAGCCAACGAGATCGGGTACGGACCAACACGATTCCCCTCCGTCGGTTGCGGGAGCGGACGACGACCATCCGACATGCCGAGATGGACTAGTGCAGTTGCGCGGGCACTCTACTCCCGGTCTTGTGCCGAGGTCCACTCCGAGCCCGTGTCCGAACCGCTGCACAACGGGCGTTTCGTCTCCGGGCGGTGCGTCCCTGAACGCACCGGACCTGGCCATCCGCCGTCATCTGCGGATCATGGCAGCCAGAAGCGGCCCAGGCGGCTGACTGCGGCCATGCGCTCCTCCGCAATGCGGTCGGCGGCCTCGGCCGTGGAGACCCGCTCCCGCTCGGCGCGTGCGAACACCTCGAGCAGGCGCTCGCGGATGGCGTCGACCCGGGCACGGGCGCGGGCCTCGGAGTAGCCGTGGAGGTGGAGTTCGTCGGCGACCTGGATGATGCCGCCGGCGTTGGCGACGTAATCGGGCGCGTAGAGGATCCCCGCCTCCGCCAGGCAGAGCCCGTGACGGTCCTCGGCGAGCTGATTGTTCGCGGCCCCCGCGACGACCGCGCACTGCAGCTCGGGGATCGTCTCGTCGTTCAGGACCGCGCCGAGCGCGTTCGGGCTGAACACGTCGGCGTCGAGGGCGTGGATCTTGTCGGGAGTGACGACCTCGGCTCGAAAGCGCTCAGCGCACTCCGCAGCCGCCGCCTCGTCGACGTCGGCCACGGACAGCTTCGCGCCCTCGGCGGACAGGTGCTCGGCGAGCCGCCGCCCGACCTTGCCGCAACCTTGGATCGCGATGTGCCGGTCGCTCAGGTCCTGTGAGCCCCAGCGCGCCTGGGCGCACGCCTTGATCGCCACGTACGTCCCCCAAGCGGTGAGGATCCCGGAGTCGCCGGCGCCCCCCTCGACTGGGTCGGTCCCGGTCGCCCAACGGGTTTCGCGGCTGACGACCGCCATGTCGGCGGGATCGGTGCCGACGTCGCACGCGGTGATGTAGCGGCCACCGAGCGAGGCGACGATCCGGCCGTACGCGCGCAGCAGCGGCTCGGTCTTGTGCGTGCGCGGATCACCGATGATCACCGCCTTGCCCCCACCCAGGTCCAAGCCGGCGCACGCCGCCTTGTACGCCATCGCCTTTGCCAACCGCAGCGCGTCGATGAGCGCGTCGCGCTCGGTCAGATACGGAAAGAACCGGGTGCCGCCCAGCGCTGGCCCCAACGCGGTTGAGTAAATCGCAACAATGCACCGTAAACCGGTCTCGGCGTCATTGCCGAACACGACCTGCTCATGACCTTCGAGCAGGCTGAAGGGCCCCTCCATTCCGCTGTCCTTGAGTAGTTCCGTGCAGCTCAGGGGCCTCCCAGTATCGTGGCTCTCCAGATCGTTCTCTACATGAGATCGCCGGCCATGAGGGGGGTAGCCCCTTTTGGCTAGG
Organism: Egibacteraceae bacterium; assembly: GCA_050743125.1. Taxonomy (GTDB): domain Bacteria; phylum Actinomycetota; class Nitriliruptoria; order Euzebyales; family Egibacteraceae; genus JBOGEB01. The sequence goes on from JBOGEB010000138.1 coordinate 11,308, forward strand.
GAAAATCTACCCAAGGGGGTATTACACTTCCCCCGGAGAAACGCCTACTCTTGTCTGGAACTGAATGATTGGCCGGCTTCGTGCGCCAGCACGAAGAGACCCGAGAGGCGGGAACAATGAGGAGAGTGGGAGCGCTGGTGGAGGCCAAGGACAACAACGAGGAACTGCTGACCCCGTCAGAGGTCGCGAAGCTTTTCCGGGTGGACCCCAAAACGGTCACCCGGTGGGCCAAGTCGGGGAAGCTGTCCTCGATCCGGACGCTCGGCGGCCACCGCCGATACCGGGCGAGCGAGGTCAGGGCACTCCTCGAGGGCCAGCAGGATCCACAGCCGGAGTGAGCCCTCATCGCCCGAGGGGCGATGAGAGGCCGTTGCGCGGCGGGTGAATGACTCCGCCGCAGAACTGAATACAGGTCTGCGGGTCGACTGGCACATGTGCGGGAACCAACG
>JBOGEB010000139.1:0-11591 GCA_050743125.1 Egibacteraceae bacterium
TGGAGGCCAACACCCCCGCCCGGGTCGGGATCGTGGCCGTCGCGCTCGTCGTCCTGGGCGGCGCGATCGCCTTCTCCAAACGGCGCGCAGCGACCCTGGCCGCCCCGTCCCCCACCACCGTCCCCGCCGCCAAAACCCACTGAGGACACCGGGCGGCGGTCGCCCGCACTGTGCAGAGCTGGCCCGACCTCAACGGTTCGGGCTGACCGTCATGACCACATGCCGAGCTGGCCTACCACCTCGGTGGCGAGCGGCAGCAGGACGGGCTGGTCGGTCTTGACGGGGACAAGGGGGACGTTACGACGGAGCTGGATCAACCACCGCCACTTCAGGACCTGATCCCAGTGGCCACGGAGGCGTTGACCGATGCGGCCGGTCAGCCGGCCGAGGCCGTCGAGGTCCTCCAGCAGGGCGTTGTCGGTCAGCAGCCGGGCGGCCGTCAGCGCGCCCGACGCCGGGAGCACCAGGCGGGAACACCGGGGATGTTGTCTGATTTGTCGCCGGTCAAGCGCGGTTGCCGCACCACTGCCAGGGATGGGCCCCGAACCGGTCGATGACGTCTCGGGCGGTGACGATCCGCTTGTCGGCGCGGCGCGCGGAGCTCAGCACCACGACGTCGTCGTCCAGCAGCTGGCAGAGGTCCTGAGCGGTGCTCATGATCAGGCGCCTGCGCCCGGCGTCCCGGCTGGCGGCGACGGCGTCGTAGGCGTCGTGCCGGGCGCACGGCGCTTCGAGCAGCCGCAGACCGTCGCGGACGCGCGGCAGGTGTCAGCCGGTCCGCGAAGACCTCCTCGTCGCCAGAGACAGCTGGCTTGTCGTCCGGATACAGGCAGCGGCGCTGCGCGGCTGCGTCCTCGCCGTCGAACACGACGACCGGGCTGACGGATTCGGGCAGCGTGCGGGCGGTGAGCTCACATGAGCGCGAAGAACCCGAACACCATGGTGATGTCCCGGCCCGAGCGCGGCCTGACGCGTGCGGGGAACCGAAGGCCGCCCGGTGCAGCAGGTTGTGTCCGTCCACGAGCATGGGCGGTGTCGTCACGGCCTTCCCTGTGCGCCCTGCATCTACCAGCGGACGGCCCAGAAGAAGGCGGGGGCGCTGGGAAGGCGCACGGCGAGGTCGCGCTCGGCGCGCGCACGGGTGTCGGCGGCCTGCCGCATGCGTGTCGTGGTTTCCTCGTCCAGATCCAGGGCCTGCGTGACGGCGTCCGTGAGCGCCTGCAGCCCGGTGGCGTGATATCGATCTGCTCGACGAGCCCGTCGCGTGCCCACAAGGCGACCTCGAAGGGCACGTTCGCCAGCGCCTCGCCGAGGGACGGGCAGGCCACGGCCCGGGTGGCTGGCAGTGAGCAGAGCGCCCTGGGCAGCGCACGGGTGAAACGCCCTGCCACGGTGGCCTGCAGTCCCAGGCTGGCGATGCGCCGCCGGTAGGCCGGCAGCGCATCAGGGGCATCGTCGTAGGGACAGCGATCACGGCCAGGTGGATGCGGTTCCGGAGCGGACCGGCCGCGTCGATCAGCGTCTCGACGCCTTTGACCGGGTCGGCGCGTCCGAAGAACAGGACGATCGGCCGGTCGTGCCGGTGATGTTCGCCGAGCGCGGCAGGCGGTCATGTAGACCGCCTCTGGGTACGCGGCCTGCGACCTTCAGGGCCGATTTCGCGCCCTCGGTGCCCTGAGCCCGGATAATCCTTCAGGGATGACAGTCCGCCGGAGGGCCGTGGTGGCCCCCAAGGGTGGCCAACTGAAGCGCAGGAGGTGGCGTGCCTTTGCCGGAGCCGGAGCCGGCAGCCAACAGCTCGGAAACAGCCCTTCCACCTTTCGCGTCCTGGGACGATGTGTGGCAGGAGGAAACTGTCGCGGTGGGCAGGGATCGACTGTCGGTGCCTGAGTTCCTGCGGCGTGCGGCCATCCACCTCGAACACGCTGGCACCCTTAGCCAGGACGAGTTCGCCCGGCTGTTGGACGCCTTCTTGGGAGGCGGCCTCCCGGCGCTACGTGCCGCGACCCGTGATGTCGCGTGGGTCCAGTACGACGTACTCCTACCGTCCCCCGACCGCGCAGGGCTCTACTGCGCCTTGGCCGACGCGGGGCGTGAGGTTCTTGCGACCGGGATCGCCGACGAATTCTTCTTCGTCCACAAGCCTCCCGGGCTCCGGGTGCGCTTCCAGACCGTGGCTGCCGGACGTACCGAACTCGACGCCGTTGTCCGGGGCCGGCTCAAGGGCTGGCACAGCGGCGGTCTGGTGGCCGGCTGGCACCCGGCGGTGTACGAGCCGGAGTCCCACCTGTTCGGCGGACCCGTATCGATGCGCAGCGTACACCGGATCTTCACTGCCGACTCCCTCGCCTGGCTCGGCTTCCACGCCGCCGCCCAGCCGGTCGGCCCGGCGTGGGCGATGTCCCTGCTCATGGTGCGGGCTCTGCTCGATGCGCTGGGTGTCGTCGGTTGGGAGGATCTCAACGTCTGGGAACGGCTCCGCACCCACGCAGGGCGCCGGCTGACTCCCGACGCCCGGGCCAGCACCGGCCCGGTCGCGGACGCCATACGCCGCTCGTGGGCCGCGCCGAAACGGCTGTGGTCTCTGCTCAACTACTCGGCGCGCACCCTCGTCAGCGACTACCGGCGAGTGGTGACCGACGAGTGTCAGCGCTGGCTAACCGACTACTTCACCAGTCCCGGGGCGTACGTCGGACCGCGGGAAGCCGCCGCCTTCGTAATCGTCTTCCACTGGAACCGCGCCGGCTTGCCCGCCACCCGACAGGCAGTCATCACCGAGGCGCTCGCTGCCCGCGAGCCCTCACAACTCGACCGTTGATGGCGACGGACTCAGCGGCCTGCGAAGCCTGCCCGCGTCCTTCGCCCATTCCCGCAGTGCTTCCGCAAGAGCCATCTCCTGGGAGAGGCTTACGCCGAGCGACGAGGCGAACCAATGGAATTGCATCCAGAGCGACTCGGGGAAGAAGAAGCCCTCCTCCTCGGAAGGTACGGCCTTCGACGCGGCACAGACTGGCTGGAGCTGTTCGACGGCGTCGTTGATTTGCCGGACCCGTCTGCGGATTACCGACGGAGAGCTGTTCGATCCTGACCAGTCGAGGTAACGAGCGAGGTAGAAGTGGCCGAAGGTAGCCAGCGCGACCTGTTCCTCGTCGTTGAGGCCGAGCAGCTCGACGCATTGGGCGAAGCACGTCGCGGCGACGAGTGGTGGTGTGTCCTTCCACGGCTGACCACGATCTCCCCCGTCGGCCAAGCAGTCGACCAGTAGCTGGCATACCCGCAAGTTCGCCGGTAGGAGGCGCTGGTTGAGTGGCGTGTGGCAGTGAACTTCCATCGGATGCCGGTGGGCAGTGACCACGGTCCGGCCGGGCAGATCGCTTCCACGTCGCCAATTCCAGGCTCTCAGCTTCCCGTCTCCCGCCAGTACGAGTTCGAGGAACGGGCCGACCGATGGAGTCTCTGAGGTCAGGTCCTCTCTCTGGCGTCGCTCCTCGCCATGGGTGGACTTGGGGCTCTGGAGGCGCTGCGCGGTGTAGTCGCTGTCGTTCTGGCGGTCTTTAGCCTGCCCATGCGTGATCTCGGTGAGGTGATCGCCGGCGTCGATGAGGAGGCTCGCGCATGGGGCGCTACGGCCGAGGGCGGCAAGTCTGAGGAAGGTGTCCCAGCTAGCGACGTACCCAAACCCGGCGGCCAGGTAGGTTCTGATGCAGAGATACTGGGAGTGGTAGCGGAAGGGCCTCACAGGTTCTCGACCCGGGAGTCTTCGCCGTCCACGTAGTACTTGGACGCTCTCCACTCCCGGTCCCTCTCGTAGCCCAGCCGGACACTCAGAGGTCGGACGGGCTCGCCGAAACGGTCGACGAGCGTCTTGCGGTACTCCTCGTCGAGCGCGAACAGACGGGACTGCAGCGGGGTCGGGGACTCGACGATGCTGGTGGGGAGGAACAGCTCATGATCGACGAGCATGATGGTCTCGGTGAGCGGCGCGTAGCTCCAGACGTACAGGTAACGGATCTCGTCGGTTTTGTTCTCGAAGGTGCAGTGCCAGATGAACCCGTCCCTTATCAGCAACTGGTCGGGCCCGAGCGGGAGTGCGATCTCGCGGGGATGACGCGTCTTGCAGGACCGCCAATGCTGCCCCTGGTCGCGTCCGCAGAGGATGAGTTCTCTCAGGGTGTCGGTGACCGGAACGCGGTGACTACCCGGGACGATTCGGAGGCAACCGTTCTCCTCGCTGCTCGGGGTCAGATACCAAGAGATCTCCACCCGCTGCCCCATGGGGCGTTGAGGCTCCTGGTAGTCGGTGTGCCAGTTGATCAACGGCTTGATTCCGGGAGTGCGGTTGGCCCAGCTCCCGACGAAGACCCGGAAGTCCGCAGAACCGTAGATCTGCTCGACCACGGCAACGACCGTGGGGTGTTCGAGAAGCCGAAGCGTCCTCTCGTGGCTGTCGGCGACCGTGTAGCGCGGATCGAGGCGGGAGACGCGGACGCCGTCGGAGTTCGACAAGTCCCGGTTCTCTACGGCCAGTCGCAAGAGGTGCTCGTAGTCATCTCCACTGAACGGGCACGGGATGGCGACGTAGCCGTGTTCTCGGTAGTGCGCGAGCTGCTCGTCGGTCGTCAGCACGACGGTCCCTCCTCATGGCCGTAGCCGGGCGTCAGGAAGCATTGGAAGACTAGGGAGCAGGAGCCGGACGGTGAGCCGATGATCTCCTGGCCGGGATCCGGGAGCCGCTCTTCCACCAGAACCGTGGCCGCCTGCTCGCGTGCGCCCTTGCGGAGGACATGGAGGAAGACCTCGACGCCCCAGGGCGACGCGAAGTCCACGAAGGCCGGTCTGGTGTCGTGCGAGGTGAAGACGAACGCTTCGCCGGGCAGGCCGAGGTCTTCCTGGAATCCGCGCAGGGACCGGTACCGGCCGGCCCGGGTGGCCGTGGATAGGCAGCTGGCGAACCGAGCGAGGGGAACCGACCAGCGCTCCGGGGACAACACCAGCGACCCGATCTGCAGGCGTGGCAGGTGGCCACCGGTAGTCGCCTCGAAGGCCAGCCAGCGCGGCGCGGTGATGACCGGAGCGGCGGCCAGGTTCAAGAAGCGCAGGAAGTGCAGCGGACGGCTGAAGCTGGGGCTGAGCGGGCTCGGCCACGTGAAGGCGAGTGGAACTCCGTCGGGTCCTCTGGTAACGACGAAGCCCTGGCGCGAGCCGTCGAAGCGGACGTAGAGCTCGGAGTACCGGAGCAGCGACCCGTCGATGCCTGTCGGCACGGGCTCGGTGATGGGCAGCAGGAGTTCGCCTGACCACCGGGCGGCACACAGGTTCTGCAGGCGCGGGATCGCGTGGGAAGCGACGAGCAGGACCGGCTCTGCCCCCCAAGCGCTGTCTGGCACAGAAGGATCGGGCCGACCCTGCACGTAGCGGTCGACAGCCTCGGCGGCAGGAGCGCCCAGGTGACGGAGAGCGCTGAGGTGTCGTTCGACGAGGCGCCCGGAGACGGTCGCGGATTCCACGAAGACGTCGAGCCTGCCGCCGTCACGATGGCCGAGGCGGCAGATCGCATCCACGACCGGGTACGCGCTCCGGAGGATCGGCGGCCGATGGTCGACCGGTTCGATCTCGTAGCGCGACCTCCCGGACGCCGCCGCGGCCTGCAATGTCTGGTACAGGTTGGCGTACAGGCCGTCCCCCGTGCCAGGCTCCGGCCACACGAGGTCGTTGTCCGAGTGGATCGGCGAGTGGTCGGGGCTGAGGAGGAACGATACCGCCCGGTGGATCACCTGCCAGTCGTCGATCAGCAGCCGCTCGAGCTGGACCGGCACCCCGTCCCCGTACCTGTCCCGGAAGTGCTCGATGAAGCGCTGTCTCCTACGGCACGTGGGGGTCGAAGGGTAGGCGAGGCCTGCGAGAAGGAAGTACTGCTCGATGCCACGACGCACGCTCTCCAGATGCTCGCCAGAGAGGTCTCCGCTGGCCTCACGGTAGGTGTCGATCGACACCCCACTGCTCGGGACCCGGTCGCAGCCCAGGACTTGGTCGCTCAGCTCGCGGAGGCTGGCCAGCGCGGCCGTGACGCTCCGTGGCGCGCGCAGGTCCACGCATTGCGGAACGCAGAAACGGCGCGCGTGCTGCTGGGCCTCACGGTAGGACATGAGCTCCGCAGACACGGCGGTCTCGTTGGGCTCTTCGGCGCCGAGCGCGTCCTCGACCTTGCGCCACGGATCCCAGTCGAGGGGCGTCACGAGGTCCTCGCGGGCAAGGATTTCCTGCTCGACGAGCCGGTGGAGCAGCACGCCCTCCCGATCTGTCAGCCCTTCGCGCAGCTTCTCAACGGATACCCCGTCCATGGCCCGGTTGATGATCACGTGTGCCGCCTCGGGGAGTCGTGCGGTCGCAAGGCTTTCCCGTACTGTCCCGCCGACCCGGATGGTCCGCCACCACAGGAGCCGCTCGCCGTCCAGCCACGCAGCAACGTTCAGGTGCAGCTGGTCCGTGCTCTTCAGGTAGCGCGCTGTGGGCCGCCACGAGGTGATCAACTGGTTGCTCAGCTGCTGGGTCGGGCGCATCGTCACGTGCGGATCACGGCCCACGAGCACCAAGGTCGGACCCTCGCCGTGGACAAGCAGGACTCCGGTGTCTGCGGCGAACGCGAGCGGGCAGCTCTTGTAGGTACTCCGCGCCATCAGCGCCCACATCGTCCGCGCCAGCCGCCGACGCTTCTTCCTTGCTCGTGGTCGACCCTCCACGAGCTTGTCGAGACTGGCGGTGAAGTCCCTGCTGGCGTTGGCGACGATGAGGCGAACGCGGGGATCGCAGAGTCGCTCGAAGACGCGTTCTTCGAGGATCGCCTCCTCTTCCTCCAAGGCGCGGTCGACGAGGATCTCGAGCGCCGCGCGCTTTCTCCGCACTTCGACGAGGGCGCGGAAGAGCAGCCGCGCCTCGGGTTCACGGTCGAGTATGCGCGGCGGGCTGACAGAGCCTTGCCGTAGCGCGCGCCGTAGCCACGCCTGCAGGCTCGCCCATTCCGCGGCCGAGAGTTCACGCTCGCATTCGAGCGCGCGTCGCGCGAGGTCCGCCTCCTGATCTGCTAGGCAGCGGTGCTCGCGCAGCAAGGCCAGCGTCCCTGGCGACCATCGGAGATCAGCGAGCCACTCCGGGTCGCCTGCGGACAGTCGCAGAAACACGACATCAGCGAGGGCGAGGTCCATAGGCTGATCGAGAGGGGCGCGTCCACGTTCCCAGCAGAACCCGCCGATACTAGAAGGCTCTGCGAGGCCTCGGCCCCCGCAGGCACGGCGGCCGAGTCGAGATCAGTGGCAGGCGGTCGTGCCTCCGGAGCGGGTCCCGCCACGCTCGCTCACCTGGTCGTACCGGCTGAGGATCTCCTCGATCTCCCAGTCGTCGACCGGTGTGGCTGCCTCGGTCTTCTCGTCCTGAGCACTGTCCTCGCGCTCGGAGGACTGGCCTTGGACCATCTCCCGCATGAGATCCTCCCGTCTTCGAGTGGTCACAAAGAGGCTAGTTGGGGCATGCTTGAGTGTCAACGACGAGTTCATCCCAGACGTCTCGGTCCCGGAGTCAGGCGAGCAGGTTCGGCGGCCGGGCGTACGGCTGCGGGCTGAGGCTGGATCGATCCAAGTTGCTCGGCACTATGGCCACGCGTTAGCTGGTGGCAGCCGGCTGGGCTCGTCACCCTACGATGGGGCGCCACGGTGCGACGTTCCGGCGCCTGGAAGTCCCAGCAGCTTGTAGCCCCACATAACCAGAGCGATCTTAAGGAAGGCATTGATGCTGTCGGCAGAGATCAGGAAGCGTTGGCTTAGCTATTTCGAACAGCGCGGCCACACGGTGGTCGAGTCTGCGTCGCTGATCGCCGACGACCCGACGTTGCTGCTGGTGAACGCGGGCATGGTGCCGTTCAAGCCGTACTTTTTGGGCGAGGTGCCGCCGCCGTTCGGCCGGGCGACGAGCGTACAGAAGTGCGTTCGCACGACCGACATCGAGGACGTCGGAAAGACGACGCGGCACAACTCGTTTTTCCAGATGTGCGGGAACTTCTCGTTCGGTGACTACTTCAAGGAGACGGCGATCCCCCTCGCGTGGGAGCTGCTCACCACACCGGTCCCTCGAGGCGGGTATGGGCTGGACGACTCAAGGCTGTGGGTTACGGTTTACCTAGACGACGACGAGGCCGTCGACATCTGGCACCGGTCCGTCGGTGTGCCGCTCGACCGGATCCAGCGGCTCGGCATGGAAGAGAACTTCTGGTCGATGGGCGTTCCCGGGCCGTGCGGCCCCTGTTCGGAGATCTGCTACGACCGCGGCCCACGGTTCGGCCCTGGCGGCGGGCCGGAGACGAACGAGGAGCGCTATCTGGAGATCTGGAACCTCGTGTTCATGCAGTACAACCGGGGCGAGGGGCCAGCGAAGAAGGATTACCCGATCCTCGGGGAGCTGCCCGCCAAGAACATCGACACCGGCCTGGGTCTCGAGCGGCTCGGCATGCTGTTGCAGGGTGTGCCTAACGTACACGAGGTCGACACGGCCCGTCCCATCCTGGACCGCGCCGCTGAGCTGGTTGGCAGCAGGTACGGGGCGGATCCCCGCAGCGACGTGCTGCTGCGCGTAGTCGCCGACCACGTGCGCACTGCGGTGATGCTGATCGGCGACGGCGTGATGTTCGGCAACGAGGGCCGCGGTTACGTGCTGCGCCGGATGATGCGCCGGGCGATCCGGAACATACGGCTGCTCGGCGCCCTCGACGCCATGATCCGCGAGCTGGTCGAGACCACGATCGGTGTGATGTGTCCGCATTACCCAGATCTGGCCGCCGACCGGGCGCGGATCGAGGCGGTCGCCGTGGCCGAGGAGACCTCGTTCCTGCAGACGTTGCGCACCGGCACGTCGATCTTCGATGTGGCGGTGGCCGAGGCCAAGCAGGCAGGCCGCTCGGCGCTCGCTGGCGACAGGGCGTTCCAGCTGCACGATACGTACGGCTTCCCGATCGACCTGACCCTGGAGATGGCCGCCGAGCAGGGTGTGACGGTCGACGAGGCCGAGTTCCGGCGGCTCATGGAGGAGCAGCGGCAGCGGGCAAAGGCTGACGCGCGGGCGAAGAAGACCGGGCATGTTGATGTATCGGCCTACCGGCAGGTCTTGGATGCCGCAGGCACGTCGACCTTCACCGGCTACGAGGAGACCTCCGCCGACGCTGCCGTGAAGGGCCTGCTGGTCGACGGGGCACCGGCACGGGCCGCCGTCCAGGGGCAGGCGGTCGAGCTGGTGTTGGACCGCACCCCCTTCTACGCCGAGGGCGGCGGCCAGCTCGCCGACCGCGGCGTCATCCGGCTGGTTGACGGCTCCGTCATCGAGGTCACCGACGTCCAGTCGCCGATCGAAGGCCTGGTGGTGCACCGCGGGAACGTGGTAGGCGGCGAGGTGCGGGTCGGCGTGGACGCCTTTGCTGAGATCGACGTCGAGCGGCGACGTGCGACCTCGCGCGCCCACACCGCGACCCATATGGTGCACAAGGCGTTACGCGAGACGCTCGGTGAGACCGCGGCCCAGGCCGGCTCGGAGAACGCGCCTGGCCGCTTCCGGCTCGACTTCACCGCCCCTGCCGCCGTTCCGCCGTCGGTGCTGGCCGAGGTCGAGCAGCGCGTCAACGAGGTCCTGCTCCACGATTTGCTGGTCCGCGCCGACGTCATGAGCTTGCGGCAGGCGCGCGAGCTGGGCGCGCTGGCGTTGTTCGGCGAGAAGTACAGCGACCAGGTCCGAGTGGTCTCCATCGGCGAGTGGGCCCGCGAGCTGTGCGGCGGGACGCACGCCCGCGGCTCCGCGCAACTAGGCGTGATCACGCTGCTGGGCGAGTCGTCCATCGGCGCTGGCGTGCGCCGAGTCGAAGCACTCGTCGGTGGTGACGCCTACCGGTTCCTGGCGAGAGAGCACGTCTTGGTCTCCCAGCTCACCGAGATGCTCAAGGCCCGGCCGGAGGAGCTGCCTGAGCGGGTCCGCGGGCTGGTGGCCCGGCTGCGCGAGCTGGAGAAGGAGGTCGAGCGGCTGCGGGCCTCCGAGCTGCTCGAGGTAGCCGACGAGCTGGCCGCGCGCCCGGCCGACGTCGGCGGCGTGGCCCTCGTCACGCACCACGAGCCCGACGTTGGCAAGGCCGACGAGCTGCGCACGCTCGCCCTTGACGTGCGCGGGCGCATCCAGGGGCGACCGGTGGTCGTCGCGATCAGCGGTATCGCCAACGGGCGGCCCTCCGTTGTGGTCGCCGTCAACGACGCTGCGCGGGACCTGGGCATCCGCGCGGTTGAACTGGTGCGCGTCGGGGCCGGGGTGCTCGGCGGTGGCGGCGGCGGGAAGGACGACCTCGCCCAGGGAGGCGGCAGCAACGCGCTGGCGATGCCCAAGGCGCTCGCCGAGATCGAACGCGCGGTCGCCGAACGGTCGGCCAACGCTTGATCGCGCGACGCCGGTGGGGGCATCATCAGGGTCTCCGACCGCTTCGTGCGTGGGTGCCTTCAACCGACTCCGGAGGCGCGACATCAAGATCGGAGCGATTGGACACGCCTCGTACCTGTTCGAGACGGCTGCGGGCACGGTCCTCACAGACCCGGTCTTCTTCGACCCGTTCGAGGGCGGCGCCAACACCTCCTATCCGCCGCGCGCCGTCGATGCCACGCTGCTCCCGAAGCTCGACTGCGTCGTTCTCAGCCATCGGCACTTCGACCACTTCGACATCCGCACCCTGTCCACGCTGGACCGGAAGGTCATGGTCTTCTACCCAGCGGGCGAGGAGCTGATCGAGAAAGCCCTTACTGAGCTTGGGTTTCATCGACGCCGAGGTCTGCACCCCTGGTCCAAGGCCCGGACCGGGGCTCTGGAGCTCATCGCGACTCCGTCACGGGTCGAGTGGCCGGAGTTGGGCCTGATAATCCGAGACGGGCACACCACCGTGTGGAGCCTGATCGACACGATCGTCGACGGCGGGGTTGTCGACACTGCCCGCGAGCAGGTGGGAAAGGTCGACTGCCTGCTCGCCCAGTACTGCCCGCTCCTTCAGTACGAGCTCCGCGACCCGACCTCATGCAAGAACCTTGACGTGGTCGAGTACGAGCAGATGCTGTCGATGGTGCGGCTCGCCGATCCCGACATCGTGATCCCAAGTGCCGGTGGCCTGCGGTACGCGGTAGCCGGATGGCAGGACTGCTACGGGTTCCCGGTCACCCCCACGCGGTTCCTCAGCGACCTGAGGCTAGCCGGGGTCAGTGCGGAGGGAGTCGTTCTCGATCCAGGGGACAGCTGCGAACGACTCGACAGCGGCTGGGTCACCCGCCGCCAGGCAGCGCCCTGCGTGCGGCGGACATCGTTCGACGACTACGCGCTGTGGCAGCACAACCCAGCTGTGGGCATTCCCCCCTTCATCGACAGCAACCCTCTCTTCAGCCCGAGCGAGGAGGCCTACGAATTCGCCCTGCGCTACATCACCGGGCAGCTGATCGACGACCTGCTGCATCCAGCCAACGCCGACGCCCTGGCCAGCTGGCGCCGCTGGCGGCTCACGTGGCGACTCGACCTGTACGCGCCCGAGGGCA
>JBOGEB010000140.1:0-8628 GCA_050743125.1 Egibacteraceae bacterium
GCTGAGCGCAGCTCTCCCATTCCACTCCCTCTCACCGACTCGAACGTATGTTCGAATGATAGCACACCGAGCGGGGCTATGCTGATTTTTGGGCGAGATATGTGCGTGGACTTTCGCAGTTTCTCGGTGGGGTGGTCGGTTGGGGGTGCGTTCCTGTTGCTGCTAGGCGGCACGCGCGAGTGTGTCGACGACGCCGATGATGCGGGTGATCGTGCGCCGTCCCGGGCACAACGCCCAGCCGGTCACCAGGTCGGCGAAGATCGCGAACGACGGGGCGGTGAACACCCCGGCGCAACCGGCCAGCAGCGTCGCCCACTCCGCCGCGCCGCTCACCGGCCCTTGCCCCGCGACGCTGCCCGCTCGGCCTGCACACGGACCCGCAGCTCCTCCAACCCGGCTCGGGCCTCGGCCTCCAACTCGGCCAGCGCGCCCCGGTAACGCGCCACCGCGGCCGCCACTGCTGGGACGTCGGCGGCTTTCAGGGTCAGCATCTTGGTGCGCCCGGCCACGCTGTAGGACAGCGCCGGGGTCTCGTGCAAAGCACCCGGACGCAGCGGCAATGCGGTTTGCCGCACTTTCGCCGCAGAGTGATCAGCGAGCCGCACAGCACTCGCGGCTGGCCGGGTGTGTCCAACCGTGTCATCCTGCCACCCCTCAGCCTGTCAGTTGCTCACTGACAGGCTGAGGGGCGGCGTCGTCCGACCCTGGGATCTCTCGTTACCCGGCTCAGCTCAGACCCGGGCCGTCCGGCCGCCTCACCGGCACAGGCCAATCCGCCCCATACCCGGAAAAGTGCAAAACTCCACTGTGCGGGAGGTGGGATGGTGCGGACGCTGCGGCTGACGCAGGGGGCGGAGGGACGGGTACCGGGTCGAGCTGGCGCTCGAAGGCGATGGTGCCCGGCGGGTGGCGGTGGCGCGGTTCACGTGGGAGATGACCCCGCAGGACCGTGAGGACATCCGCTGGTATCTGGAGGACTACCTGCAGTACCCGATCGAGCCGGCGCCGGCGATCGCGGCGCGGGTGGAGCGGCGGCTGGTCGAGCTTGGCCGGGAGCTGTTCGGCAAGGTGTTCGAGGTCGACCGCGACACGACCCGCCTGTGGGACGCCGTCAGCGATTCTCTGGCCGACACGCGGGTGGAGGTCGTCAATACCGTCGGAGACGCGGCGGCGATCCCGTGGGAGCTGCTGCGCGAGCCGGCGACGGACGCGGTGCTGGCGTTGCGTGCGCGGGCGTTCGTGCGCGCGGACCCGCAGGCGCCGCAGGCACCGGTCCTCCCGAAAGCGGCAGAGATGGTGCGGGTGTTGCTGGTGATCTGCCGGCCGGGCGACCGCGACGATGTGCCGTTCCGCTCCGTCGCGAGCCACCTGGTGCGGCTGAGCCGGGACGCGCGGGAGGCGTTCCAGCTGGACGTGCTGCGCCCGCCGACGTTCACGCAGCTGGCTCGGGTGCTGGAGGCGGCCAGGCGGCGGGGGCGGCCGTATCATGTGGTGCACTTCGACGGGCACGGCGCCTACCTGGGCAAGGCTCAGGTCGAGGCGGCGCAGGTCGGGGACGCTGGTCGCCTGGATCCGGAGGAAGTCACCGACCTGCCGGCAGCAAGGCCGCGATTCTCAAACACGCATCTCGGATCGACCTGTCCTACATGTCGCCTGAACGGCGAGCACGGTTCCTGGTCGATGTCGCTCGTGCGCACGGGCAGCGCAGGCAGACGGCGGAAGCGGTGCGTGCGCTCCTGGAGGCGGAAGCCGTCACGCCCGAGCAAGTGCGCTCCTATGTGCTGGTCCGGGAGTTGATTCGAGAGCTGCTGCGGCGGGAGGGACGGCAGGTGAGGAAGGACCTGCAGGGGCTGGCCCGCAGAGCCGGCGTGCTGCCCTAAATACCCGCACTCTCCGTACGGGTCGTATGAAAAGTGCGGGTTATTCGTGCTTCCCCCTTTTACGCTCGCGTTCGTCGTATCCGTTGCCGTCGCCGCGCTTTTGTGGCCAGGGTTCGTCACGCATGCGTTACGAACCCTGGCCACAAGACACTTCAGCGGCGCTGCGGCTCGGCCAGGACGGCGACCACCTAGAGGTAGATGGCCGGGGCGACGAGCGCGCGGTCGCCGGAGCGGTTCCCCGTTCCTGGACGTCACCGACCCGCGTCTCGATCGTCAGGCCCTCGCAGTCGGCCCGGTGCTGGGCCGCCTCCAGCAACTCGGGCACGAAGTCGCTCGCCGTCACCTCGCACCACCGGCGGGCGGCCGCCAGGGTGGCTGCCGCTACCGGCGGCGACGTCGAGGACCCGCTCGCCGGGGCGCACGTCGACGGTTTCGCACAGCAGCTCTCCGACGATCGCGAACCTCGCCGCGATCTGTGCGAAGTCCCCCGTGGCCCACACCTTCTGCTGGCGCTTCGCGACCTCAGCCAAGTCGATCGTCATGGCTCCTTCCCTTCGTGCTCGGTAGGAGCAACGGTTCCTGCCCGCTGATACTCAAGACCCGCGTCGCCGACGAAACCCGCCTCAGGGTTGCGGGACCCCTACCAGCGCCCATGCCAGCTCATCAGGGTCCGGCACCTCAATCCCGACGTTCCGGATATGACCCTCGAGGTCACTCTCGGCGTGGCTGATCCAGCGCTCTGGGGTGCCGGTCGGGCCGCGGTTACGTCGGCGACTCATAGACGACTTGTCCGTGGCGGAGGGTTTCTCGGTAGATCAGGCCCGGTTGGTCAGCGAGTTCCCGGAGCCGGTCCTCGCCGATGATCAGCAGATCCATCGGCACACGGATGCCTCGCAGCGCCGGGGGGCGCCATCAGTGGTCCTGCGCCGACCCGACGGCGCCGGTGCCGTCACCGGCGCCGGTGCCGGCCGGCAAGGCCGTACGTCTTGAGATTTCGGGGTTGCCGGAGGCGCCCTTTTGTGGCTCACTGACAAGAGTAGTAGCAGGCGGCGGAAAGGGACGGGCATGCGGGCGAGCGGTAGTGGAGTCGGGCGCTGTGGTCAAGGCTGGTCGCGTTGGCCCTGACGGCCGGACTGGCGGCTTGCGGCGGAGGGCAGCCGGGGCGCCCCCACGAGCGGTCAACCGGAGAAGGCTGCCGGCAATGTCCAGGCATACTGCGCGGCGGCGCTCGAGATCGAGACGGTCGAAGAACCCAACATCGGCTTCGCCGCGTCGCCGGAGGAGCAGCAGAAGGCGGCCAAGGAGTTTGCTGCCAAGCTGCGCCCTCTCGCCGATCAGATCGTGGCGATCGCCCCGCCGGAGATCGCGAAGGACGTCGGCGTGCTCAATGGCGCTCTGACCAAGATGGAGCAGACCGGTGACTTCTCGGTCTTGGAATCACCGGAGGTCAAGGCGGCCGAGGCCAAGGCCCACGCCTTCGACCTGGGGCGCTGCGGGTGGGGTCGGACCGGCGTGACCGCGGTCGATTACGCCTTCCAGGGTGTGCCGGCGACCAGCAAGGCTGGGACGGTCAGCTTCGAGCTCACCAACGCCAGCCAGAGCGGCGAGCTCCACGAGATGGTCCTCTTGCGGAGGAACGAGGGCGTGACCGAGCCGCTTCAAGAGCTGCTCGCGCTCCCGGACGACCAGGCCATGACCAAGATGGCGTTCGTGGCGGTCGCCTACGCCGATCAGGGTGAGGCAAGCTACGCGGTCGCCAAGCTGCAGCCAGGCGACTACGCGATGGTGTGCTTCATCGGGACCGGCTCCACCAAGGACAAACCCGAAGGCGAGGGACCGCCGCACTTCACGAAGGGCATGGTCCGCGAGCTCGAGGTGACGTAGTGCTGAGGGCAACCGCTCGCACAGGCATCAGGATCCACGACCCGTTCGACTCGGGCACTGGACTGACGCGGCCTGTCGTCCAGGCCGGCTTCGAGGAGTGGGGCGCTGCCAGAAGAGGTCAACGGCGGCCTCCCGCAGGGCGGCCAGGGCGGCCCGCAGAGGGGGGCCACGCGTCGCGGAGGAACGTCTCCCAGGCGGGCGCGAGCTCTGGGGACAGCATGTCCAAGCGACGTCTTCGGATACGCAGCCACCCCGCGTCGACCCCTGGGATCGGCCGGAACGAGGTCCGCGGGATGCGCTCGACCAGCGTGGTCTCCCACCACGGCGCCCACGACGAGCCGAGCAGCGTCGTCGGGGGGTGCGCGGCGAACTTGCGGGCGACCTCGAACTGCAGCACGAGATCGGCTCGGGCGGGACCTCGTGCGGGGTCGTCGAGCAGCCGCCGCAGCAGCGTGGTCGTGAGCCCGAACGGCGGGCTCGCGATCACCCGCCAACGGCCGACGGGCAGCGCCACAGCGCGCAGGTCACCCAGGACGACGCGGACGCGCTCGTCGAGGCCGGCCTCCCGGACTCGCGCGCGGAGCCGCTGGCTCCACACGGGATCCCGTTCAACGGCCAGTACGCGTGCCCCGGCCGCAGCCCCGACGAGGGTCAGGACGCCGGTGCCCGCTCCGACATCGACGACCAGCTCGTCGGGCTCGACATCCGCGACGAGCCGCCGCACGACGCGGGCGTCGGTGGGGAAGTTCTGCTGGTGGGTGCGTCGTCGCTCGTCACGCGACGTGCGGCGCGACCGCCCCACGGCGCCGCACCACCCGGTTGAACGCTGCCGTGCAGAAACCGTACCAGCGCAAGGCGCCACGAGCCGCGATGCCGACCGGCGCCCAGCACCGACCGGCCCCCCGTGGGGTCCAACTGGGTGGAAGGTGGATATGTGCGAGTTCGGCCAGTGCTTCGGGACCGGCCTCTCCACGGTCGACTGGAGCCACCCAACCGCATCCGGGCGATTCCGGTGAACGACGCTGAGGGTGCTGAGTGTTCGGACGTAGGTGCGCAAGGCTCGGTGTGGTTGCCCTCCCAGCGGGCAGACGGAGATCATTCCCGCCATGAGACGGTGGAGCGTGAAGGCGGAACGCTGCTTGACGGGCTCGACTCGATCGCGCGGATGCTCGGCGAGCTGAGCACGGTGGCGGCCTCTGGGGCTGACGGCGCGCTGGAGCACTTGATCACGGCCGCCCACCGAGCGATGAAGGAATGGCACGAGCTCGTCGAGCGGGTCGGCTATCACGCGCGTGCTTGCGAGGACGCGGCCTCGCAAGAGCGCCACGCCAGGCAACGGCTCCGTGTCGTCCTCGACGACCTCGTCGCTCAGCTCGTGCCGCTCCCGCCTTCACCTGCGCCCTCACCCGCAGGGGCTGCGCGGCGACCAGCGCTGCCGGCGACTCCCAGCGGAACCGCTCCCGTGCTCGGATGCGCTGACGGCGACGGAGGCGGTCGCGAACCGCCGCCGGAGCTTGCGGCGTCTTTGCTGGGAAGCTTCGAGCTTCGCTTCGACGGACAGCTGCTGGCTGACTGGCATGGGACCAAAGGGCAGGCGGTCCTTCGCTACCTCGTCACTCACCGACGTGTTCCGGTGGCCCGGGACGTGCTCATCGAAGCGCTGTGGCCTGGGATCAGCGAGGAGGCGGGACGGCGTCGGTTGCACCAGGCGGTTTACTCGTTGCGGCAGACGCTTCGTCAGGCCGGCGCTGTCCGTCGGTACGTCGTCTGTGTCAACGGCTCGTATCGGCTTGATCCCACCCTCACCATATGGACCGATGTCCAGGAGTTCGATCGGCTCGCCGCTGCCGGCGCTCGGACGGACCGCGAGGGGCGCGTCGAGGACGCCATCGCGCTCTTTGCGGCGGCCGAGGGCCTCTACCGAGGTGACTTCCTCGATGACGAGCCATTCACCGAGTGGGCCATCGCAGAGCGGCACCGTCTGCGGATGCGCTACGTGGAAATCGGCAACCGGTTGAGCGAGCGCTACGCCGACCGAGGCGACCACGCCGCAGCCATCGAGATCTGCACACACGTGCTCCAACGTGACGCCTGGAACGAGACGAGCACGCGTCGCCTGATGCGGTCGTACGCCCAGACCGGCAACCCATCCCTTGCCCTGCACGCGTTCAAATCATTCGAAGATCAGCTCGAACGCGACCTGGGAGTCGAGCCCGCCCCGGAGACCCAGGTGCTCTACAGGCAGATCCTCGCCGCCCGCGCCTGAGCGGGAAGCCTCTCCAGCGACGTCTGGCGTCGGCGATGACCTGTTCACGGGACGCTTCGCGAACGTTCACGCCCGACTTGCTCCTGACTCACGCAACTCTTTCGGAACCCGGTGCAAGCGCGCCGTGAGCGCGCCGTGGCACACCTCGACGGAGCCGGAAACAGAACCGGCGTAGGCGGCGACTGCCGCACGAGCACGAGGAGAGATAGCCATGTCCGTTACCCCCTGCATCATTGACGTCCACCCGAACGTGTTCGATCTCACCGGGGAGCTGACCGCCGAGTTCTTCAACACGGTCACGACCGAGCCGGTCGGCGTGGTCCATGAGGACCAGACGCTGAAGGTCAAGATCACGGTCACGCTCAAGGGGAGGATCCTCAGCTACCTGTGCAACACGGAGCTCTGCGTGTCTCTGGCGTTCGAGTCCTGTGGCTCCGGCTTCGAGGGCGAGTTCACGCAATGGCAGAAGCTCGATCCCTGCAAGACCAACGTGTACACGTTCGAGTTCGACCTGCCGGGCGGAGTGCTGAAGGCCGGCGAGTGCGGGAGGCAGTACGAGCTCTGCATCACCCTGGGCTCGAAGGACTGCTGCGGGAAGGTCGGCTTCATCTTCGGGACCTGCAAGGACCTGACCATCACCGTCCTCCCGGCAGATGTCAGCGGCACGCCGGCGCCCTAGGCCTCCGCTGGTACCGGGAGCCGGTGACGGCGTCCCGGCTCCCGGCACCAGGCAGGTGAGGACCAAGCTCGCGACGGAGACGGAGGTCGTCAGGTGCAGCACGAGCCTGCGCAATCGGGGCGGGGCACGCCGGAAGGCGGTGGCCCAGGGCCGACGGACGCCTCGGGACACCGTTCTCGTTGGGAGCAGCGAGCCGGGTTCACGGTGTTCTTCGACGTCTGCACGGAGGAAGGACCCAGAGCGCTCTGGCAGACTCGTCTCTACCACGACGAGACCGACGAGGAGACGAGTCTCGAGGGTATCGAGCCCACGGGCTGGGCAGCCTGGATCCTGGATCGCGTGAGGGCCGGCGGCGAGACCGCGACCGCATCACCCCAGTCGGCCTTGGGGCCCGAGCGGGGTGAGCCTGACGCGACTCCGGCGAGCCCGAGCGCTTGTCGGCTCACGGTGGAGATCGTCGATGTGCGAGTGGTGCGGAAAACACCGAGCGCCACGGCGGCCGCAGGCGAGGAGGTCCGAGTCGCGATCGGCCTCAAGGTTCTCGGCTTGACGAGACTCGAGCGCATGCTCGGCGCCGCCGTGATCGACGCCATGCTCGGCTCACCGCGCCGTGGGGACGCCGCCTCCGACCTTGACCGTCCTTGACCTTCCTTTCTGAGCGCCTGACGGATCCTCTTGGTGGCATTGCGATCAGGCGGCTGCGTACTGTTGCAGCTTTTCCTCGAAGGCAATCGCCTCCTCCACCCGACGCACGTCGAGATGAAAGCTTTCTGCTATTGCGTCCACGGTGTCGCCCCCCGGTGAAGCGACCACAACGCTTCCGTTGGAATGCCTTCGCTATGGGGAGTGCCAAACCGGACGCGTGGGTCAACGATCACCTCAAAATGTCGAGGTCCAGGTCGATAGCGCACGGGGACTTCGCCCTCGAAGGCAATCGGTTCGAGGAAGTCTTTCAGTGTCTCACCAAAGAGGAACTGCTGACCTGAGCCGTACTTGTCAGCGCCCGCAGGCAGGAGCAGGGGCGCCTGCTCGTCCAACCCTGCAATACGCTGCGCCTCGTAGACCATCTTCTGTGATGGTCCTACGTACACGTCGTGTCTGGCCAGGGGATGGTCCCAGCCGAGGCCGAGATGAGCCGCTCGCGAAAAACGGCGGATGTCATCGAGCTTGACCTTTCGCTCGCGCAATTGCTTGATCAGGCCGGCCTCGATGAACTCGCCCCAGGTCAAGACGCCATCGTCGTTGAGCGACTCGCGCAGGACGGGGTCGTACACACGGCCGCGTCGCCGACTCCCGTGGAGCCAGTACGAGAGGGTCGACGAAGGGATCGACAAGAGGCGCCCGGCCTCGGAAACGCTGAACAGACGCATGTTGAGCAGGGTCATCGACACTTCAGTCACCGTCCCCACCCCCCTCGAGTAGTGGCCGTTTCGAGTATGACGGCTCCCGGGGCGTATGAGGCCGGAGGTCCCGCGCGGGTCAGCCGCACAACCGGACGTCGCTGCTTCGTGTTGAACGAGCGCTGTGCTCAGGAGCATCGGCGTTGGCCAAGGACGTGCTGTCGCAGGCCAGAGGCAGTCGAGAGCCGGTGAGGAGATCCGGTCCCTGAGCGAACACGAACATGTTGCCGCAGCTCAGGCCGGCTGTGGAGCGGGTGAGGGGAATCGAACCCCCGACGTCCCAGTGAGTGCTCATGACGAGCCTGCCCGGCCGGATCGTGTGGCGCTCCCGCCGGCTCGGCCTTGAACGCTGGCTCGGCCTTGCGGAGCCGCTGGCAGCGATCCACCAGGCCGTGGTGCCGCCGGGCGTGCGGGTCCGTCCGTACTCCCCGTACGACCTCGACAAGGTCCAGGTGCCCCCGCCGTGGTCGGCGCGCAAGCGGGCGTGGGAGATCGCCATCGAGGTGCACCACGGCCCCC
>JBOGEB010000140.1:8728-11410 GCA_050743125.1 Egibacteraceae bacterium
GTGGTGCCGCCGGGCGTGCGGGTCCGTCCGTACTCCCCGTACGACCTCGACAAGGTCCAGGTGCCCCCGCCGTGGTCGGCGCGCAAGCGGGCGTGGGAGATCGCCATCGAGGTGCACCACGGCCCCCGCCGCCACATCCCACCGTGCTCATCCACCGCGACTGCCACCCCGGCAACGTCCTCTGGCGCTACCGGCGGGTGTCCGGAGTCATCGACTGGGTCAACGCCAGCCTGGGGTCCCCGCTGGCGGCATCGCCGCCGTTGGCGGTATCGGCGACGGCGCCTCCGCCGGACCCGGCGGCCGACGCCTTCGTGGCCGCGGCCGTCGCCCGCCCGCCTGGGCGCTCCCCCGAGCACACCCGTCAACCGACTGGGTCGTCTCGCCACAGCGCGCTGACCGGGACCGCCCACAGCCGTTGGCGCTGGGCCAACGGGGGGCGCCCGCGTGGACGACCAAGCCGACGGTGAAGCGCTCCCCGAGCCGAGCGCGGAAGCGGGCCAGGTGCCGGCCGTCCCGCTCGACGGGTGTCGACGTCAGCTTGACCTTGACACCCGTGAACTGCCCGGTGCGACGGTCCTCGACGATCAGGTCGATCTCCGCGCCCTGCCGGTCCCGGAAGTGCGCCAGGTCGACCGAGCGCCCGCACCAGGCGGTCTGCTTGTGCGCCTCGGTCAGGGGTCTCGCGCGCAAGCTCGGCGTCGGCCGCCAGATCGGAGACCACCAGCTCGCCGGCAGTCCGCGCCGCCAGCAGCCGCAGGACGGGGCGCAGCTCGGCCTCGAGCCGAACGTCCGCGAGGGGCCGAAGCGCCTCCCGCGAAACGACGTCCCTCACGTAGGCGTCGAACCAGGCCCGTCGTTGGCGGGTGCCCATGGCCTGCGTCACGACCTCTGGGCAGCCGCCCTCCAAGTAGCCGCCGGCCAGCCCTACCAGCCGGCCAGCCCTATCGGCCAGCGCCTCTGAGACCCCACGATCGGCGAGGGAGTTGGCGGAGCCCGTCAGCAGGATCTGGCCTCGCCTGGGATCGAGG
Source organism: Egibacteraceae bacterium (assembly GCA_050743125.1). Taxonomy (GTDB): domain Bacteria; phylum Actinomycetota; class Nitriliruptoria; order Euzebyales; family Egibacteraceae; genus JBOGEB01. The sequence continues at coordinate 9,757 of JBOGEB010000140.1, forward strand.
TCCGCGGCGCGTTTGACCGCCAGCAGGAAGCCCCGTCCTGCCCTTTGGACTCAGGGCCTGGGCAAGGTCTCCACGAACCCGACTGGGTCCTCGGTCGCTCGGCGCAGGATCGCCTCGTCGTCCATGGTGAGCTGCGCGGACTCCGGCAGGCCGAGCAGCTCACGCACCAGCGTGGTCTTGCCGGTCTGCCGAGCCCCCGCCAGGACGACCAACCGGAACGAGTCGAGCAACTCGACCAAACGCTTCCCCGCTAGTTGGCAAAACGCTGCACACGCTGGTCCGCAGCGGAGTCCGAGGTGAGCTGGGCGACGGGCAGGGTTGCGGGCTGCCGGGGTCAGGTGTCGGCGCCGGCAGGTTGGTCGAACTCATCGGGCAGCGCCGTGCCGGCTACTTCGATGCGCCCCGCCAAGGCGTCCAGGGTGCGCTGCACGATCGCGGTGTCGATCGGGTCCAACCCGGCAACAAGGTCGTCACCACGCTCGCCGGCGAGGATGCGGCGCAGGCGGGCGACCAGCGCCCCCCAGTCAGGGTGCTCGCCTCGTGTCGTCAGTGCCTGCTCGACCGCTGTGGCGGTCGCCGCGTCGCCGGCGACCGCGACGACGATCCCCGCGGTCACCGGCGCCCAAGCTTCAAGATGCTCTTCAACCTCGAACGCCTGGTCGGTGGGGAGCTGGCTGGCGAGGCGGACGACCTCGGCCAGCGCCGCCTCGCCGTCCGGGGCCTGTTTGGGCAGCCGGTCGACGAGCTGGGCGAGGTGCACGCCGTCGGTCCGGTCCACCAGCCGGCACAGCTCGGCGAACGAGCCGGGGACAGGCGGGTCGCCGTCGAGGCCCGCCAGATCGTGGGCGAGCACACGGAGGGTGCCGGCCAGGCGGCCTGAGCCTGTCTGGAGCTCGATCACCGCGCTGGCCAGCCGGTGCGCCACCGCCACCGCCGGCTCCTGCCCCACGCGCTGCAGGCAGGTGGCGAGGTTGAGGTGGCTGACCGCGATGTCGTCAGGGTCGCCGGCCGCGTATTTCAGGCGCAGCGCGTCCTGCTCCAGCCGGATCGCGCTGCCGGTGCGCCCGAGCCGGTTCTCGAGGTCGGCGAGCGCGGACAGCGCCTTCCCGAGCCCGGCGAGGTCGTGCTCGTCCTCGAACGCCTGCCGGCAGCCGAGCAGCACCGCCCTGGCCTCCCCCACCCGTCCGAGGCGCAGCAGCGGCCCGTAGTCGTTGAACCGCGTGGCCGCCTGGGCCAGGCGGGACGCGCCGCGCCGCCGCTCCGACCCGGCCGCCTCGGCGTTGAGCGCCAACGCCTCCTCCCAACGCTCCAAGCCGAGCGCGGCTGCAAAACCGGTGTCGAGGACGACCTCGCGGACGTTCCAGGGCACAACCGTCTCCACGGCGTCGCTCTGCTCCGCCAGCCCGGCCATCGTCTCGCGCAGGGTGTGGACGGCGGCCAGGACCTGCTCGTCGTAGCCCTGCGACTGCAGGATCTGCAGCCGCCGCGCCTCGTCGCCCAGCTGGGTCCACGGGCCCAGACCCGCCCGCCGCGTGTACCCCTTGATCTGCTCGGCCAGGGCGAGCGCCTCGGCCAGCCGGCCGCCGCCCCACAGCAGGCTGATCAGGTCGCCCGCAAGACCGGCGGCGAGGTCGAACTGGCCCTGGCCGGCCGC
>JBOGEB010000141.1:0-2796 GCA_050743125.1 Egibacteraceae bacterium
TCGACGTCATCGACCGACGGCAGAAGGTTCGCGGTCTCGATCTTGGAGACCTTCGACTGGCTCATGCCCGCGCGCTTCGCCGCCTCGACGCCGGTCAGATCGGCGTCCTTGCGCAGGCGGCGAAGCGCGCTGCCCAGCTCCTCTCGCTCGCGCTGATAGCGCTCCGCGGGCTCCATTACCTCCCGGGCTTCAGCCAGTTCTCACGCCAATACTGCGGGTGCGCGGTCCAATACTCGTCGAACGGCACCGCAGCGGCGACCGCGAGGTCGCGGTAGCGACAGTATTGCGGCGCCTCGGATTCGGGCAGCAGCTCCGCACCGACGTAACGGCCCTCTGCGTCGTAGTGCATCCGCGCCACCTTGGTGTCGTCGAAGAGCCAGAAGTCCTCGTTGGGCAACCCCTGGGGCCGGGGCCGCTCCGCGGTGTCGAGGATGAAGATCTCCTCGCCAGTTCTCTGGGTGTGGAGGTACCCCCACTCGCACTCGAAGCAGAGGTAGTCGTTCAGCGGGCTGTGCACGACGTGCACGCGGTAGTAGCGCTTTCCCTCGGCCACCCAGGCGGCGATCCGGTCCATCCACGGGGTGTTCTCCTGCGCCATGGCCGGCTCGGCCTCTCCTGCGAGGTATTGGCCGAGCTCCTCCACGTCGTACTCGACCCCGTAGTAGTCCAGCGTCTCCAGCCGGAACGCCGATTGCTCGAAGTTGTCGAACAGGGCCTCCAGCTCCTCTTCAGACAGCATCGCCCCACACCTTTCGCACCAGCGCCTCCGGGATCTCAACCGCGCCTTCCTCAGAGGACAAGTTCATTGTCACCAGCGCCTCGCCGTCAATGACGATGTAGCCCTGGAAGACGAAGGTGCCGCGATCCGTGGCATAGATGGTCGGGCATCGCTTGAGGTCATGGCAGTCGGTGCCCAATCGGATCAGCTTCATCCCTTTTCCTTTCTTGTCGGTGACGTGACATCGAGCGCGGCGCGGACGTGCCAGCCGCGCGAGATCGGGAGAAGGCGGGGGCGGAGGTTGGCCCAGCCCGGCCGGCCGGCGGCGCGCCAGGCGGCGATCCAGCCGATGAGCAGGCCGGCGGCGTCGAGGCTGCCGGCGCTGACGAGCTCCTGCTCCTCCCCCAGAGCGGCGAGCCCGTCGGGTGTGGATGCGCCGACGTGCCAGCTCATCCCACCGAGCAGCGCGGTGGTCAGCCCTTCCGGCTGGGTGGCCAGGAGCCAGGCGCGGAGGTCGTCGGCGTCCTCGCCGTCCTCCAGCAGCCGCTCGCCGCTCGGCCGCATGCTGGCCTGCTCGGCGAAGCGCAGCAGGCGGTCACCGGCACCCTCGTCAGCCGCCCGCAGCCACACCGCGCTGAGCGCCCACACCTGGCCCTCGCGCTCCGCGTGCGCATCGACGTGCCGCGGTGGGAGGAGCCAGTCGGTGAGCACCTCGTCGTGCATCCGGACGAAGCCGCCTTTGCGGAGCCCCTCGGCGACGACGCCCCGCTCCTCGTCGACCTGAACTCGCAGCAGACCGCCCACGTGGCCGGCGAGCGGGGCGAGGTCCACCGGCGTGACGATCACCGCGCCGGGGCGGGCCTGCCGAATCCACGCCTCAGGTAGGTGGCTGGCCTGCGCCCACGCGACGATTCGGTCGTAGGGCTCGTGCTCGACGGCGCCACGCACGCCGTCGCCGATGATCGCGGTGACCCGCTCGGCGATGCCGGTCTTCTCGAACAGCGTCGTGGCTCGGTCGGTGAGCGCGGCGTCCACGTCGACCGTCACGACCTGGCCGCCAACGCCGACGATCTGGGCGAGCAGCGCGGCGCTGAAGCCGCTGCCGGTGCCGATCTCCAGGACCCGCGCTCCCGGCGGCACGTCGAGCCAGCGCAGCATGTCGGCGATGACTCGGGCCGTGGTCGTCTGGGTCACGATCCGCCCGTCGGGGCGGTGGGTGAACAGGTCTTCGTCAACGACGTCGAGGGCTTGCTGCACGGGATCGGTCACGGGGTCTCCTTTCGGTCAGATGGTGAGCACGCGCTGGTACGCGGGCTCCACCGGGTCGTCATCGGTGACCGGTTGACCCTCGGCCTCCACCCAGGCGTGGAAGCGGCGCGGGTCGGCCGCAGCACCCAGGCACCAGTCGAGCCGGCGGCGGCGCAGCGCCGCGCTCAGCACGGCGGTCAGGGAGCGCTCGAGGCAGGCTGCGCGGCCCGGATACCAGCGGGCCACGAGCGCGGCGGCGTGGACCGCGGTCTGGGCTTCGCGCACCGAGGCGGGGCGAGCGGGCAGGTGCCTGAGCAGCGCGACGAGCCGAATGGCTCGACCGAACCCCAGGCGCAGCGCCGTCAGCGCGACCGGAAACGCGGTCAGCACGGCGAGCAGATCGGCTGGGCTGACCGGCAGGTCCGCGCGAGGCGCGACCGCCATCGCCTTTCCCACCGCTGCCGGTGTGAGCAGGCCGCAGCGCAGCAGCTCGCCGGCGAGGCGCAGAAGGTCGGCGCGGACCTGCTCAGCGGGGACGTCCGGGTAGCGGCTGGCCACCATGGCGATCGCGGCGTCGAGGTCGCCCGTGCGGGCAAGCTCCCCCCAGCACAGGGCTCCGGTCGGGTTGAGCGCGTGCCACCGGCCGGACCCCTCGTCGAGCAGCACGAGGCAGCCGGTCTCGTCGGTTGCCGTGTGCACGCGAGCGTTGACGCGCAGGCTAGCCACGGCCTGCCTCCGACGGAATCAGCGCGCGGTCGGACAGGTGCCGGAGCCACACCTCGACGGCCAGAACCCGCCTGAGCGCGGCGAACGGGACCGGCAGGCCGAGC
>JBOGEB010000141.1:2896-11402 GCA_050743125.1 Egibacteraceae bacterium
CAGGCCGAGCTCGGCGACGAGCGGGTCGGCCAGCAGCGCGCGAAGGACGTCGATCGCGCGGCGCAGGCCCTGGTACTCCTCGCCGGTGTAGTCGCCCTTGGTCCGCCGGACGAGGACGAGGTCGGGGACGAGCCCACGCAGCGCCGCGCCGAGCAAGGGCTTGGCCACGAACGGGCTCCCCCGCAGCCGCGCGGGGACGCGGAGGCAAGCGCGTACCACCTGGTTGTCCAGGTACGGGGCGTGCAGCGACACGCCGAGCGCAGCGGCCGCCTCCCGGTCGAGGCGGTACCCGGCGGCGTAGGCGCGCAGGTCGCCGAGGGTGACGTGATCGCCGACGCCTTGACCGCCGGCGGGCTCGGCGGTCGAGGCCTGCTCCATCAGCCGCTCGGCCACCTGCCGCCGCGCCCGCGCGGTGACCCATGCCGTCTCCGGCCCGGGCAGCGTCCACCACGCGAGGTGCTGCTCGAGCTGCGCAGGGGCGATCTCGGGGCGGACGAGATGGACGGCGAGGTCGCGCAGCGCGCGGGACCGCGGGGTCCGCGCCAGCCGCCATGCCGCCCAGACGAGCGCTGCTGGCGGCCGGTGCCGCAGCGTGCCCCACGCAGCACAGTGCCGCACGAGCGTCCCGAGATGTCGGTGCTGGGCGAGATCGGCAAGATAGGGGAGTGGGGCACCGAGCACCACGTCGCCGCCCTCCCCGGTCAGATGCAGGTCCGAGCCGGCCGCGGCGACCGCCTGGAAGCGCGTGCGGGTCCGGGCCAGCAGGACCACCCCGATGTCGGGCTCGTCACTGGAGAGCGCCGTCGCCAACTCCTGATAGGCCAGCGTCTCCGCTTTGCCAGTGAGGACTCGGTAGTCCAGGCGGGGCTCCAAGGCCGCAGCGCATCGGGCGTACACGAGGTCGTCGCCGGCTGGCGCGAGCGGGTTGTGATAGGTGAACGCGGGCAGCTTCCCGGGCGCGCACGCAGCGGCGAGGAGCGCGAGCGAGGTCGAGTCCAAGCCCCCGCTGAGATCGGCGGTCGGCCGCCGCGCGACGCTCATGCGGGCGCGGGTGGCCGTCGTCAGCGCCGCGCGTAGGGCCTCGGCGGCCTCGTCGAAGCGCGCTGCCCGGTCTGGCGCCAATGGGTCAGAGGTCCATTGCCGCATCCCATGCGGGGTGATGCGGAGCGCCTGCCCGCCCGCCAGGACGCGGACGCCGAGGTGCGGGCTGAGATCGGCGGTGGACTCGGGCACGCCCGGGCAGAGCAGGGTCGCCGCCAGCCACTCGGTATCGGGCCGGGCGCCGCGCCGGCCCGCGAGCGGCCGGGCAAGCGAGCCGTACGCGACGCCGTGCTCATCGACGCTGGTGAACACCGGGTACTGGCCGGCGAGGTCAGTCAGGATCGTGACGCCGTCCGGGTCCGAGACGACCAGGGCGTAGCTGCCGGGCCAGCGGGTCAGCGGCTCGTAGCGGCGATGCCCCCGCAGTGCCAGGGCGAAGTCTTGGGAGATGCGCTGCTCGTCGGCGAGGCACTGTCCGAACACCGCGAGCCTGGCCTCATCCAGCGACACCGTGCGGAGCTCGGAGGGCGACCACGTGCCCATCACGGACAGCGCCCGCGGCCTCTCCCAGACCGGTCGTCCGCCCAGGGGCGGCCAATCAGGCGGCGCCGGCGCTCCCGGCCTGGGGCAACACCCGGCGAACCAGCCCATCGACCGCTCCCCGTTCGCGACCGGTCAGTTGTACATCGCCTTGTTCATGTCGGCGGTGTCGTAGCTGCTGCCACCGAGGGTCACGGCACGCACCTCGCCGAGGTCGACCAGCGCGGGCGGCTCGTAGACGACGGGGTCTGCGGTCTTGGTGGTCATGGGCGTCCCTCCTGGCTGTACGGGCAATTCCGCATCTAAAATATTCCAGGAAATAGACGAGATCAAGAAATATTTTGGTCCTCGGAAAGCCTGCGCACGGTGGTGAGGAACGCGGTGTGGGCGACCATGCGGTGATCGGGCCGGACCGCGAGCCCATCGACGTGCCAGTCACGCACGAGCGTCTCACAGGTGTGCGCCAGCCCCCACCGCTGGTCGGCGCCCAGCGCCTCCCGCAGGCGCATGACCTGCGGCACCGACGGCGTGTAGGCGACGAGGATCCCGCCCGGACGGAGCGCGTCGGCGGCGGCCTCGAGCACCGCCCAGGGCTCGAGCAGGTCGAGCACCACCCGGTCACAGCCCAGCCCGGCAAGACCGGAGGCGACGTCGCCGATCCGCAGCTCCCAGTTCGGCGGGCAGCCGCCGAAGCGCTCGGCGACGTTGCGCTCCGCGACGACGGCGTGCTCGGGACGCAGCTCGAAGCTGGTCACCCGGCCCGACGCGCCGACGGCCCGCAAGAGCGCGCAGGTCAGCGCACCCGAGCCCGCGCCGGCCTCGACGACCACCACGCCCGGCGCGATGTCGCCGAGGGCGACGATCATCGCCTGGTCCTTCGGGTAGACGACCTGTGCGCCACGCGGCGCCTTGACCGTCCAGTCGGCCGACGTCGGGCGCACCGCGAGCAGCAGCGCGCCCTTCGCGCTCCGCACCCACGAGCCCTCCGGCCGCCCGAGCAGGTCGTCGTGCGCCACGGCGCCGCCGTGGAAGTGGAACTCGGCTCCAGGCATCAGGCTGACGAGGTAGCGGCGCCGTTTCCGGTCGAGCAGGAGCACCCTCTCGCCAGGGCTGAGCGGGTCGGGGTGGCCGGGATGACGCGGCGGGACCGTCACCGCAAGGTGCGCTGATGGGCGTTCATGTCGCCCGGAGCCTAGTGGTCCAAGCGGAAAGTTCCGTTGACTGTGAGGGGGTTCGGGGGAAGCCCCCGATCGCAGGGTGTTCGCGAGCGGAACCCGACGCGACGCGACCCCTCATGAAGAGTTCTCAAACACGTGCTCATGGCGGGTGGGGGAGGTGGCGCGGCCAGCGTGCGGCGGCTGCTCGCCTCCCCGCCGTCAGTCGCCGACCGGGAACGGCGGGTCCTGCTCGGGCGGTGGGATCGGCTGGCCCGAGTCGATCAAGGCGACCGCGTCGCCGGCCTGGACGACGCCCCAGCCGTAGAGCGGGTCGCGTCCAGGCGTCCCCGCGTCACGGGCGGTGCGCTCGATCACGGACTCGAGCTGGTCAGGGGTGAGGCTGCGTTTGACCGACAGGAGCAGGGCGGCGAGCCCCGCCACGTACGGCGACGAGAACGACGTCCCCGCCACCGCGAGCGTCCGCTTGGTGCGCGCCCCGGCCTTCCAGTAGCTCGTGGTGAGGACGTCGACGGCGGGGTCGTGGTCGGGCGAGCCCTCCCCGCCCGGCGCCGCGACGTCGATGAAGGCGTTCGTCGTCGAGTAGCCCGCCCGCAACCCTTCCGATCCCACCGCGGCGACCGACATCACGCCGTTGCAGGAGGCAGGGACCGCCGCGACGCTCCTGGCGTCGTTGCCGGCGGCGGCCACGACGAGGACCCCGGCCGAGCGGGCGTGGTCCAGCGTGGCCTGGAGCGCCTTCGGACACGAGGGATCCGTGATCGCCGCCCCGCCGAAGCTCAGGTTGACGACCTTCGCGCCATGCGTCACGGCGTAGTCGATGGCGGCGATCTCGGCGGAGTCCGTGATCTCGCCGCAGACGGCGGCAGGGCTGGTGACGGAGATGTCGAGAATCGACACGTTCCAGTTGATGCCGGCGACGTCCTTGCGGTTGTCCCCGATGGCGCCGATGACGCCGGACACCCAGGTGCCGTGCCCGATGCGGCAGGAGTCGTTGTTGGTGCGGCCGCGCCGGATTTTTCCCGTCGAGGCGTCGACCTGGCCTACGATCCGGCCGGCGAGGTCGGGGTGGCTCGCCACGACACCGCTGTCGATGACCGCGACCGTCACGCGGTGGGAGCCGGTCGCGACGCTCCACCCGGCCTCGATTCCGGTGAGCCGGTGCGCCCACTGCTTGGCGTACTGCCGGTCGTCGGGGACGGCGAGCAGGTGGCGGATGGCGTTGGGCTCGACCGCCACCACGCCCGGCTGGCTCGCGAGCGCCTGGGCGGCCGCAGCCGCCTGCTCCGCAGGGACGCGGACCTCGGTGACACGATCGGCGATCGGCGTCATGGCCGCCCCTGCCAACGCGGCCGAGGTCCCCGTGGAGGCGAGCAGGCGCACGGCGCCGACGCCCTGCCGGTCAGCCGTGGTCACGAGCAGCGAGCCCGGCACGGCCCGCCGCCTGGCGCTGGCGCTGGCGCTCGCGCTGGCGGCCGGGCTCATCACCGCGAGGAGTACGGCGCAGAGCAGCGTGGCGCTGGAGCGCACCCGTCTGCGATCCGTGCGGCGGATCATCTCCTGCCTTCCTCGTGCCGGCAGATGCAGGGCAAAACGCCCGGTGACCGCAGGGGCTAGAGACCCGCAAGGTGACGACTCGGTGCCACCGGACACCGCGAATCCGGCACCTCTAGAAGACCCACCGTTCCCCGTGTGTGCCCGCCCCGGCGGGCACGGGTCTATTTAGCGCTTTTCCCCGCTTGGGCGTCAAGGCGGATTTTTACGCCCGTCAGAGCTCTCGAGCGGCGTTGAGGGCCGAGCCCGCACGGAACCAGGCGATCTGCTCTGCGCTGTACGTGTGCGTCGCCTCGAGCTCGTCGATCGCGCCGTCGGCGTGGCGAAGCCGCACCGTGACCGGCCGATCAGGCGCAAGGTCGGCGAGTCCGAGCACATCGACACGGTCGGACGCGCTGACCTTCTGGTAGTCGGCGGGGTCCGCGAAGGTCAGTGGGAGCATCCCCTGCTTCTTCAGGTTCGTCTCGTGGATGCGCGCGAAGCTGCGGACCAGCACGACGAGGCCGCCGAGATGCCGGGGCTCCATCGCGGCGTGCTCGCGCGACGAGCCCTCGCCGTAGTTCTCGTCGCCGACGACGACCCAGCCGACGCCCGCCGCCTTGTAGCGCCGCGCAATCTCGGGAAGCTTGCGTGTCTGGCCGTCGAGCTGGTCGATCCCCTCGCCGGTCGTGCCGGTGAACGCGTTGTTCGCGCCGAGGAACAGGTTGTTGGAGATGTTGTCGAGATGCCCGCGGAACCGCAGCCATACCCCGGCCGCCGAGATGTGGTCCGTCGTGCACTTGCCCGCCGCCTTGAGCAGGACCGGCAGGTCGGTGTAGTCCCCGCCCGGCCAGGCCGGGAACGGCTGGAGGAGCTGGAGCCGCTCGCTGTCCGGGTCCACGCGGACCTCGACGGCCTGGGCGTCCTCAGCGGGCGGCGCGAAGCCCGACTCGCCCGGGTCGAATCCGGACGCCGGCAGCTCCTCGGCCGACGGCGGGGTGAGGCGGACGCCGTCCAACTCGTCGGTGATCGGGTTGAAGTCGAGCCGGCCCGCCAGCGCCGCGGCCACGACGATCTCCGGCGAGGCGATGAACGCGAGCGTCTCCGCGTAGCCGTCGTTGCGGCGCGGGAAGTTCCGGTTGAACGAGCTGATGATTGAGTTGCGCGTGCCCCCGAGGCGGTCGGCCCGCTTCCACTGCCCGATGCACGGCCCGCAGGCGTTCGCGAGCACGGTCGCGCCGATCGCCTCGAGGTCTCCGAGCAGCCCGTCGCGGGCGATCGTCGCGCGCACCTGCTCCGAGCCGGGGGTGATGAGCAGCGGGGTCCTCACCTCCAGGCCGGCGGCGCGCGCCTGCCGGGCGACGTGGGCGGCGCGGCCGATGTCCTCATAGGACGAGTTCGTGCACGAGCCGACCAGCGCGTTCGTGATCTCCACCGGGTAGCCGCCGGCCTCGGCGTCGGCGGCCATCCGCGAGATCGGCCGGGTCAGGTCCGGCGTGTGCGGCCCCACGATCTGCGGCTCCAGCCCGTCCAGGTCGATCTCCACTACTCGGTCGTAGAAGTCCTCCGGCGAGCGCCACACCTCCGGGTCGCTGCGGAGGTGCTCGCGGTGGGCGGTGGCGAGGTCGGCGATCTCCTCCCGGCTCGTCGCCTTGAGGTAGCGGGTCATCGCCTCGTCGTAGTTGAAGAGCGAGGTCGTCGCGCCGATCTCGGCGCCCATGTTGCAGATCGTGCCTTTGCCGGTCGCGCTGATCGACTCGGCGCCGGGGCCGAAGTACTCGACGATCGCCCCGGTGCCGCCCCTGACCGTCAAGATGCCGGCCACCGCGAGGATGACGTCCTTCGGCGAGGTCCACCCGCCGAGGCTTCCGGTCAGGCGGACCCCGATGTGCGTCGGCATCCGCAGGTTGAACGGCATTCCTGCCATCACGTCGACCGCGTCGGCGCCACCCACCCCGATCGCGACCATGCCGAGGCCACCAGCGTTCGGGGTGTGGCTGTCGGTGCCGATCATCATCCCGCCCGGGAACGCGTAGCGCTCGAGCACGACCTGGTGAATGATCCCGCTGCCCGGCTTCCAGAACCCGATCCCGTACTTCGCCGACACGTCGCGGAGAAAATCGTAGACCTCGCAGTTCGCCTCGGTCGCCGCCGCCAGGTCGGCCGCCGCGCCCACCTCAGCCTGGATGAGGTGGTCGCAGTGGACCGTCGACGGCGCTGCGACCCGGGGCAACCCGGCGGTCATGAACTGGAGCAGCGCCATCTGCGCGGTCGCGTCCTGCATCGCGACCCGGTCCGGGTGAAAGTCCCCGTAGGCTCGGCCGCGCTCGAGCGGCTGCCCCTCGGGTTCACGCATGTGGGCGACGAGGATCTTCTCGGCGACGGTCAGTGGCCTCCCAAGGCGCCGCCGGCCGACCTCGACGCGCTCGGCGAGCCTCGCGTAGACGGCCTCGACGAGGTCTGGGGACGTGGACGCACTGACGTTCGACATGGTCCATAGACTAGACGTGTGACCTCGCCCGTGACTCTCGCGCTCAAGGAGTGGGCGGCGGTCGCGGTCGCGCTCCTCGACGGCCGCCAGACCGTGCTGCTCCGCAAAGGCGGCATCCACGAGAAGGCGTTTCGGGTCGGCGGGGCCTGGTTCGTCCTCTTCCCGACCGTCGCGCACAGCCACCGCGCGCGGGTCCGGCCCGAGCATCTTCCGTGGTTGGACGTGGGCGCCGCCGACGTCGACGAGGCCGGAGGGACGTTCGTCGTGCGCTGCGGGGTGTCATTGGTGGAGGTCGTGCCGGTCGTGCGGCCGGAGGGGCTCGCCCAGATCACCGACCTGCACATCTGGACCGAGGAGTCCGTACGCGCCGATCGGCTGGAGTTCCGGCCGCGCCACCCGCTGCAGGCCCTCGTCGTGCGGGCGGTCGCGCTGCCTGAGGCGGTGCGGCTCGCGCGGCGCGACGAGTACGGCGGGTGCAGGTCGTGGCTGGAGCTGCCGTTGCGGTGGGACGGCCGCTCTGGCCGGCAGGTCCACGACGAGGCCCGCCTCGCCGCCGACGCCGACCGTGTCCGCGCAGCGGTCGCCTAGCTGCTGGGCGTCGTCGGTGCCTTGACCCGCTGTGCAGCGCACGATGCGTTCTGAGGCCGGCGGCCCCTATGCGCTTCTCGAGGCTCAGCGCAGGTGCGGCTTCAGTCCCCGGCGACCGGCAGGGTCGATCCGCGTGAGTTCCGCGACAGCGTCGAACCCCGGTCAGGCGTGACGATCGCGGCGAAGTCCTCCTCCACGCACGTTGCCAAGCGAACGAGGTCGCGGGCAGGCAGATGCCCGTAACGACGGACCAGGTCGGGGCATGCGCACCATGATCGCGTGCGTGATCGGCACGACAGGCGCCAAGATGTCCAGGGCATGTCGGTCATCGCGGCGCCCAGCTCAGCCCGCCGCAACGCGGTGAACCGGTGCAGGATCTCCTGGCAGGACTCACGGAGCGGTGAGCCTGCCGCCTGCGTACATGATGACGGCTGAGTCGATGAACAGCGTCAGCGCTGTGCTCCTTCGATGATCTCGGCCTTCATCGTGGGCCAGTCATCGGGGCTTCCAGTGCGCACAACGCCGCCACTGCGTCTTCCCGTGATCGCCGCCGAGGAGCCGTGTACGCGTCGATCGCCTCGCGCGTCACCGCACCGATGGAGACCCTCCGGCTCGTCGCGATCCGCTCGAGCCTGGAACGTTGCTCCGCGGTCAACAACACTTGCATCCGCTGGGTTGAGCATGTGCAGATGCTGCTGTGCGCAGGCCAGCCTGGCACGTGGTGGTGCCCGCGCCCGGCTATACTTCGCTTCCACGTCGGCGTGGCGGAATTGGTAGACGCGCACGGTTGAGGGCCGTGTGGGCATGCGCCCTTGGGGGTTCGAGTCCCCCCGCCGACACCCTCTCTGACCAGCAGAAACGCTTGATTGCTGACAGTGATGTCACGCGGGGAGCGCCAGGGAGGTCACAGGGGACCGGACAGGAGTCGGCGGCGGCCCCACGCCCGGTTTGACAGACCTGCTGGATACGCAGTCGTACGCGCTGCTCGTTAAGCTTGAGTACCGAGCGACAGGGGGAAGGCCGAGCGATGCCCGCACCGATACCGATCAACGGCGCGGTCCTGCGCGAGCTGCGTTGGCTGCGGCGCCTGTCGCAGGAGCAGCTCGCCGCCGACGCCGGGCTCCACGCCGCGCAGATC
>JBOGEB010000142.1:0-11374 GCA_050743125.1 Egibacteraceae bacterium
GTGCTGCGAGAACGAGACCAACAAGGCCCGCCTGTGGGGCGTCGAGGGCTCGACCCGCTGCCCGAAGGACGGGATCGCCGACTCCGTCGTGCACGGCGCGGCGACCGTGAGCCCGGACGGGACCGGCTGAGCGGCGCGCCGACGAGATCCTCGTGTCCGTGGGCCGGCGCCCGGCGCCCGGCGACCTGGGCCTGGAGACCGTCGGCCTGGAGCCGGGGCGCTTCGTCACGGTCGACGGCCAGCTCCGCGGGCGGGCTGGACTGGCTCTACGCCGTCGGGGACTGCAACCGCCGGGCGCTGCTCACGCACATGGGCAAGTACCAGGCGCGGCTGGCGGGCGACGCGATCCTCGGCCGCCAGGCCGCTGACCGGGAGGTCGACGTCGCCGTGGTCCCGCGCGTGACCTTCACGGACCCCCAGGTCGCCGCCGTGGCCGGCACGAATCTGGGACGCTGAGGAGCATCCCTCTCGACGTCCTCCGTGCCCGCTTCCCCGCGATTTCGTCTCACGTACGCTTCATCCTGACTTGAGCGGAGAGGGTTCCCGAACGAAACGTCAACGCGAGCATCGACAAGGAGTCGGCGGTCATGCGGAGCAGGCTGGACCCGGTCACAGTGGAACGCTTGCTTGCGCGGCTGGGGCTCCGGGAGACTCCGCCGGTCTCTGTGGAGGGACTGCACGCGCTGTATCGGGCTTGGTGCCGACACGTGCCGTTTGACAATGTGCTGCGCCGGATTCACCTTGCCAATAAGCATCCCGGGCCGCTGCCTGGCTTCGACCCGGCGGCGTTCGTGCAGACCTACCTGCGCTACGGTGCCGGTGGCACGTGCACACCCTCCAGCGGCGGGTTGCACGTGCTGCTGTGCTCGCTCGGGTTCACCATTGAGCGGGTGCTTGCGATGATGGGCGCCGAAGACGAGCCTCTCACCCTGCCGAACCACACCGCCCTGTTGGTGCGGTTGGACGGGGCAACGTATTTGGTCGACACGTCGATCGCCTGTGAGCAGGCGCTACCGCTGCGCGCAACCCGGACCGTGCTCGACGATCCGCTCCACCCGGCGACCACGAGCCCAGTCATGGGAACTTGGCGGATCCGGTGGGTCCGGCCGTTCAACGGCCAACGGCTCCAGTGTCAGCTCCTCCCTTCCCCCGCGACCACGAGCGGCCTGCTGCAGGTCTACGAGGCGACCAGGGGCTCAGGAGCCTTCAACGCGGCGCTGTACGCCCGGCTCAACGTCGAAGGTGGCATCGTAGTGGTCGCCAAGGCGAAGCGGTTCGCCATCGACCGGATCGGCCACGCGCAGGCGACGGTAGTTGGTGAGGCCCGTACGCGCGTGCTGGTCGAGGAGATGGGCTTTTCCGAGGAACTCGTCGCTCAGCTACCGCCAGACGTCCATGAAGTCGCCGCTCCGGTTCGGCGGTGACCTGGCCCGGCGGCGCGGGCATGCCGCGTCGAACCGGCGCACGAGCGGGCTGCAGCGTCACCAGCCATGAACCTGGTGAGACAGAGGAGGATGCGGTGACGAGCGAGCGCCGGGCGCCCGTTGCTCACGGCTCGCCGCTCGATGAAGAGGAAACCTTAGACCGCGCTGGGCTACGTGACGTACAGACCCGCAAGCTGGAGGCCCTCCTTGAGCACGTGCAGGCTCGCAGCGCCTTCTACCAGGCGAAGTGGGCGACCGCCGGACTACCCCGAGCGTTCACACTCGACCGGCTGTCCGAGCTTGAACGACTGCCGTTCACCACCAAGCGAGAACTCCTCGATGACCAGCAGGCAGCGCCTCCGTTCGGCAGCATCCTCACTGAGAAGCCGGCTCGCTACACGCGCTTGCACCAGACCTCCGGTACGACTGATCGCCCCCTGCGGTGGCTGGACACCTCCGCATCGTGGCAATGGTGGCTGCGCTGCTGGCACCGCGTCTACAAAGCGGCCGGGGTGACGCCGTCCGACCGCGTATTCGTGCCGTTCTCGTTCGGCCCGTTCATCGGGTTCTGGTCCGCGTTCGAGGCAGCGGCCGAGCTGGGCGCCCTGGTCGTCCCCGGCGGTGGTCAGGACTCGGCGCAACGTGGCATGACCCTTCTCGACTCCGCCGCGACCGTCCTCGTGTCCACACCGTCGTACGCGATCCACCTCGCCCGCACGATGCGCCAGCGAGGGCTGGACCCGGCGGCCAGCGCAATCAGGCGAACGATCCACGCAGGTGAGCCAGGTGCCAGCATCCCGAACACGCGGGCACAGCTCAGCCGACTGTGGGGGGCAGAACCCTTCGATCACTACGGCCTCACCGAGGTCGGCGCGGTGGCGTTCGGCTGCTTGGCCGAGGCCCCTGGCCTGCACGTGAACGAGGCGGAGTTCATCGCGGAGGTCATCGACCCTGCTACGGGAGCACCCCACTCCCACGGGCGAGGGGAGCTCGTCCTGACGAATCTCGGCCGCTTCGGCTCTCCGGTCATCCGCTACCGCACCGGCGACATCGTCGACCTGGCACGGGACCCGTGCCCATGCGGTCGCAACTTTGCCCGCCTCACAGGAGGGGTGCTCGGACGGAGCGACGACATGCTCGTGGTGCGAGGAGTCAACGTCTTTCCGAGCATGATCGAGGACGCGGTCCGCGCCCATCCGCTCGTCGATGAGTTCCAAATCCAGCTACGGCAGGAAGGCGATCTGCAACAGCTCCGCATCGTCTTGGAGGTCGACCACCAGGCGCACTCCCAGCAAGCGATCCTGCACGCCCAGAACACGATCGCCGAGCGCGTCCACCAGTCATGCAGCTTGCGGGTCACCGCAGCGATCGTTCCGACGGGGACGCTGCCTCGACAAGAGCTCAAGGCCAAGCGCGTTGTGCGAGTTGGCTGACCATGAGCACCCAGCCGCCCACCAGCCTGCGGCTGGACCGCCAGTTTGAGCGACGGGCAGCGCGCACGCCAGACCGGATTGCCATCGTGTCCGGCGACGAGTCCCTGACGTACGAGGAGCTCGGGCGCCGCGCAAACCAGCTTGCTCGGCACCTCTCACGCCGAGGGGTCGGGCCGGAGACCATGGTCGGCGTCTACCTGGACCGCTCCGTCGACCTTGCCGTTGCCGTCCTCGGGGTGCTCAAGGCCGGTGGCGTGTGCGTGCCGCTGAGCCCCTCGAGCTCGACTGAGCGCATTGCCCGAAGAGCACAGGAGACGCAGCCACGTGTGCTCATCGCAAACGCCGGGGTGCCCGACGCGGTTCGACGCAGCGCGCCCGAGGCGCTGCTTCTCCGTGCTCGCGACCTGATCGCCCGCGAGCTCACCACAGATCTCGCCGCGCCGGTGAGCCCGGAACACGCCGCTTTCGTCTTCTTCACCTCGGGATCGACAGGAACCTCGCTGCCGGTCGTGTTCACTCACCGGGCGGCGTGCCTAGGGCAGCTCCCGGGAGTCTCCCCCTATGGCCCAAGCGCTGACGACCGCGTGCTCCTCCTGGCGCTTGGAGGCGTGAACCTGCTCGGCGAGCTCTTCGGACCCTGGCTGGCCGGCGCGACCGTAGTGGCGGCCAACCCGGGCCGACACCAGGACGGCACCTACCTCGTCGACACGGTGCTCAGGCAGCGGATCACCCGGATGAGTGTCACTCCTGCGGTGCTCCGACGGTTCCTCCACACGCCTGGGGTCGAGGCATGCACGGGTCTGCGAGATGTCTTCTGCCGCGGGGAGGAGCTCTCCTACAGTTTGCAGCGGCGGTTCTTCGCGCAGCTGCCTGCGCGCCTGCACCACGTCTACGGGCAGACCGAAACCGGGTCCGGCTCCTCCTGGCGGTGCTACCCGGACGCCCCACCCGGACCGGTTCCGATCGGGCGCCGATCCGAGCGGTCCGCTGTGCGGCTCCTCGATGAGGACTTGCAGCCGGTCCCCGTCGATGTGGCAGCGGAGATCTATGTAGCAGGCCCGCGCCACGCCCGGGGTTATCTTGATCGCCCTGAGCTCACCGTTGCCAAGTTCCTGCTGGACCCGCATCAACCTGGCGGCTGGTTGTGCCGGACGGGCGATGTCGCCCGCTACCGGGCTGATGGGACGATCGAATTTCTCGGAAGACGCGCCGATGAGCTCATCGTGGGCAACCTGCGCTTCTACCCACGCGAGATCGAGCGGGCCATGTGCGCCCATCCACTTGTGGACGAGGCACTCGTCGCCCGCCGGCCAGACGACCGAGGGCATACCCAGCTCACGGCCTACGTCCTGCCCGCTGGTACCACCCGCCTGCCGATGGAGGCGCTGCAGTCGCTGGTACGGGAGCATTACCCCGCGCAGCTCGTACCGTCCGCGGTCGTGTGGATGGAGTCCTGGCCGCTTGCGGTCAGCGGAAAGGTCGACCGCGCGGCGTTGCCGCTCCCCAAATGCACCCCGTCGTGTGCCTACGTCGCGGCTCAGGAGAGCAGTCAGGACCCTCAGCTGGGGTAGCCTCAAGACGTATGTCGAAACTCCCCAGGACGGTGTCGCGAAGTCGCCGACGAAGGCTCACCGGGCGTCTCGCCGTTGGAAAACCCAAGAACGACCAGCGGAACCCACCAGGACACCCACTCTGACCGATTCTCAAACACGTTCTCAGGCTAGCGGTCAAATCCTTGCTTGTGGCTACAACGCGATCTCCGGGTACAGCGGATGCGCCGCGAGCAGCTCACCGACCCGTTTCCGCGCAGCCTCACGCACGTCGTTCGGCAAGTGGTAGCGCGCCTTCGAGGAGCTATCGGCCTGCGTCTCGCTCAGCACCCTGAAGACGATCGCGGCGATCTCGCGCATCTCGTCCACGCCCATGCCCAGTGTGGTCGCCGCTGGCGTGCCCACCCGCACGCCGCTGGTGTACCAGGAGCCGTTGGGATCGTAGGGGATCACGTTGCGGTTCACGGTGATCGCCGCCTCGCGCAGGGCTGCCTCCGCCTGCCGGCCGGTCAGCCCGAACGGGCGGACGTCGAGCAGCGCGAGGTGGTTGTCCGTTCCACCAGTGACGACGGTGCCCCCTTCCGCCTGGAACGCCTCCGCGAGGGCAGCAGCGTTACGAACGATCCGCTGGGCGTAGTCAGCGAACTCAGGGCGCGCTGCCTCGATGAGTGCCACCGCCTTCGCGGCGATGACATGCCCGAGCGGTCCGCCGAGCACGAGCGGACAACCTCGGTCGACCGTGTCCGCGAACTCCGCGTCGCACAGCACCATCCCGCCCCGTGGACCGCGCAAGGTCTTGTGCGTCGTCGTGGTCACGATGTGGGCGTGCGGTATCGGGTCGAAGTCGCCAGTGAACACCTTGCCCGCTACGAGCCCGGCGAAGTGCGCCATGTCGACCATGAAGGTCGCCCCGACCTCGTCGGCGATCTCCCGGAAGATTCGGAAGTTCAGCTTGCGCGGGTACGAGCTGTAGCCGGCCAACAGGACCAGCGGTCGTACCTCTTTTGCTCGCTCGCGTAGGCGGTCGTAGTCCACCAGGCCGGTCTCCGGGTCCACCGTGTAGTCGTGGATCTCGAACAGCTTGCCGGAGATGTTTGGCCGGAACCCGTGGGTGAGGTGCCCGCCAGCGTCCAGCGCCATCCCCATCAGCCGCTGGCTGCCAAGCTCGCGGCGCAGCGCCTCCCAGTTGTCTGCTGACAAGCTGACCGAGGTTTTCGCGCCCAGCCGGTCCAGGGCCGGAGCCTCTACCCGCTGAGTCAGGATCGCCCAGAAGGCCACGAGGTTGGCGTCGATCCCGCTGTGGGGCTGAGCATATGCGTGGGCGCTGCCGAACAGCTGCTTGGCGGACTCGACCGCTTGCCGCTCGACCGCATCGATGTTCCCGCAGCCGGCGTACCAACGGTGCCCGGGCGCGCCTTCCGCGTACTTGTCGCTCAGCCAGCTGCCCATCGCCAACAGCACTGCAGGGGACGCGAAGTTCTCACTTGCGATCAGCTTGAGGTTGGCACGCTGGTCGGCCAGCTCTTGGCGGATCGCGTCGGCGATTTCTGGCGAAACGGCGCCGACCACGTCGAGCGCCGCGGCAAACGCAACGGTTTCAGCGCTGATCGGCTTGACATCGATGTTCGGGCAAACCTTCTTCAGATAGGAGGCGAGCAAGGAATCGGGGCTCATACGTGGGTCGCCGTCACCTTCTGGGACGTGGATCTGTCGGCCTGGGAGCGTCGAAAGACTGTACACAAGCTGGGGGCGCGGCTTTCATATCTGGCGGTGCAGGCAGCGTGGTGCGGCCGCCTATGATGCCTTCCGAGGGATCTCGTCGTCACTGTGAGCGAGGTCAGGGGGCACCGGTCATGGCCGAGGACGAGTCGCGTTCGCTGGGAGGTTGGTGGCGGCTGGAGACGCCAGATCCGGTGCCGCAGGGCCGTGGCGGCGGTGAGCAGGTGGCGGGGCTCGCATCGTTCGTGGTCCTGTCCCGCAATCGACTCGAGTACACACGACGTTGCCTGGAGTCGGTGAGCATGACGCGCGGCTCGTTCGAGTGGGTCGTCGTGGACAACGGCTCCAGCGACGGCACGCGTGGCTTTCTCACCGACTGGGCTGAGCGCTGCGGGCACGAGGTCGTGCTCGTGTCCAACGACGATGATCGCGGGACCGCACGCGCCCGCAACCAAGGTCTCGCAGCGTCCCGCGGCGAGTGGATCGTATTCCTGGACAACGATGTCGTCCTCGACGACCCTGCATGGCTCGAGGAGCTCATTCGGGCAATGCGCGACGGGCTGCCCGACTGCCCGCCCGGGACGGTCGCCGCCGCGTCGCCGCTCCTGCTCTTCCCGGGACCTGGCGACGTTGTTCAGTGCGCGGGCGGGGCAGTGACGGCAGCGGGCCGATTCGGTCTGTTGGGCCGAGGGCAGCGGGCCGATGCGGCGGCCCACGCGTGGCGGAGACTGGCATGGGCGCCGACGGCGGCCCTGCTGGTGCGGCACGACGCGTTGCTCGGTGTCGGCGGCTTCGACGAGTCCTTCGACCCTGTGGCGGTGTGCGAGGACCTGGATCTGTGCTGCCGGCTCCGCGCTGGAGGCGGCGAGATCGTGTTCGTTGGTTCGTCAAGCCTGCGGCACTTCGAGGGGGCGACGTTCGGCGGCTTGGGGTTCGACAAGCTCGCGTACTGGCGCCGGCACGCCCGGGTCATCAAGAAACGGTGGCTCGACGTGATGACGTGCGGACCTGTGCACACCGACGCTGACATCGTCTGGCGACCGCTGATCAAGGACTACGCGGACCTCGATCAGCCGACGGTCCGTCCGGCGACCGCAGCGGAGGCGGAGCGGCAGGACCTCTCGTTCTTCGCCAGCCGGGCCACCATCGAACCAGCCGCGTGCCCGGATATCCGGGTCGGAGTGATCGGGTGCGGCCAGGTGGCGTTGAGAGGCGCGTTGCCGGGCCTCTCCTCTCCAGGATCACCGCTGGCGGCGCACGCCGCGCCGTTCCTGTCGTTCGACGGCGCTCCGGGTGTGCGCGTGACCGCCGTCTGTGACACCGATTCCTCTCGCGCGCAGGCCGCGGCCGGGCAGTTCGGCGTACCGGTCGTGGCGGAAGACACCGGGCGGCTACTCGACACCGTGCCGCTGGAGGCGGTGGTCGTCTGCACGCCCCCGCGCTGGCACAGCCGATACCTGCTCGCGGCCCTGGAACGCGACCTCGGTGTCCTGGTCGAGAAACCGGGCGTCGTGACACACGCCGAGCTGGACGCGGCGCTCGCGGCCCGAGGTGCACGGCCTCACCTGGCCTGCATGGTCAACCTGCCCTGGGCCTACCACCCGTGCATCGACGCGGTGGCGGATCTGCTGGATTCGGCGGGACCTCTCACCCGAGCCATCGTGCGGTTCGAGCACTGCGGACCCGAGGCGTGGGCGCCTGGCGTCACCTGGTATCGCGACGACGGGCGCCGGTCCCTGGTCCTGGATCTCGGCCTCCACGTGCTGGTTGTCCTCGAGCGGCTCCTTCGCGCGCCGGTCGAGAGCCTGGACGTGATCATGAGTCCTTGCGCGTCGCCCGACCGCTCGTACGCCAACGTCTGCATCGCCGGCACGTCGGCAGACCTCGAGGTGGGCTGGGACGCGCCCATGCCGCGATTCGCCCTCGAACTGGCGTCCCTGGCAGCAACGATGACGATCGAGATGATCCCATGGAACCCGTCTACGCCGTCATCAATCCGGGTCGTGCCCCACGGACGCTGGCGCGGGCCACCGCTGACGCGCGACGACTCCGGCCAGCTGTGGGCATCTACCCCAGGTGAGCCCGCCCGCGGCGGTCCCTACCGCCAGTTTGTAGATAGCGTCCGCAACAGGGACCAGTCTCTGACCGACTTGTCCGCCGTCGCCAACGCGATGCGGTGGATGATCGACTGGGCCGACGCGGAACGGGATGTCGACACCCGGGGGCTGCTGCGGCTCAACGAGAGGTCGGAATGAACGGGGACGGTCATGGCTTCGTTGCCCGAGCTTGCCATCATGGGCGGGCGGCCGGCGCGTTCGCGACCTGACGAGCGAGGAGTGGTCCGGGTCGGCGCCGCGGCCATGGCCGACAGTGAGATCAATGCTGTCGCCGAGGTGCTGCGTCGTCAGATCCTCTACCGCTACCACGGCGGGGCTGTGGCCGACTTCGAGGCCAGGTTCGCCGGATGGGTCGGCGTCAGCGGCGCGCTCGCCGTGAACTCCGGCACCTCGGCGCTCTACCTCGCCTTCAGCGCTCTCGACCTCGAACCGGGCGGGGAGGTGCTGGTTCCCACCGTGGGGTTCGTGTCCGTCGCCACGACGATCGCCGCGGCCGGAGCGGTCCCACGGTTCGTGCCAGTCGACGACTCCCTGACCATCGATCTCGACGCCGCCCGCCAAGCGGTAACCGACCGGACGCGCGCGGTCCTCGCTGTCCACGCCTACGGAGCCGCGTGCGACATTGAGGCGGTGCGACGCCTCGCAGAAACATTCGGCGGCGCCGTGGTCGAGGACGTGGCACAGGCGTGCGGGGCCAGCGTGCGGGGACGCCGGCTCGGCACCTTCGGTGACATCGCGGCATTCAGCTTCCAAGACTTCAAGCTGCTCTCCACGGGAGAGGGCGGCATGGTCGTGACGAACGACGCGGAGCTGCTCGCCCGGTGCGCGTTCCTGCACGACTCGGCGGCCGTCTGGGCCATGCCCGAGGTCACAGCCCGCGTCAAGAGCGTTCGCACGCCCCCGCTCAACCTCCGCATGTCGGAGGTCGAGGGTGCGATCGGCCTGGTGCAGCTCGACCGCGCCGACGGGATCATCCGGCGGCTCCGCGACATGAGCGCGCCGATGCGGGACTACTTGGACACAGTGCCCGGTGTGCGGCTGCGTCCGCACATCGACGGACACGGCGAGATCGCGACCTCCCTCGTCTTCTCCCTCGCTGAGAAGGAAGACGCGAGGTGGGTGGCCAAGGCGCTGCGCGCTGAGGGCGTCAACGCCACACTCTTGCTCGGGCCTGCCGGCACGAATCGCCACTGGGCGGGTGACTGGAGTCCGGCGCTGAAGCGGTGCGGCATCGCGCTGCCCGATCCCGACCTGCTCGAGGCCGACGCCAGGCTGCTGTCACGCGCGGTCGTGGTGCCCATGGACATCCGTCACTCCGACAGGGACGTGGAAGAGTCGCTGCTGGCGCTGCAGAAGGTGTTCGGCCGCTGACCGGATGAAGACAGGAGCAGAGCCGCTTGGTCCAGGCCCACGCGCTTCGACAGCGAGACACCGAGAGAACGGGAGATCGCCAATGGGGAGCTCACAGGCTCCATCGCTCTTCCCTGCGCCTGTTGTCGGCGCGAACGGCGACAGGTCTCTTGGGGAACACTCGGACTGCTTCCGCCGCCACTTCCTCGCTCAGGCCGACCGGCCAACCGGCTGGGAGGACCTGTCGCCAGAGACGCTGTCTTCCTTGCACCGGGCGCTCCTGATGACCGACGCCACGGTGCGGTTCCTGGAGGCACGCACCGGCGAGCCCGTCGTGACCTCACCGATTTCCCAGTTTGTCGCCTCCTTGGAGGGCTATTGGTCGCGCTGGCTCGAGGCGCCGCTCGCCGTGATGACGCTCCTTCGTCGCGTCGTCATCCGCGGCCAGCAATCCGACACGCCTTACGCCTACGCCGAGTCCCGAGTTCTTCTCGCTCGTCTGCCGGGTGACTTCCTCCACACGCTCGACCGATCTCCCCGCGGTCTCGGGGAGGCGCTGATCAGCGCAGCTGTCGAAAGCCGCCGAGAACTGTTGTGGTTCGGGCGCTCGGAAGTGCCGGCCTGGGCGAATGATGCTGGCGCTCCAGAACCAGGCCACAGTCTGCTGACCCGCGGCTACCGCATCATGACGGCGAACCAGCCGGCCGTCCTCGTAACGGAGGCATTCCCACCTGACTCGCAGGGCGAAGACGGCACAAGGAGGCATAGAAGAAGGACACCAGCGCGTCCACACGATGACGAGCGAGCCAACGAGAGGAGCGATAATGCTGCCGATCCATCATATTGACGAGCTGGTGGCGAACAACCCGAAGATGGTGAGCATCGACAGTCTTGTCAACCTTTATTGGGCATTGAGCCACCTTCTCGAGCTCGGCGTACCTGGAGACGTGGTCGAGCTGGGATGCCATTCAGGCCGGACCAGTGTGTTCCTCCAGATGATCATTGAGCACTTCGATCCCCGCCGCACGCTCCACGTCTACGACTCGTTTGAGGGGCTCCCCGCACCCAGCCAGCGGGACGGCGAGCTCTTCGACGCAGGCGACCTTCGCGCCACGGCGGACGACCTCGTCGCCACGTTCGGCAAGTGGAACCTCAATGAACCCGTCATTCACGTTGGCTGGTTCGAGGACACATTGCCCGACGAACTCCCCGAACGGATCGCCTTCTCCTTCCTGGACGGCGACTTCCATGACTCGATCTTGACGTGCCTGCGCCACGTCTGGCCACGCCTGTCAGGCGATGGCGTCGTGATGATCGACGACTACTGCGACCCTGCGCAGAACCCGCGTGCGTGGGACAAGCTGCCAGGGGTCAAAGCCGCCTGCGACACGTTCTTCGCGGACCGCCCTATTGCCCTCGTCGGCTGCGGAGACATGTCTCTTGCCTACGTCCGCAAGCCGCGGGCGCCATATACCTGTGGCGCTCCCTGAAGCCGTGCTCCATTGAGGGAAAGCGTAGAGTCGCCGCAACTTGGCCAGCCGTAGGCCGGGGTACCGCGGGATGTTTGTGCGGGTTACAGCACGCCCGCGCGATCAGCGAGACCGTGCAGCTCCTCACGGATCGTCCGCCGGTCCCGGCGCAGCAGGCCGCGGATCATCGCCCGTGCGCGTTTCTGCGCGGCTTTGACTATTGTGTGGGCTGGTGGCGGGGGGTGGTCGAGGTCGCCGGCCCAGGCTTCGACCTCGAGCGCCTGGCCGGGCTGGAGCTGTGCCGAGAACCGG
>JBOGEB010000143.1:0-11359 GCA_050743125.1 Egibacteraceae bacterium
GGTCGCGGCAGCCGCTTGGCCATCCTTGGATCTCGAGCGGGAGTCTCCGTCCTACGGTGGAGTACTGTCCCTATGCGAATCTTATGACCCCCTGAGGGCATCGCCCCACCGGGCTTCGGGAGCTGACCGATCAGGGACTGCTCGTGAGCAGTTTCTCTACCACTTCAAGGGCGGCGGCTGCGCCGCCGCCGGTTGTGCTGGGACGCCGACGCCCGCCAGTTGAGACGCTGCGCGGGTCAGACAGTGCAGCAGCGGGCCTGCGGGCGGGGCTGCCGCCCCGTCCTCGGCCCGCGCGCGTCTCGCCCGGACGGTCGCCGGCTTCAGCCCGCGCGATGCCCAGCGATCGTGCCGCCCGCCTTCCAGGACTCCCGCGTCCGATCGCGGCACTGTTGGATCCGTCAGCTTGCGCGCTGCTCGACGGTCACATCGCCGCTGGGTGACACCTGGACGTCGAGCACGAAGCGGGTGCTGGGAGCGGAGCCCCCTTCGTGCTGGTTGATGCGCTCTTCGAGCATCTGGCGTGCTAGCGAGGTGTAGCCGATGCCACGGCGGCGAGCGATGGCGCGCAGCCGCCCGGCCAGGTCGGGATCGAGCCGAATCGTGATCGACGTCCCGAGCGTGCGTGGCGGCACGTTGGGGCCGCCGATCTCTTCCCAGAGGTCTGGGTTGGAGGCGTCGGCTTCGATGCGGGCGATGCGGGTTTCTTCCTCTGCCGGGTTCATGTGATCACTTCTCAGGTCGGCCAGCCGGTCACGGCGCGGAGCACCCGTTCTGGTTCGTCGGCCCACAACACGCCGATGGTCAGTGACCGTCACGGAGTCATCCGTGCCGATCATCAGGTAGGCGGCAGTGCCGCTGCGCTTGTTGCGCAGGAACCGTCGCGGCCGGTTGGTGAAGACCGCCTCAACGTCCTCCGGGCGGATATGGCGCTTCGCGAGCTTGTCGATGTTGCGGGAGTCCCACTCGAACGCGATGGCTGTTCGTGGGTCCGGCTCCATGTAAGACAGCGTAACACGTCCTCCTTTGGTCGCGTTGCCGGCGCGCGCTGGTGCAGCATTCCAGTGCAGCACTCGACGCTGACTGCCCCGCTCGGCGGCGGATGCGCTCAGATAGCTCCGACGTGCTGACCAGCGCCGACGTACGACCGAGGACCGGTCTGTACGCCTGGTTTGGACCTGCAAATCCTGTATTCGCGGGTTCAATTCCCGCCCCGGCCTCTGAGTTTGGGCTGGTCAGCGGTTTGCGGCGCGCGACTGTGGGCGCCCCGGTCGTGTGTTGGATCCACGACGCATGCGTCGTGGATCCAACACACGAGGGCTCCGTGGCCTAGGGTGTAGCTTGTGGGTATGCCAGTGGTCGTCCTTGCCTGCTCCGAGCCGTACGTGGCGCTCATGCGCCCGGGTGGCCTTTCCGGCGCGCGCTGACACCACGCCGTCTGCAGGCCCCCGCAGGGCCTCGACGGCGGGCCTGTAGGGGGCAAGGAGGTCTCGTGAACGCCCGTTACTATGTGACCAGCTCCATCCCGTATGTCAACGGCCGGCCCCACATCGGCCACGCGCTCGAGCTCGTCCAGGTCGACGTGCTCGCCCGTCACCGCCGCCAGCGCGGTGACGAGGTCCGCTTCCAGACCGGGACCGACGACAACGCCCTGAAGAACGTCCAGGCCGCCGAGGCCGAGGGCATCCCCACCCAGCAGTACGTCGATCGTGTCGCTGCCCGGTACGCCGCCTTGCGCGCTTCGTTGGAGCTCTCCTTCGACGATTTCATCAAGACCAGCAGCGACCCGCGGCACCGGGTCGGCGTCGAACGGCTCTGGCGGGCCTGCGCCGCGTCGGGCGACTTCTACCAGCAGGACTACGAAGGCCTGTACTGCGTCGGGTGCGAACAGTTCTACACCCCGGCCGAGCTCCGCGACGGCCGCTGCGTCGAACACGGCACCGAACCTGAACACGTCCGCGAGCGGAACTGGTTCTTTCGCCTCAGCCGCTACCAGGACCAGCTCGCCAAGCTCATCTCCACCGGCGAGCTGCGCATCGAACCAGCCACCCGACGCAACGAAGTCGCCAGCTTCATCGACGGCGGCCTCGAAGACTTCAGCATCTCCCGCAGCGTCGAGCGTGCCCGAGGATGGGGCATCCCGGTCCCCGACGATCCCACCCAAGTCGTTTACGTCTGGTGGGACGCTCTCGGCAACTACATCACCGCCCTCGGCTACGGCGACGGCCCCGACACCTACCGTCACTGGTGGACGGACAGCGACGCCCGGGTCCACGTCATCGGCAAAGGCATCCTGCGCTTCCACGCTGTCTACTGGCCGGCCATGCTGCTGTCAGCTGGTGAGCCACTCCCCACTACCATTTACGTGCACGAATATCTCACCGCGTACGGACGCAAGATCAGCAAGTCTCTCGGCAACGCTGAGGATCCCGCGGACGTCGTGGCGCAATTCGGGACCGACGCGGTGCGGTGGTGGCTCCTTCGCGACGTAGCCCGAGCCGGTGATACCGACTACACCCCCGAACGGCTCGTCGCGCGTGCAAACGAGGACCTCGCCAACAGCCTTGGCAACCTTGTCAACCGCACCGTTGCGATGGTCACTCGCTACCGCGACGGGCATGTTCCCGTCGCTGCGCGCCAAGACGACGCAGCCCGCGGGCTGCTCACGGCCCGCGCTCGGGCAGCCACTGCGATCGACGCCGCACTCGACGACTTCGACTTCCGCGCCGCCCTGGCGGCACTGGTGGCCGTCGTCGATGAAGCCAACCGGTACATCAACGCCGTCGAACCCTGGGAGCTCGCCAAAGCCGAGCGCAACGACAACGCGCAGCGAGAGGCGCTCGACGCCGTCCTCAGCGAGCTGGTCGCCGCCTGCCGCGAAGTCGCCGAGCACCTGCGTCCCTTCCTGCCCTCCGCCGCACAACGCATCGTCGAACAGTGCGGAAGCGGCGGCGCCACCGTGCCACCCCCTACGCCCATCTTCCCCAGGCTCGAGCTCTAGGCGCCAGGTCAGGCGAGGGCGGAGACGGTCGTCGAGCTCGCGGACACAGGCCAGGTCCGACCACTCGCGGGGGAACGCCGCGCGGACGTCACGCACCGGCTTGACGAGGCCTGGTTCGCCACCGCTCATTC
Organism: Egibacteraceae bacterium; assembly: GCA_050743125.1. Lineage (GTDB taxonomy): Bacteria > Actinomycetota > Nitriliruptoria > Euzebyales > Egibacteraceae > JBOGEB01. Next base: position 3,130 of record JBOGEB010000143.1, read on the forward strand.
GCCGCCAGCAGCTCGCTGCGGCGTTACGGAGGGACCACTGCCTGTCCGACCGCATAGGCGGCACGCAGGAGCTGGGGGACGATCAGGTCCGTGAGTGTCTCGTCGGTGAACGCTTCGTGCCGGTCGCTGGCTGACAACGACGCGAGCACTCGATCGCGTTGGTCGATCACCGGCACGGCGACCTCACCAAACCCGAGCGCTTGTGGCTCGTCGAGCACGAGATACGGCGATCGCGCCCAGGCGGCCCGGTCTTCCTGGGTGTAGTCCTGGGGGTCAATGCCCCGATGGGGAGGACCCTCGGCCACTGCGGCGGCGATCGCCTCCTCCCAGGCGTCCAAGGTGGCGCGTGCGAGGAGAATGCGCCCAGCGGCGGTTTCGAATGCGGGGCGCGAGCGGTGCAAGGCTCGGTACATCCCGACGTTCTCGCCGTCGATGTGATCGACGTACACGACCCAGCCATGCTCGAGTAGCGCGATCTTTGTCGTGGCCTTTGTGACGTTGCGGAGTTCGACGAGGTAGGGAGCCACCGCCTGGACAACAGGAAGGCGGATGAGGTAGCGCTGGGAGAGACGGACGAGTCCGGGGCCGAGGCTGTAGCGGGATGAATCGGGGCTCTGCTCGACGAGACCGGCGCTCAGCAGGGACTGGAGGGTGCGGTGAACGGTGGGTGTTGAAAGATCGGATCGTTTGGCGAGTTCGGTGAGCTGCTGGTAGGCGGGTCCCACACTCAGCAGATCGAGCAATAGGGCAGCTTTGTCCACCGAGCCGAGCGTCCGGCGCGTGACCGCTTTGCTGCCCATGCCTTGTTCCCCCCTCATCCGTCAGTTTGCGCCTGCTTGGGACAGGGTCAGACGCGAACGCCGACGATAGCGTCATAGACCGCCTCCGCCCATAGCGCGTTGCCGAGCGCGGTGTCGGTCTCGAACTGGTCAGCGTCCACACCGAGGGAAGAGCCCAGTTTGCGCAGATCCCAGGGGGGAGGGGTGGCGAGTCGGCCCGCAGCCAACGACTCGGCATCGACCAGGTGTCGCCATCCTTCAGCGCGCCCGTGGCGGTGCAGCAGCCGCCGCAAAAATTCGGCCGTGTACTCGGCGCGGACGCAGACCAGGTGCGCGCCTACGGTCAGATCGGTGATCGCGTCGGCAAACCCGTTCAAGCCGGCAAGCTGGTGGTCGGGTAGGCGCCGGTCGTGGAAGCGGCCGAGTTCGAGGACTGCGGGGTCGGTGCGTTCCAGGTTGATGGGCAGCTGCCACGTGTGGACCTGCTCATGGTCTTCGACACGAAGGATGAGAGCAGCCTCCCATATCTCGTGCATCTCGGCACAGAGACCGCTCGTGCACACGGCGGCAAATGCAGTGCGTAAAGCGCCCGGCGCGGTTACTGGGTGCATTATCTACCATCCTATGCTATTTGCGAGTATCGGTCTCCTTAAAGAAGCACCAATTCGCTCTGTCCGCAAGATCCTGCAGGCGTCTGTCGCACGGACGTCGGCACATACGTAACCGTCCTTGCGGCACGAGCGTTGACTTAGTGCACCGCGTCAGAAATACGCATCGCTTCGGACGCGCCTGCATCCCCGCTCGCGGCGTTGCGCCTCGCTTACACATTTGTCGCCCGGCCGGGTATGCGCGCTCGGCGCGCCTTGCGAGCGTGGCGCAGTCGCGCCCTCGGTGCGGACCGTATTTCTGCCACGGAGCACTTAGTTGGCCGGGGACTGGCCGCGGCGGCGCAGCTCGGCCCGGACCTCTTCGAGCTGCTCCGCCGTCGGAGCCTCGAACTCCAGGTCCTCGTCGGTCGCGCTCACGCACTCGAAGCACGTCGGCTGCCCACCTCGGCGCATCATCCGCTGAGAGGAGGGGGCCACCCACACCGTTGTGCCGCACCCGACGCAGCGGGAGGGTCGCGATCCCGCTGCGGGGATCGGTGTCTGGTCCATTCGAAGGCAGCAGATGACAAGCGGCTCGGTCACGTCTCCACGGTACGCGCCGAGCCGCTTGAGCGCGGGGGGTGTGCCAAGCTCAGGTGGCGATCGCGGTGGCGGTGGTCTTGTCCCTCGGTTCGTGCGCTCAGACGAGGCCGGCCCTGTGGTGATCTTGATGAGCGGCTGGGCGGGGCCCTTCGCGATCCGCGCGTCGCCCCGGTCGGTCCTTCGTGCGCTGCTTCCCGGGGGCGCGGTTCCGCCGAGCGGCTCGGTGAGCCCGGCCGCCATGGCGCAAGCGTTGGGGGCGCCCTCGCACCCTTCGCCTCCGGCGGGCTTTCCGACCGGACCCGCGCATCGGCCAGGGCGACCGGACCTTGGTCCTCTTTATGGTGCAGCTCGGGCAGGCTGCTCCACCTTGTGCCTGGTGACCTTTCGCGCTTTCGCTTCAGGCGAGGAACGGCGAGGCCGCGATGAATGGGCGCTCGATCCGTCCGAGTTCGGTCGCTGGCGGGCCTCCGCGCAGATCCAGGGCGATCCGGTGCCAGTTCGCCGTCGCGCGCAGCCGGGCCAGGATCGAGTTCACGCCCCAGTGGATGCGGTTCAGCAGCAGGTAGTCGGGCGGCAGGTTGAGCTTGCGCATGAGATCGGCGTAGCCGCCCCGGGGGTCGGCGGTGGCCCGGGTGACCTCGCGGGCGAACTCGGGCGTGTAGCTGAACACCCGGTCGGAGCGCACCGGCTCGTTGAACACGCAGAACCAGTGGAGCAGCTTCTCCGGATCAGGCATCGACGCGGGCAGGAACCCGGCCCTGCGCAACCCCTCGGCGAGTCGCTGCGCGTCCTGAGCGATCACCGCGTCGAGCTGCTCGAGGAGCACCGCGCGGGTCTCGTGGCGGAACATCTTCACGCTGCCGAAGTCGAGGAAGGTGACGCTCCCGTCACTCGGGAAGAGGTAGTTGCCTGGGTGTGGGTCCGCGTTGAACAGCCGGAACCGGTTCAGCGATCCGAAGATGAACCGGTAGATGATCTCCCCGTACCGCTGGCGGGAGGCCTGGGACGCCGACGCGAGCATCTCGTCGAAGTTCAACCCTTCGACGTACTCGCTCACGAGCACACGGGGGCGGCAGTAGCCGGCGTAGATGCGCGGGACGCGAATGAACGGGTGACCGTCGTAGCGCTCGAAGAACGCCTGCTGGTAGGTCGCCTCGCGCTGGTAGTCCAGCTCGTCGAGCAGCCGCTCGCGGAGCTCTTCGAGCAAGGGGCGCATCTTCATGTGGGGCGAGATCATTTTGCCGATAGGCGCGAACGCCTCGGCGTTCGCGAGGTCGGACTCCACGGCCTCGGCCACGCCTGGGTACTGAACCTTCGTGACGACCTCCGTGCCGTCCGGTAGCTGCGCCCGGTGGACCTGACCGATGCTCGCGCTCGCGATCGGCTCCGGGTCCCAGCGAGCGAAGGCCACGTCGGGCGGCGCGCCGTACTCCTGCTCGATCACCCTGGCGATGACCTCGGGGTCGACCGGCGGCGCGGCGTCCTGGAGGTCGCCGAGCACCTCGTGGTAGACGGCTTGGACCTCGGGGTCGACGTCGAGGTCGACGAAGCTCGCGATCTGCCCGAGCTTCATCGCGGCGCCCTTCATCGAGCCGAGCAGCGTGAGGATCCTCTCAGCGGTCTCGGCGTGGAAACGCTGGTCAGCGTCTGCGTCGACCAGTCCGCGTAGGCGCGAGGCGAGGAAGCTCGCCCCAGTCGCGGCCGACAGCTTCGCGACCCGCGCTCCCCGCTGTACTCGATTGGGCACGGGCAGGCTCGCGGCGGGGGGCTCCGGCATGCCTCTATTCTGCCCGCGCGCTTGCCCCCGCGTACGATGGCGAGGATGCGGGCGGTGCTGCGGGTGGTCTTAAGGGGACGATGACGTGAATGACCACGCCGAAGCCACTCGTATCGCCGAGGCCGCAGGCCGCCTGTTGCTCGAGCTGCGGGCCGTGCTCTCGGCCAACGGCGTGGTCGATGCCCCAGCGTTACGGGCGCGCGGCGACCAGGCGTCGCACGAGCTGATCATGGCCGAGCTCCGGGCGGCGTTCCCGGCCGACGCCGTGCTCAGCGAGGAGGGCAAGGACGACCCCGCGCGGCTGGGCGCGCGCCGTGTGTGGGTCGTGGACCCGCTCGACGGCACCCGCGAGTTCGGCGAGGTCGACCGGACCGACTGGGCCGTGCACGTCGCGCTCGTCGAGGACGGGACACTGGCCGCGGGCGCCGTCGCCCTGCCCTCGTTGGGCCTCACGCTGGGAACCTCGCCGCCACCGGCCGCCCCGCCGCCCATGCCCGCCCGCCCGCGCCTAGTCGTGAGCCGCACCCGCCCGCCTGCCGTCACCGAGACGCTCCGCGCTGCGCTCGACGGCGAGCTCGTCGCCATGGGCTCGGCCGGCGCGAAGGCGATGGCCGTCGTCCTCGGCCAGGCCGACGTTTACGCCCACGCCGGCGGCCAGTACGAGTGGGATTCCGCCGCCCCCGCCGCCGTCGCCGTCGCCGCCGGCCTCCACGTCTCCCGCCTCGACGGCTCGCCGTTGGTCTACAACCAGCCCGACCCCTACCTCCCCGACGTGCTCATCTGCCGCCCAGAGCTCGCCGCCAAGGTCATCGCCGCCGCCCGCTGACCCGCCGCGCTGGCGAGCAGCAACCCGGTTCCCTATAAGACGCTCCCCGGACGTCCATCAAGAGCGGGCAAGAGCTGCCGGCACGTCTGGGGCGATCTTCTCGTGGACCGCAAGTGGCCGCCGCCGAGGGAACGGGCAATTCCTCACCCGGCGCCCTGACCGGCACGTTGCTCGACGCCCATCAGGGATTTCCCTGACTGGTCGGCGATGTTGTTGCCCCCTATGGTGCTTGGAGTGGCGATGCCACGATGAGGCTCGATCTTCGCCCAAAACCGAGGTTGTAGGTGTACCGTAAAGGAGACAGGCTGAAAATGGATATAGACACTCAAGCGTTCCTCAGACAACGAAGCGCCGGGAAGTTCACTCGGATGGAGCGCGGTGAGCTCGTCATCTTCCCACACCTCCCGCCCTGCCGGCTCAAGATCCTCATGGTCGCGGACGGGTACCCTTCGCTGGGCTTGATCATCTCGTTTAGTCACTCCTATTTCGGATTGTCCGCCGTGCTGGACACTCTGCGGGACAATCCAGAGTACTTCGTGAAGTTCGACGTCACGCGGGCGCATCGGCAAACCGACCCCTTCAAGCCCGACCCGGAAACCCAGCCGGTTGAGCACGAGCACTACGGCCCGCATTATGAGAATTTTCGTTTTGAACAACCCGATTTCGACATCAACGAGTACGATCAGGTCTGGCTCTTCGGAGCCCGCAGCGAGAAAAGTATCGAGCCGCCTGACCAAGATGATTCTCAGCGGCTGACCGATGCCGAGTTGGCGATCCTGGCGCGGTGGATGGACAACGGCGGGGGGCTGTTTGCGACAGGGGACCACGCAGACCTTGGCGCGAGCCTGTCCGCTCGCGTCCCGCGCATCCGCTCGATGCGGAAATGGACGCACGCCCAAGGAGTGCCTCTACCAACCGGACCCGACCGGCATGACTCCCTTCGGAAAGGCCACGACGACGCCTACACGTTCGATGACGAGTCCGACGACCTCCCGATGTCGATCAGCCTGAAGTATTATCCAGCACCGTCCTGGTCGCCGTTCAAGATGAAGAAATATCCTCACCCACTGCTTTGTGGCTCGGCAGGGCCGATCGACATTCTGCCCGATCATCCCCATGAGGGTGAGGTCATCCCTGAGAGTTCGATCGACCTCACCCAGTCGTTCAGCTTTTCCGGCTACAGCGGCGACGAATACCCCGCCACGGCTGGGGTCCAGCCAACGCCTGAGGTGGTCGCTTGGGCGACCGTGCAGGCTGATCACACCGCCACCGACTTCAAGGGGGTGGCCAACTTCAAAGTCTATGGAGCCATTGGGGCGTACGACGGTCACGCCGCCGACGTGGGCCGGGCCGCTGTGGACTCGACCTGGCATCACTGGTTCGACGTCAACCTGACGGGACGGCCGCTAGGAGACCTGGACAGCCTTCCCATGGACAGCACCAACCCGAAGACGCTTGGGTTCCTGGCGACGACCGCCGGCAAACAGGCATATGCGCGGATCCAAGAGTACTACCGTAACGTGGCGATGTGGCTAGCGAGCAAGCCCAAGCAGCGGTGCATGTTCTTGCGGGCCACCTGGGGCGCTGTGCTCCGGTACCCAGCAGCGGAGCGCCTGAGTCTCGACATGCCCACCTGGGAGCTTGGGGAATACATAAAAGAAGTGATCTGCCAGCGAGCTAACCAGTGTATCCTCACCAATTGGCTGATCGATCTATGCCCCCCTACGGCCTTTGACGTCCTCGGGGACCTGGGGCCGCAACCTGACGTCCGCTTGACGTCCCCGCCATGGGAGGTGGTCGAGGTGTACTCCTTAGGGGGAATTACCAGAGAGCTGCTCCGGCGTGCGTACGAGTTCGAAGACCGCCAGGAGGGCCTTGAGGAGGAGAGCCTCGCCGCAGCGCTTGTCGGAGGCGCGCAAACAGGGGCGAGGGAGTTGATCGACGTGTTGGAAGCCTCCATGGGGGATACTCAGGGACGAGTCAGCAGCCTCTCGGAGCTCATGCGTGAATCTCGCCGCTCCGCGCGAGATTTCATGGAGTAAACGGCACCCAACGCCTCATCAGGAGCGGGTCCGCCCAGGCCCATTCTCGTTATCCGGGGTGACGACGCCTCGGCTTGTCGTGGGTGGAGGATTCCGGCCAAATACGGCCGGAATCCTCCACACCACTGCCGCCGACTCGCACGCCACCGCCCTCGCGTGAGCCCTGATGTGGCCGTCCATGCCGTGTGGCCGACCTGGGCGCGATATTCGGGCTGCCGAGGGGTACTTTGGCGCCCAGCCTGGGGCTGCGACCAGCGGGAAACGTGGCAGGGGCCATGACGAGGTAGCGTCTGGACCGTCCATGCGGAAGTCGACTTTGGAGCGAGCGATGCGAGTCGGAGTGCTGACGGGCGGCGGTGACTGCCCGGGTCTCAATGCTGTCATCCGGGCTATGGTGCGCAAGGGCGAGCGCCATTACCACGACGAGTTGGTGGGGTTTCAGGATGGCTGGAAGGGCGTGCTCGACAACTGCACGATGCCCCTGGACGTCGAATGCTGCCGCGGCATCCTCCCCCGCGGCGGCACCATTCTGGGGACGTCGCGCACCAACCCCTTCGTGCTCGACGGGGGCGTGGAGGCAGTGACGGACACGCTGGCCAAGGAGCGGATCGACGCGCTGGTAGCCATTGGTGGGGACGACACTCTCGGCGTGGGCCACAAGCTCGCCGCTTACGGCGTGAAGATCGTCGGGGTACCGAAGACGATCGACAACGACTTGTCGGCCACCGAGGTGACCTTCGGTTTCCACACCGCGGTGCAGATCGCCACCGACGCCATCGACCGGCTGCACACTACCGCCGAGTCTCACGACCGGGTACTGGTGTGTGAGGTGATGGGCCGCCACGCTGGCTGGATCGCGACGTACGCCGGCATCGCTGGGGGGGCGGCCGAGATCCTCATCCCCGAGGAGCCCTTCGACGTCGAGCGGGTGTGCGAGGACCTGCGACGCCGTCACGAGAAGGGCCGTTATGCCTCCATCGTGGTGGTGGCCGAGGGGGCCAGGCCCAAGGAGGGCTCGGTCACCCTCCAGTCGGGCGAGCTCGACGCCTTCGGCCACGTCCGCCTGGGCGGCATCGGCCAGGCGCTGGCCAACGAAATCGAGAAGCGCACCGGCTTCGAGACCCGGGTCACCGTCCTCGGCCATGTCCAGCGGGGCGGCACGCCTACCGCCTTCGACCGGGTGCTGGCCACCCGTTTCGGCATTGCCGCCATCGATGCCGTGCACGACGGCGCCTTTGACCAGATGGTAGCGCTCCAGGCTGGGCAGGTCGTGCGGGTCCCGTTGGCCGAGGCGGTCGGCCAGCTCAAGACGCTCGACCCCGACTTGTTCCACGGCGTGGCCGAGCCCTTCTTCGGCTGAGGCGCCATTCTCGGAACCGTGGCCTCAGATCTAGTGGTCCGCGCGGACCACCACCAGGACGGCACGGCCGGGAGGGGCATGTGGACACGATGACCTTCGAGGTGCCCACGGGCGGGCGGTTCGCTTGCGTCGATGTCACGGGCCAGGTCGCCCGATGGCTGCGTGGGCGGGAAGACGGGCTGTGCCATGTCTTCGTGCCGCACGCCACCGCCGGGCTCGCGTTGATCGAGATGGGCGCGGGGACGGAGCAGGACGT
>JBOGEB010000144.1:0-3000 GCA_050743125.1 Egibacteraceae bacterium
ATGGAGCCAGAGCTGACCATCGGCGCGCTGAGCGAACGGACCGGGGTCGCGCCCTCCGCCCTGCGCTTCTACGAGGCCCAAGGCCTCATCCACGCCACCCGCTCCGCCGGAGGCCAGCGCCGCTACGCCCGCGCCACCATCCGGCGGGTCTCGTTCATCCGCGTCGCTCAGCAGGTCGGCCTGAGCCTCGACGAGATCCGCGCCGCGCTGGCCTCGCTGCCCCAGAGCCGCACGCCGAACCAGGAGGACTGGGAGCGCCTGTCCGCGTCGTGGCGTCCACGCATCGACGCTCAGATCGCCGTGCTCGAGCGGCTGCGCGACCGGCTCCACGGGTGCATCGGCTGCGGCTGCCTGTCGCTGCGGACCTGCCAGCTCCTCAACCCCGACGACGAAGCCGCCGGGCGTGGCCCCGGACCCCGATACATCCTCGACGACGACTGACCCGGTCACGCCACCGCCGTGACCGTCCCCTCGGCGAACTGCGTGCGGTACAGCTCGGCGTAGCGCCCGTCGGCGGCGAGGAGCTGGGTGTGCGTGCCCCGTTCGACGACCCGGCCGTCCTCGATCACCAGGATGGCGTCGGCGGCCCGGATCGTGGAGAGCCGGTGGGCGATGACAAGGGCGGTGCGCCCGGCGAGGGCAGCGACGAGCGCCTCCTGCACGGCGACTTCGGACTCGGAGTCGAGGTGGGCGGTCGCCTCGTCGAGGATCACCACTCGGGGCCTGGCGAGCAGGAGCCGAGCGATCGTCAGCCGCTGACGCTCGCCGCCCGAGAGCCGGTAGCCGCGCTCGCCGACGACGGTGTCGAGCCCGTCGGGCAACGACCTGACCAGGGCGGCCAGCCGGGCGCTGCTCAGGGCGTCCCACAGCTCGCCGTCGTCGGCGTCGGGCGCGGCGTAGCGCAGGTTGGCCCGGATCGTGTCGTGGAACAGGTGCCCGTCCTGGGTGACCACGCCGACCGTGCCGCGGATGGCGTCGAACGACAGCTCGCGCACGTCGACGCCTGCCAGGCGCACGGCACCGGCATCGACGTCGTAGAGCCGGGGCACCAGCGACACGAGGGTCGACTTGCCGGCGCCGGAGGGCCCGACGAGCGCCACCGTCTGGCCCGGTCCGACCCGGAACGACACGCCGTGCAGGACCTCCTCGCCAGCCCGGTCGTCGAGGATGGCCACCTCCTCCAGCGACGCGAGCGACACCTGCTCCGCCGAGGGGTAGCGGAAGCGGACGTCCTCGAGCTCGACCGACACCGGGCCGTCGGGCACCTGCTTCGGGTCCGGGTGCTCCGCGATGAACGGCACGATGTCGAGCACCTCGAAGACCCGTTCGAAGCTGACCAGCGCCGTCACGACATCGAGACGGGCGGTGGCCAGGGCGGTCAGCGGCGCGTAGAGCCGGTTCAGCAGCAGGGTCATCGTCACGACCCTGCCCGCGTCGAGGTCGCCCTGCAGCACCAGGTAGCCGCCGAGCCCGTAGATGAGCGCCTGGGCCAGCCCCGAGACCAGTATCAGTGCCCGGAAGAACACCTCCATGGCCATAGCGGACCGCACGCCGATGTGGCTCACCCGGGCCGCCCGGCGGCCGAACTCGCCGGCCTCCTCGCGGGGCCGTCCGAACAGCTTGACCAGCGTGGCCCCCGGCGCCGAGAACCGTTCGGTCACCTGTGACGTCATGGCGGCGTTGTGCGCGGACGCCTCCCGTTCGAGCAGGCCGACCTTGGCGCCGACCCGACGGGCCGGGATCACGAACATCGGCAGCAGCACGAGCGCCAGCACGGTGAGCTGCCACGAGAGCCGGACCATCACCGCCAGCGTCAGGACCAGGGCGATGAGGTTGGTCACCACCCCGGAAAGCGCGGAGGTGAACGCGCGCTGGGCCCCGATCACGTCGTTGCTCAGGCGGCTGACCAGGGCACCCGTGTGCGTCCGGGTGAAGAACGCCACCGGCATGCTCTGCACGTGCTCGAACACCCGGCGGCGCAGGTCCAGGATGAGCCCCTCGCCGAGCCGCGACGACGCGAGCCGCTCGAGCAGGCCGACCCCTGCATCAACGAGCGCGATCGCGGCGATCAGCACGGCCAGGCCGACCACGACGCCGATGTCCCGGTGATCGACGATGGCGTCGACGGCCCGCCCGGCCAGCACCGGCGAGGCGACGCCGAGCACGGCAGAGACCGTGGCGAGCACGAGGAACGACACGATCGTGCGCCCGTGCGGCCGGGCGAACGCCGCCACCCGCCGCAGTGTGGCCCGGCTGACGAATCGGCGACGTCCGCCGTCCTGCTGCATGGCGCTCTCCAGCGCCATCCACATGCTGAACTCGCTCACGATCTCGACCGCTCTCGATGGACGTGCGGCTGGGGGTCAACGGACGTCGGGATGCTGAGCACGCGCATCACGGAGCCGCTCGCACGTACCAGCACACAGTCGAAGCCTTCGCGGCAAGCTGCAGAGGGTTCTCGGGCACTGCACATCCTTTCGAGCTTCGACGACGGTACGACGGTACTACCTCAAGTTCACTTTAAGTCAAGACCCGAGGCCGAGCGTGCCTGACGTCACCGGGAAGCCCCGCCGTGCCCGTCCGCTGGCCGCCGCGGACCAGCGCAACCTGTCACAGGTACGGCGTACTGTCGCCTCATGCCCGCTCGAGAGAGGAGAACACCGTGAAGGTACTGGTTGCCACCCGTGAGACCCAGGGTTTTCGTGCCGACGACTACTGTTGGACGGTCGAAGGCGAGCTGGTCAGGCTGCCGGGTCTGACCTGCGACTGTCCGGACTGTGGCTGTGATCGTGGGATGGCCGGGTTGAGCAGCTCGCGGGCGACCACGACCGCGAAGGTGGTCAACCGTGAGGACCTGGACCCGCGGACCTACGGCGCCCTGCTGTGCGACGCGCTGACCCGTGAGGGTTGGGTTTCCAGCCGTGGGATGAGCGAGGAGGAGGCGCACGAGTGGGCTCGGGAGCATCTGGAGTTCGCCGCCTTCTTCGCCGAAGGCGCGGT
>JBOGEB010000144.1:3100-11333 GCA_050743125.1 Egibacteraceae bacterium
GCGCCCTGCTGTGCGACGCGCTGACCCGTGAGGGTTGGGTTTCCAGCCGTGGGATGAGCGAGGAGGAGGCGCACGAGTGGGCTCGGGAGCATCTGGAGTTCGCCGCCTTCTTCGCCGAAGGCGCGGTGGGGGGCCGGGCGCCCGACCTGGCAGCGTTTTGTGCGCGAGGCGTTTCGACGATCTCGAGGGCCGCTGCGGGACCGACGAGCCCGCGGTGCGCCCCGCGCGCCGGTCTACGCCGACGACGCAAGGGTGCGGCTGGTCCAGGGGACCGGAAGCTCGCCGAGCTGGACGCCCACCGCGACCTGCTCGTCAGGTGATCGCCAGCACGTCGAGCGGGCGCTGCACGTCCTGCGCCAGGCCGAGCGCGCGTCCGTGATGCCCGACGGCTTCGGCGACTGGTCAGGCCAGCGCTTCCTGCACCTCCGCTTCACCGGCCCGAGCGCGACGAGGAGCGAAATGTTCACCCGGCTGGTCGGCATGGTCGACGCGATGGGCCGCCGAAGGCTGCGGCCCGAGGGACCGGGTGCTGGTGCAGGGCGCCACCCACGCAGCGGTCGGCCAGCGCGGTTTCGCGGTCACGACCCTCGCGCCGGCCCCCACCCTGCGCGCCGAACGTGTCCCGGTCAGCACTTGGCGACGTGAAGGGTCGATGAAACTCGTCGGACTGATTCGCGCCCGCATCGACAGCGCGGACCCCGTCGAGCTGGCGACCGTCGATACACGATCAACCGCTACTCGTAGCACTGCTACTCACTCACCATGAGCCTCCGCGGTGGTCTGCGCGTCGCGCGCAGACCTCGCGGCCCTCCTTTTGGCCTTCTTCTCCGCTCGTGGCGCTTGCTCCTCGATCGACACGACGACCTCGGGCTGCTCCCGACCGAAACGCTTGCGGTACAGGTGCTCGATGAACTCGGGCAGTGGCAGCTTCCAAGGCTCCTGGCCGTGGTTGTCGATCTTGCCGAGCTTCTTCGGGTTCAGCCCGAGTTCGCGCGCCATCTGCACGTGCGCGTTCGACAGCCGGTGCCGTCTGCGCGCCTCGATCCAGGGCGAGTTGTCCTGTGGAAAAGCCCTCGTCTCCTTATTCGTTGTCGGTCGCGGGCATACGGCGTGGCACGGCGCCGGGGGAAGATGAGACCTGGCTCTGCGGACAGCTACGGTGGGGCGGCCGGCGCCTCCCAGGTCTGGCGGCGGGCTTGCGCCTCTGCCAGGGAGGTGTTTCGGTGGATCCCGCGAGGAGGGGTCCAGGGCCGCAGCCTTCGGCACAGCTCACACAACGCGAAGGCGGCCCGCAGGTTGTCCCCGTCGAGCGGCGCTGCTGGAGGGCGCTCAGCCTCCCCAATATGCCGGAGCTTGCGCAGCGACATCAGTCCTCCTCGCTCAGCCCGAACCGCTTGCGAATCCATTCGGCGTCCACGTGGTCTTGCGGCCTGACTGTGTCGCGCTTCATCGCGTACAGCATGCGCGGCGTCGCCACCCGCACGGTGACGCCGTCGACCGTCATCTCCTCGGACTCGACGTCGTTGAACTGGAAGGTCTCGCCCAGCCGTGCGATCAAGTCGATGACGAAGGCGCCGTGGGGTGGACCGTACTGGATGACCGGATACGCCCCGGCAAGGTCTTCGCTCGAGATCTGCTCGATGCTGTCAACTGAGCGTCAGGCTGCGGGCTCCTCCCAGAGATCCTTCGTCCTGGTCGGATCGAGGCGGATGCTCGGGCCCTGGGAGGTCGAGACGTGGACCGTACGGATGTACCGGCCCTTGGCAGCGGCGGGCCTGACACGGACGAGCTCCTCGATCACCGCGGCGTAGTTCTCCACGAGTTTGCGCGGCTCGAAGGACGCTTTGCCGAGCACGAGGTGGACGTTCGCCTGCCGGTCGGAGCGGTAGTCGACCTTGCCAGCCTTGATCTCGGCGACCGCCTTGCCGACGTCCGTCGTGACGGTGCCGGTCTTCGGGTTCGGCATGAGGCCGCGCGGTCCGAGGATCTTTCCGAAACGACCAAGTTTGCCCATCTGGTCTGGCGTCGCGACGACTGCGTCGAACGCGAGGTTCCCCGCCTGGATCATCGGGATGAGCTCGTCGGGGCCGACGATGTCCGCGCCGGCGTCAAGCGCCTCGGTGGCTTTCGGCCCTTCCGCGAACACTGCCACCCGCACGGTCTTGCCGATCCCATGGGGCAGCGCGACCGACCCGCGGACGATCTGGTCCGCCCTGCGCGGGTCGATGCCGAGCTGGACCGCGAGGTCGACCGTCGGGTCGTAGCTGACCGTCGCAGTCTGCTTCACGAGCGTGAACGCCTCAGTGGGGCTGTAGAGACGGTCGCGGTCAATCTTCGCCGCCGCGACCTCGTAACGCTTGCCGCGCTTGACCATGTGGTTCCCCTCCTGTGGTGATTGGCGGGCGCCCATGCGGACGTCCTCCCACGGAACTGTGAGCGTAGCGGGACCGTGACGCGGTCACTCGACGACCGTAAGACCCATGCTGCGGGCGGTGCCCTCGATGATTCTCATCCCGGCATCGACGTCGTCAGCGTTGAGGTCCGGGAGCTTGCGCTCGGTGATCTCCCGAACAGCCGCCCTGGACACCGTCCCGACCTTGCTCCGGTTCGGCTCGCCGGAGCCCTTCTCGACTCCCGCCGCCTTGAGCAGCAGCGACGCCGCCGGCGGAGTCTTCGTGACGAACTTGAACGAGCGGTCCTCATAGATCGTGATCTCGGCCGGGATCAGCTCTCCGCGCAAGGCGGCGGTCTGCTCGTTGTACGCCCGGCAGAACTCCATGATGTTCACCCCGTGCTGGCCCAGGGCCGGACCCACGGGGTAGGCGGGCGTGGCCTCACCCGCCTTGAGCTCCATCTTCATCGTGACCATGACTTTTTTTGCCATACGAGGGTTCCTTCCCCATCCGGGGGTCTTTCGGCGCCGCGATCGCGGCGGCTGCTACAGCTTGGCGACCTGATCGAACCCGAGCTCGACGGGAGTCTCGCGTCCGAAGATCGAGACGAGCACCTTGAGCTTCGACTGGTCGGCGTTGATCTCGGAGATGGTGCCGGTGAAGTCAGCGAAGGGCCCGGAGGTGACGCGGATGTTCTCGCCCTCCTCGTACTCCACGCTCGGGATGATCTCCACGCCCTCCTCCGGCTCGTGGAGGATCGCCTCGACCTCACGGATGGAGAGCGGGAAGGGCTTCGCACCGGGCGGCCCGACAAAGCCGGTGACCGCCGGAGTGTTCCGAACGACGTACCACGAGTCGTCGTCCAAGTCCATCCGGACCAGGACGTAACCAGGGAACACCTTGCGTTGGACCGTCTGCTTCTTCCCGCCCTTGATCTCGACGGCGTCCTCCGTCGGGATGATCACCTCGTAGATCCGGTCCTCCATGTTCATCGACTGAATCCGGTTCTCGAGGTTGGCCTTCACCTTCGCCTCGTACCCCGCGTAGGTGTGGACGACGTAGTAGTCGCCCGGCAGGCGCGCGAAGTCGACCCGCTTCTCTGGCTCTGGCTCTACGGCCTTGTCGGCCGCGCCGGCCTCGGTCAGGTCGGCCAGGCCGAGGTCGATCTCGATCTCGTCCACGGACTGGCGGCGCCCCGCGCCAGCAGCGGCCAGCAGGTCCGAGAGGTCGTCCGCCTCGTCGGGGCTCACGCTTACCTCCAGCTCCACCCCTTCGGTGCGTTCCTCGCCTGACTCCAGGTCGATACGCTGCTCGCCACTCATCGGAAAATCCGTAACACCAGCCACGCGAACACGCTGTCCATGGCGAACACGACCGCCATCAGGATCGCGACGGTCACGAGCACAACTAGGGAGTAGGACACCACCTCCTTGCGCGACGGCCAAGCGACGCGCTTCATCTCACCGCGCACCTCGCGCAGGAACTGGCGCGGCCTGGTGCGCTGGCGGCGCGCGGGTGGTGGCCTGTCGATGTCAGACTTGGACACGCGTCGCTCCTCGGGACGAGAGGCCATTGCAGGGGCGGAGGGACTCGAACCCCCGACCTTCGGTTTTGGAGACCGATGCTCTACCAGTTGAGCTACGCCCCTTCGAAAATAGTGGCGGACATCAAAAACCACTGCCTACGGGCAGCGGTGCCCTGAGTATAGGGTCCACCAGGTCTCACCGGCAACCGGCCAGGGAGGACCGGACGGCAAGCCTACGGCAACCGAACGACCTCCCGGAGACGAAGGGGTTCCTTGGAGCTTCCCTGGGTCAAGAAGCCGGCGGCCACTACGGTGACACGCTGGAGCACCTGGGTCTCGTCTCGTCCCTGGGCTTGAAAGAGGCTGAGGAAACCGGGGGAGACGCCTCTGCCTGTGGAGCCGCCGACGAAGGCTCACCAGACCCCTCACCGCTGGAAACCAAGGGTGGCCAGCGGTGCCCTACCATCTCGCCCTATGACGCTGACAGCCGCGATCTTCGACGTCGATGGCACCCTGGTGGACAGCGAGCGACACGGCCACCGGGTGGCGTCCAACCTGGCCTTCGAGGAGTTCGGGCTGGCCGACCGCTGGGACGAGGAACCCTATGGCGCGCTGCTGGAGATCACCGGTGGCCGGCCACGGCTCCACGCCTATCTCGCCAGCCGGGGCTGGCCCCAGGAAGCGCGCGACGAGCTCATCCCCCGCCTCCACCGACGCAAGACCGAGATCCTCGCCGAGATGATCGACCAGGGCCGGATCCAACCCCGCCCAGGCGTCAGCCGGCTGTTGGCCGAGCTGGAGGACGCCGACGCCACCCTCGCCGTCGCCACCACGGGGAGCCGGGGGTGGGTGGAGCGCCTCCTCAATCGCCTGTTCGGGCTCGAGCGGTTCGCGGTGGTGGTGACCGGCGACGAAGTCTCCTGTCGCAAGCCCCATCCCGAGGCCTACACCCGGGCGCTGGCTGAGCTCGGTCGACCGCCGCACGAGGTGGTGGCGGTCGAGGACTCAGCCAACGGCCTGGCCGCCGCCCGAGGGGCCGGACTCACCTGCCTGGTCGTGGTCAACAGCTACACCGCCGGCCAGGATCTGCGCGAAGCCGACCTGGTCGTCGATGGCTTCGGCACGGACCGCGAGCCAGGCAACGTCCTGTACGACCCCCACCAGCTGGGGATCGCCGGGCCGGTACGGGCGGCGACCCTCGACCAACTCCTCGGGCCGGCCAGGGGATCGCCCAGTCCGTAACTGCGGTGCCCGGCAACCGCTCAGTCCAGTCGCACGACCGCCCGCGAGGTCCGCCGGTCGACGACCCGCTGACCGCCCTCAAGCTCCGCCCATACGGTGAGCACCGCAGTGCGCGTCTCAGGGTCCAGCTCGATCACCTCGCCGCCGTAGGTCACGCTCGCACCCACCGGACAGGGCGCGCGAAAACTCGCCGACAGGCGCGCAACCTTCTCCGGTGACCCAGCCCACTCCGTCACCGCTGCAGAGATGATGCCCATGTTGAGCATGCCGTGCGCGATCACCCCCTTCGTCGGGCTGACCCGCTCGGCGAAATCGGGGTCCCAGTGCAGGGGGTTGAGGTCCCCGCTCGCGCCCGCGTAGGCGATCAGGCGCCCCTGGCCGAGCTGCTCGGTACGGGTGGGGATCTGCTGGCCGACCTCGACGTCCTCGAATCGGGGCATGGCTCTATTCCCCCAGGAACACGAACGTCGCGCGGCTGGTCACCACCGGCTCGCCGCTGCGCGCGTCCACGCAGTCGATCTGCAGCGTGAGGAAGTCGTTGCTCCGACGGGTAGTGATGTCGGTGATCCACGGGGTGCACTCGAGGACGTCACCGAGCTTGGTCGGGCGATGGAAGTCGTACTCCTGCTTGCCGTGCACGAGGCTGCGGTGCGCGCCGAGCTCAGGGTCTTCGAACATCCGCTCAGCGCCCTTGGTCACGGTGAAGCAGGCGGAGAACGTCACAGGCGCGACGACGTCGCCGTCATCCCGCTGGTAGGCCTTGTCGCGTACACCGGTGGCGATCGCGTACTCGCGGATCTTCTCCCGACTCACCTCATATCGGTAGGACGGGTAACGGTGGCCGATACGGTCGTGGTTGAGCGCCATCCGTCGCCTACCCGGCGGCCTTTGGGGCGAGCACCATCGTCGCGAACCGCCCCTGCAGCGGCGCGCGGGTTTCGACGCGGCTCACGTCAGACAGCGACTCAGCCAACTGGTCGAGCAGCGCCAGCCCCATTTCCGGTCGGCGCAGCTCTCGCATCCGGAACATCACCTGGATCCGGACCGAGTGCCCGGCCTCAAGGAACCTGCGGACCTGTCGCTCCTTCGTCGCGAAGTCGTGCTCGTCGATCTTCGGCCGGAGCCGCATCGCCTTCTGCCCCACACCCCGCTGGCTCTTGCGGGCCTGCCGCTCCGCCCGCTCCTGCTCGTAGAGGTGTTTGGCGTAGTCCATCACCTTCGCGACCGGCGGGTCCGCGTTCGGTGCGACCTCCACCAGGTCCAGCTCGACGCTCCGCGCGGCGTCGATCGCCACCTTCAAAGGGACGATGCCGACCTGCTTGCCGTCCGCCCCGATCAGCCGGACCTCCTTCGCTTTGATCTCCGCATTCGTTGCCAACCGTGTGGTCGTCATGACCCTCCTGTTGTCGTGCTGGTGCAAATGAGCGTACCCGGGCTCGGGCAGGCCGACCCGGGCACGTGAGGATGGCGCCAGCGCAAGGTCGCCGTGCGCTACCGCGTCTCCCGGTGCGGCGTGTGCCGCTTGCAGCGTGGGCAGTGCTTGCGCAGCTCCAGCCGCTCCCGCTGCTTCTGGCGGTTCTTGGTCGTGGCGTAATTCCGCTCTTTGCACTCGGTGCACGCGAGGGTGATGATCGGTCGTGTTTCACTCTTCGCCATCTCTAGCTCTCTTGTTTTTTACTGTCAGTCGAGCGCGGAACCGCGGCGCAGGGATCCGGGCGAGGCTTCGCGCGGGGCATCGAGGGCCGGGGCTGGGCTGGCTGGGGTGGAGCGACTCAGCAACGAGGTCGGGGCCGGTCGGGCGCAGCGACCTGAACGGATCCTCGGAGCGGAGCCCGACCGGCCCCGACCCGACAGACCCCGACCCAGACATCGCCAACATCGTCACTTGAGGATCTTGGTGACCCGGCCGGCGCCGACGGTGCGTCCGCCCTCACGGATCGCGAACCGCAACCCCTCGTCCATCGCGATCGGCTGACCCAACTCCACCACCATCTCCGTGTTGTCCCCAGGCAGCACCATCTCCGTACCCTCCGGCAACGCCACCGACCCCGTCACGTCCGTCGTACGGAAATAAAACTGCGGCCGATAGTTGTCGAAAAACGGCGTGTGCCGCCCACCCTCCTCCTTCGACAGAATGTACACCTGCGCCTCGAACCGGACATGCGGCGTGATCGTCCCCGGCTTGCACACCACCTGCCCGCGCTCCACCTCGTCCTTCTTCACCCCCCGCAGCAACAACCCGATGTTGTCCCCCGCACGGCCCTCGTCCAACAGCTTGCGGAACATCTCCACACCCGTCACCGTCGTCTGCGACGTCGGACGGATCCCCACCACCTCAACCTGCTGGCCGACCTTGACCACCCCCGCCTCCGCGCGCCCAGTCACCACCGTCCCACGCCCAGTGATCGAGAACACGTCCTCGATCGGCATCAAGAACGGCCGGTCCACGTCACGCGCAGGCTCAGGGATGTAACTGTCCACCGCCTCCATCAACGCCACGATCCCCCCCTCCCAGGCCTCGTCGCCCTCCAACGCCCGCAACGCCGACCCAGTGATCACCGGAATGTCGTCACCGGGGAACTCGTAGTAGCTCAGCAGCTCCCGGACCTCCAGCTCCACCAGCTCCAACAACTCGGCGTCGTCGACCATGTCCGCCTTGTTCAAGAACACCACGATCGACGGCACCCCCACCTGACGGGCCAACAGCACATGCTCACGCGTCTGCGGCATCGGCCCGTCAGCCGCCGACACCACCAGAATCGCGCCGTCCATCTGCGCCGCCCCGGTGATCATGTTCTTGATGTAGTCCGCGTGCCCCGGACAGTCCACATGCGCGTAATGACGGCTGTCCGTCTCGTACTCCACATGCGCGATCGAGATCGTGATCCCCCGCGCCCGCTCCTCCGGCGCCTTGTCGATCTCGTCGAACGGCGTGAACGCCACCGCCGGGTTGCGCTTGTGCAACACATTCGTGATCGCCGCCGTCAACGTCGTCTTCCCATGGTCAATATGACCAATCGTCCCAATATTCAAATGCGGCTTCGTCCGCTCAAACCTCGCCTTAGCCATCTGC
>JBOGEB010000145.1:0-11249 GCA_050743125.1 Egibacteraceae bacterium
CCTTGATACAGCCATCGCGCATGGCGAACTCGGCATCTGGGGCGGCACCGACGAGGAAGCTCGGGCGCGCATCCGCCGACGCGGGGGCCGCCCGCCGCGTTACTCTGGAGCGCAGGCGTGACCATATTCCAGCGGGCAAGGATGTGGCAGCAGTGAGAACCCCATGGCCACAAGTCGGGGTGCGCGGGAACGAGCTGGTTCTGCGTGCCCGATGCTGTGATCGAGAAGTGACCCTTCCGCAGCAGGGAACAAACATGCGCTTTCCGGTCGTCGCGCGTTGCCGACCCTGCGGACGCTGCTGGAGGGTGGACTTCCTGCTTCAGGACAGCAGATGGGTCGCGATGTGGACCGATCTGTGCATGCCCCCGTAACGCCGTCCCGATCGTCGGGCCGAGCCTTGCGCTCGGGAAAAGGCGCCTGGTTCGGGTGAAACGGCATGCTGCGCTGTGCAGGGTTAAAGCGGTATCCCGGGCGGACCTACACGATGCGCGCGACCTTCCTCCCGGACTTGAGGTAGATGACCGCGCCCCTGCCGCCGGTGCCGGACGGAAGGTCTTCGAGCAGCTCGGCCACGGTGCGGTAAACCGCCTCCTCGTCCAGCAGGATCTGGTCCTGCCGGCCGTCCCGCTCGACGACGAGCCGCAGTCCGTTCTGGCGCGCGGTCCGTCTGGCCTCGGAGATGCTCGGGAGGAAGCCGAGCGCCTTCGTCAGCACCACGCCCAGCGTCTCGGTGAGCGCCGCTCGTCCGACCGTCGGCATCGACGCCACGTCGCTGAAGGTGTGGCGGGAGAACTGTGCGGTGAACTCTGCGCGGGCGCTCATCGCGGCGTCGATTCCGTGGACGGCGGCAGCGACCTCACCGGCCAACACCTTCTTGAGATCCATCGGGTGGACGGATCCTTGCGCCCGCCGCTGCTCGACGACCCCGATTTCGGTGTCGGTCCACTCGGTGAGCGCTTTCAGGTACTGGACAATGAGGTGGTCCGGGATCGACATCAGCTTTCCGTAGATCTCGGTCGCCGGGGCACGCAGGGCGACGTAGTTGCCCTTGCTCTTGCTCATCTTGGCACCCGTGCCGTCGGTGCCTTCGATAAGTGCGTGCGTGACGACCAGCTCGGGTCTCTGGCCGCAGACCTCCATGACTTTGCGGCACATCTGCATGTTCAGAAGCTGGTCGACCCCGCCGATCTCAAGATCACAGTTGACCTCCACTGAGTCGAGCGCCATGACGACCGAGTAGAGAAGCTCGGCCATCGACAGACCGTGCCCCTCGGCAAGCCGGCTGCGGAAGTCCTCGCGCTGCAGCGACATGGAGGCGGGAATCTTCGCGAGAATCCCGATCAACTGCGGGAGCTTGACGTCCGCAAGCCATTCCCCGTTGTACCGGAACTCCGCCCTGTCGAAGTCGAAGAACGGCGAGACCTGGTCGTGGTAGGTCGCGAGGTTGGTTGCGATCTCCTCGTCGGTAAGCGCCGGTCGCTCGGTCGACCGCCCTGACGGGTCGCCGATCCTTGCCGTCATGTCTCCGACGATGAACACGATGTGGTGACCCATGCGCTGGAATCGACTCAGGATGAGCATCGGCACGGTGTGACCCACGTGCACGTCGGCCGACGTGGGGTCGATTCCGAACTTGGCGATGAACGGCCGGCCGGCGTCGCTCGCCTCGGTGACGGCCTTCTGCAGCGCGTCGACCCCGGGCAGGACCTGCAAGGCCCGGGACATGATCAGCTCTGCCTGCTCCGCTGGAGCCAGGTCCGTCAAATCCAAACGGCGACGCGCCGTGGTTTCGGCGAGGAGATCCTTCACGGCCTGGTCCGAGGACAGATCGGCGCTCGTGAGGAACTCGCAAACCCGGGCGACGGACTCGCTGAGTCGACTCATCGGTTTATCGGTTCTTCCTGGTGGCGGTTGAGCGATAGAGCGGCGAGTCTAGCCCGGTCCGGGGTCCCACCATCGAACCGGGAACGACCTGCTGGCGAACCGCACCTCGTTGCGCTCGTCAACGCCGAGCACAACGAGCACCGCATCGTGCTCCTGCCCGAGGGCGATGAAGGCGGCGGTCGCTCTGCCGGCGGTCACCTCGATGTCGCTCCGCGCTCAGGTCGGTCTCTACGGCTTCTGGAATCCCGAAGCGCACCCACAGCCGTCCGGGCAGGCCGCCAGCACGCGACGGGTTCCAGGTTCGCCCCGATGAGCCTCGCGATCGAACTCGTGCCGGCAGCCTGCTGAACATTGACGGCCGGACGCCTGATCACCTGTGTGGAATCTAGTTCTGTCATTGCGTGTCTTCTCCTGATTTTGGTTTGGCAATGGAGGCCGGACCCGTCCCAGGTACCAGAGCCTCCACTCCTCCACGCTGGGCTGCACCCCAGCGCACAAGAATGAGGACGAGCAACGCCCCTTTGATACATTGCGCTCGTTCAATATCGTCGGCTGCGGCGGCGGCCTCGTTCCACATCACCACAGGTGTCGAAACTCCTCAAGGGCGGTGTCGCGGAGTCGCTGACGAAGGCTCACAAGGGCGTCTCACCGCTGCAAACCTAAGGATTGACCTGCGGAACCCGCCCGCGCTCGAGTCCTACGAATGGGTGTCTGACAGGCGACGTGGTTGACTGCACCCCACGCTCGCTCCGCGCAACACGACCCGGCACGAGGACGAACATGGACTGTATGCCGATCGATCAGGGGGTGGTGGAGGCAGCCGGCCGGCTGCTGGCCGCGCACCATCCGATCAGCCTCGCTGATCTGGCTGAGCTGCTGGCCAAGGAGGGGGTGTGCGCTCCCGAGGGCCAGGATCGGCTGCGCTGGGTCGGCAGACATCTCAGCGCGGTGTCGAGCCGGTCGGTGACGTGGGAGCTGCCGGACATGCGGCTGGTCGCCGTCGACCCGCTGTACGAGGGGCTGGTGCTGACCCACAAGGTCATGGCCACGGAGCTGACCACGGGCGTCGTCGAGCTCGAGCCGGACCTGATGCCGCTCGAGCTGATCGAACAGCTCGACGATCCTGAGAAGGACGACGTCTCCGTGGCGTTGGCCGGTGGAGGCCGAGCCGAGCTCGGCCATTTCCACCTGCCCAGCGATGACCTGGGCCTGGCCGGACCACCTGGCTGGCTGGGTAACGCGGTGATGGGGGGACTGCTCGCGTTCAGGGTCACGAACGGCGAGCTGTCGGTTGCCCGGGTCGGCGAGGACCCGCCCCTGGCGGCCGAGGCGGCCGCCGAGGCCGTCGAGGCGCTGCAATCCGCCTACGAGCAGGCGTGCCACACCGGGGCCGAGCACGAAGGAGCCGTGCAGATCATCGACGTGTTCGCTGTCGCGCTCGCTGAGAACCCTGGGCTGTTCCGCCAGCCGCTGCCGCCGCTCCGCGAGCTGTTCGCGGCTGGCGGCCTGGAGGCGACCGGGAAGTGGGTGAGCGAGCTCGTCGCCCCTTCCGCGGGCGAGCTGGACGAAGCGAACGACCTGAGCGTGGCAGCGCTGCAGATCGTGCTCGAGGCGTATCAGCTCATCGTGTCCGGTCAGTTCGGAGCGTGGGAGGAGCTGGGTCTCACCGCTGCCGCGCTCGCGCGGATGCTGTCGATTCGGTTGGTCGCCCCGACGTTCGCCAGCCAAATGATCCAGGCGGGCCACGAGCCGCTGATCGCCGGGTTCGCCGCGGCGCTGCTCAATGCGGGCGGGTGCAACGCCGGGCCGAACCTCGTGCTCGCTCTGTGCGCCGAGCTGCACGGTGACACGCTGGCCGGGGAGGCGTACGTCGGTGAGGCGTTGCGCGTCGACCGCTACCACAAGGACTCGCTGCGCCACGCCGCCTGGTACGCCGAGGACCGAGGGGACGCCGCTCACGCGCTCGAGTACCTGCGCCGGGCCGGCGTGGACGACGAACCGCCGCAGGTGCGGTTCCTGGAGCACTTCGCGGCTCCAGGGCCTGCGGTCGCGGCGTTGGAGGAGCAGTGCCCGTGCGGGTCCGGTCGCACGCACGGGCACTGCTGTGCGCAGCGCAACGGCTATCCGCTGCACGAGCGCGCCGAGTGGCTGTACCACAAGGCCGCGCGCTACCTGATCCAGCCGGCTACCCAAATGGCGATCCGTCCGATCGCCGACGCCCGCACGCAGGGTGACTCCCGACCGCTGGCCTGGAAGCGCGCGGCGCTGGTCGATCCGCTGACGAAGGATCTCGGCCTGTTCGAGGGCGGCCTGTTGGAGGAGTTCCTGGACGTGCGGGGGGTGCTCCTCCCCGCCGACGAGCTCGCGCTGGGCCGCTCCTGGGTGGGGCTCCGCCGTGGCCTCTACGAGGTCGCCAGCGTTGAGCGCGCGGATCGTCGTCTCCGCCTGCGCGATCTGGCAACCGGTCGTCACCTCGACGTGCCGGAGGAGGCGGGCGTCCGCTACGTCCCGGGGCTGTACCTCTGCGCCCGGGTGGCACCTGACGGGGCGAGCCAGCGGATGCTCGGCGCCGTGCTGCCTATTGCCGCCGACCTGGGCGAGGGGCTGCTCGAGCTGCTCGGCCGCGACCCCGGCGCGGTCGAAATCGCGGCCTGGTTCGCGCAGCAGACCCCTCAGTAGCCCAGCCGCTCGAGCTTGTGCGGGTCGCGCTGCCACTCCTTGAACAGCTTCACGCGCAGGTCCAGGTAGACCCTGGCGCCGAGGAGCAGCTCCAGCTCGGTGCGGGCGCGGGCGCCGATCTCACGGAGGACCGCCCCGCCCTTGCCGATCACGATGCCCTTCTGCGAGTCGCGCTCGACGTAGAGCGTCGCGGCGACCGTCTGAACGCCCTCGGACTCGCCGGGCGCGATCTCGTCGACGACCACGGCGATGGAGTGCGGGATCTCCTCGCGCATGAGCGTGATCGCCTTCTCGCGGACGATCTCGGCGGCGAGCTGCTCGGGGGTCTGGTCGGTGACCTGGCCACGCGGAAAGTACGGCGGGCCTTCGGGGACGCGGGCGACGATGAGGTCGGCGAGCGTCCCGACCTGGTCACCGGTCGCCGCAGCGACGGGCACGACCTCGTCCCACTCCCCCAGCTCGGCGAGGCGGGCGAGTTGGGGCAGCTGCCGCCCGCGCCCGACGCGGTCGACCTTGTTGAGCACGGCGATGACCGGCGTGGGCACGTCGGTGAGCAGCCGCGCGATGAACTCGTCGCCGCGCCCGATCCCGGCCGACCCGTCGACCATGAACACGACGACGTCGACGCCCGACAGCGTGCTCCGGGCGAGGGCGTTGCACCGCGAGCCGAGCAGGGTCTTCGGCTTGTGCAGGCCCGGGGTGTCGATGAACACGACCTGCGCGTCGTCACGATGCAGCACCCCGCGCAGCGCGTGCCGGGTCGTCTGCGGCACCGGCGTGGTGATCGCCACCTTCTGCCCTACCAGGGCGTTGAGCAGGGTCGACTTGCCGACGTTGGGCCGGCCGACGATCGAGCAGAACCCGGACCGCATACGCGTCAGGCTACCGGCTCGCGTGGCCGGCCCCGACCGTGCCCGTCAGTCGACGACCAGCGTGTCATAGGTGTAGAAGTCGGTCACCTCGAGCATCTGCCGTGGGGTCACCGGATCCGACAGGAGCGCGTACATCGGATCGTCGATGCGGTGGCCAAGGAGATCCGCGGGCGCGGTTTGATCGGGCAGATATGACGACACGTCAGGCTGCGTCTGCCAGGCCGCCCAGATCCGGTCCTCGTCGCAGTGGTTGAGATAGAAGACCGGGTCGTTCGGCGACGTGGAGATGAGCATGTCGCCGCCGACCCATACGTGGACGCGGTTGTGGAGGCCGGGGGCGGTGGCGGCAGGCTGCCAACCCTCGACTCGGTTACGGAACCCCTCCGAGGCCGTGTCCCACGGGAACGCGTCGTAGTCGGTCAGCGCGAGCGCGTCCTTGACCTCGGACGTTCGTGGCAGCGTGGGGACGAACCGCCCAAAGGCCCGACGAAGACCACGATTCGTGGCACGCAGCTGGCCTTGGACGTCGGCCTCCACCCGCACCCGCCAGCTCGTGGGGTCGGTGGCGTCGAAGGCGAAGGGGCCGGTCGTGACGGGATCGCCTTGTCCGCCCATGTACGCAGCGCTCCAGATCGGTGCGGCAGCTTGTTGACCGGCGCTCAGGTCCCCGTCAGCCGCCCAGTCCCAGTAGGGGATGCCGAAGCACTCGTCACCCAACACCCGTTGGAGCTGCAGCTCGAGCAGGATGAGCATGAAGCGATGCCACGGGAGGAACACCGGCCCACGATGGGCGGCGTTTCGGTCCCCCTGGGACGGGGGCGTGAAGGTGAACATCGCGATGTGGTGCCATGCGACAAAGAGGTCGTAGGTGCTCACCTGGACGGCGGGGCCAGGAATGCCGAAGTCCTGCGTCGTGGGGCCAAGGAACTCCTGCTTGAGCAGTTTTGTTCCCTGGATGTACTGGTCACGGGCCGTGTCGTCGGTCAAGATGTTCTTTCTCACTGCCGCCATCTCAGTGCTCCTGTCCGTGCGGATGTCCGTCTGCCTGCGTCACGAAGTCGTCGGGAAAGATGTCGATCAGCCGCTTCACGAGGTCGACCGCGGAGCTGGAGCTGAGATTGGGAACGGGGTGGTAGTGGACCTGACCGTCATTGGTCACTCCCATGTGGCCCTCGATGGTGACGTCGTCAACCTGAATGTGGTAGCTGGTGCGGACGACGATCTTGTGCCCTTGGTAGGTTGCTTCACGGACGCTCTCCATGGCCTCACCGTGGTGCTCATGCTGGGGTGGTCGGTACCGGCTGACGCTCGCCACCAACGACGCAGGGTCCGCAGCCTGGGCAAACTCGCTTTTCTTCATCAGCGCATCACACCCTTCTCCTTTGTGTCCACGACAGGACTGGTCGACGTCGGCCCCAGCCGTAGCGGCTCTGGCTGCCGGTTCGTCTGGGGACAGAGCGTGACGCCGACCCCCCTGATACATCGTGCAGGCCCACGATGATCCCACGTCGATCCCACGGTGACCAGGTACCCGTCGCAGGCGCAGGCGATCCGGACCCTCGCGCAACCTCGTCGCCGCTTCGCGTGTCGTAGTAATCAGACCAGGCCGAGAGGCTTGCCCGGTCCGCCGGCAGCCTGCCCGGGGTCTGCAGGCACCGAGCTGGACCTGCCCCCGCCCCGATGCCCTCAGGGCGGGGGCGCTCCATTTCTCCTGGGAGCGGCCTCGACCCCGTGGGGTACGGTCACGACGAGCGGCGAGAAGGAGGGGCAGCGCGTGGCGGCAGTCCTCTACGCGATCGCCTGTGCCGCCCCGCCGGCGCGCGACCTCGTGCAGCTCGTCGACCTCGCTCAGGCGCGTGGCTTCTTGGTCTGCGCGATCGCCACGCCGATGGCGCTGCGGTTCGTCGATGTCGCCACGCTCGAAGCCCGCACCGGCTACCCGGTGCGCAGCGACTACAAGCTGCCTGGCACCCCCGACGTGCTCCCACCCGCCGACGCGATGATCGTCGCCCCGGCGACGTTCAACACGATCAACAAATGGGCGGCCGGGATCAGCGACACCCTCGCGCTCGGGCTGCTCTGCGAGGCCCTCGGCCTCGAGCTGCCCATCGTCGCCCTGCCCTTCCTGAACGCCGCCCAAGCCCGGCACCCCGCGTTCGAGCCCAGCGTGGCCAAGCTGCGAAACGCCGGCGTGACCGTGATCTACGGTGGCTGTATGCCCCCACCCCATCCGCCGGGGACCGGAAGCGCGCGCCTGGGCGACTACCCTTGGCACCTGGCACTGGATGCGCTCAGTCGGTGAGGCCCAGGCGGTGCGGGCCGAACGCGGCGGGCAACAGGTCGCGGGACAGGACGTAGCGGGCGCAGCCGCCGTCGGCGCCCGCGGCGATCACGTAGAGGTCAGGCGCAAACTCGAACAGCACCTGGCGGCAGATGCCGCAGGGCGGGCAAGGCCCGGAACCGTCCCCGACGACCGCGAGGGCGACGAGATCACGGACACCGCACGCCACCGCGGATCCGATGGCGACGCGCTCAGCGCACAGCGCGACCGCGTACGCGGCGTTCTCGACGTTCGCGCCGGTGAACACGCGGCCGTCGCCGCACAGGACGGCTGCGCCCACCCGGAAGCCCGAGTAGGGGGCATACGCCCCGGCCATGGCCCGGCGCGCGGCGGCGACGAGCGCGCCCTCCTCCCGCTCCCAGCCCCGCACCCCCGGCCGGACCGCCTCCACAGATTTACATCCCGTCGCCCGCGAGCGCGCTCGTGGAGTGACGCCGCTCGACGAGCACCGTCGCGATCCGCCGGCCCTTCACCCGCTCGGCGGTCAAGCGCAGCGCGTCGACCTCGACCTGCTCACCCGGGGCCGGGACGTGGCCGAGCAGCCCGAACAGCAGCCCGCCGACGGTGTCCCACTCCTCGTCGGGCAGATGGGTGTCGGCCAGCTCGTCCAGGTCGTCGACGGGCAACCGGGCATCGACGCGCCAGCGGTCGCCGTCGAGCCGCTCGACGAGGGCCTCCTCGTGGTCGTACTCGTCGACGATCTCGCCGACGATCTCCTCGAGGATGTCCTCGATGGTCACCAGCCCGGCTGTCGTGCCGTACTCATCGACGACGATCGCGAGGTGGATCTGGCGGGCCTGCAGCTCGCGCAGGAGCTCGTCGACCGGCTTCAGCTCCGGCACGAAGTAGGGCGGCCGGAGGAGGTCCTGCCACCCGACGTCCTCGCCGCCGGCGGTGTGGAGCCGGCGCAGCACGTCCTTGGCATAGACGAGGCCGACGATCGTGTCGCGGTCCCCACGGTAGACGGGCAACCGGGTGTAGCCGGCGGACAGCAGAACCTCGATGACGTCGCGAAGGCTGTCGTCGGCCGAGACCATCACCATGTCCGGGCGTGGGACCATGATCTCGCGGACGACGGTGTCGCCGAGCTCGAAGATCGAGTGGATCATCGCCCGCTCCGACGACTCGATGACCTCGTCGGACTCGGCGACGTCGATGAGCTCCCGCAGCGCGTCCTCGGTCACGAACGGGCCGGCGGGCAGCCCCTTGCCGGGCGCGATCACGTTGCCGGCCCGGATGAGCAGCCGCGCGAACGGCGACAGCGGCCTGGCGAACAGCGCCACCCATCGGGCCGTGCGGCGGGCGACCTGGTCGGTGCGCTGCACCGCCAGCGTCCTGGGCGCGACGTCGGCGACGACGAACAGCGCCACGGCGCCGAGTACGCAGGCCGTCACGAACGCGAGCCCGCCGGTCAGGAAGCGGCCGGCGACGATCGTGAGCAGCACGACCGCGGCGACCTGCGTGACGATGACCAGCAGGGCGAGGATGTTCAGCGTCCGGGCGGGGTCACGCATCAGCGCGACGAGGCGCTGCGCTCCCGGCGCACCCTCCTCGGCGAGCTTCAGCGCCCGGTAGGGCGTCATCCGCGTCATCGCTACCCGGGCCGCCTCGAAGAACGCCGCGAGCAGCAGCAGGGCGAGCACAGCCACAAATGCGTACGCGTCGCTGGCGGTCAAGGCGGGCATCAGCGCCCCTCACCCTTCGCGATCCCCGCCCCCCGGCGCGCGCCGCCCTGCGCGCCGCCGTGCGCGCCGGCACCCCGAAAGCCCGCGAGCAGCTGGTCGGTCAGCCCGAACATCCGGTCGCGCTCGGTGGGCTCGGCGTGGTCGTAGCCGAGCAGGTGGAGGATGCCGTGGACGAGCAGGAGCTCCACCTCGGCCTCCAGCGACCCGCCGTCGTGGCGGGCCCGCGCGGCGGCGATCTCGGGGCAGAGCACGACGTCGCCGAGCAGCGCGGGCTCGTCGGGGCTGGTCTCGCCCGGGAGGTCGATCGGGAAGGCGAGCACGTCCGTGGGGCCCTGGACGCCCATGTGGCGGGCGTTGAGCTCGGCGATCACGTCAGGGTCGACGCAGAGGACCGACAGCTCCATCGCGTCGGGCACGCGCTGGTCGGCGAGCACGTACCGCGCCAGGCGCGCCAGGCGCTCCACGTTCAGCGGGCGAGCCTGCTCGTCGGCGACGTAGACCGTCATCGCCCGGCTCCGCTGCGTTTCTCACCCTCGTCCACCGGGGGCGTCCCCCGAGCCCCCTTGCTCATCGCCCGGCCCCCGGAGCGGCCTGAGCCTCGTCGTGGCGGCCGTAGGCCTCGACGATCTCCTGCACGATGCGGTGGCGGACGACGTCACGGCCGGTCAACTCGATGAACGCGACCCCGTCGATGCCCTGGAGGATCTCGCGCACGACGCGGAGGCCCGAATGGCGGCCGGCGGGCAGGTCGACCTGCGTGATGTCGCCGGTCACGACCGCCTTCGACCCGAACCCCAGCCGGGTCAGGAACATCTTCATCTGCTCCGCGGTCGTGTTCTGCGCCTCGTCCAGGACGATGAAGCTGTCGTTCAGCGTCCGTCCGCGCATGTACGCGAGCGGCGCGACCTCGATCGTGCCCCGCTCCATCAGCAGCGTGAGCTGCTCAGCGTCCATCATGTCATGAAGGGCGTCGAACAGGGGCCGCAGGTACGGGTCGATCTTCTCGTACAGCGTGCCGGGCAGGAACCCGAGCCGCTCGCCGGCCTCGACAGCCGGGCGGGTGAGGATGATCCGCGAGACCTCCTTGCGCCGCAGCGCGAGGACCGCCATCGCCATCGCCAGGTACGTCTTGCCGGTCCCGGCCGGGCCGATCCCGAACACCACGGTGTTCTGGCGGATCGCGTCGAGGTAGCGCTTCTGCCCCGCCGTCTTCGGCCGGATCGCACGGCCACGGTGGGTCAGGGCGGCGTCGGACAGCACCTCGGACGGGTTCGGGTGATCGGCATCCTGGACCATCGCGATCGAGGCGTTCACGTTCGCCTCGTCCAGGCCGTGGCCGAGGTCGAGCAGGCGGACCAACTCCTCGAACAGGTGGATGACCCTGCGGGCCTCCTCCTGCGGGCCGGTGACGGTGATCTCGTTCCCACGGACGAGGATGCCCACGTCAAACGCGCTCTCCACCAGCTTGAGCAGCTCGTCCCGCGATCCGAGGAGCGACACCATCGAGTGGTGCCCAGGGATACAGGTCTTGACTTGCGTCGTGCTCGCCAAGCGGTCGCTCTCACGCGCAGGGTTGAAAGTGGATGGCGTGATCGTACCCCCGGTTGCCCCGCCGGTCATCTCTTTGGGTCCGCGGCCTCAGTCGAGATGATAGGAGGCCGCCGGGGCGTTGGGAGGGGCGCCGTAGCCGGACGGCAGGTCGGGACATGTGCGCACGTACGGCCGGTCGGCGCCGACGAATTGGCTCCACTCCTCTTGACGGAAATTGCGCTTGGCCAGCGTGCAGGC
>JBOGEB010000146.1:0-7026 GCA_050743125.1 Egibacteraceae bacterium
CCTGTGCACAGGCTGCCACCACAACGTCCACGAGCGCGGCTGGCGGCTGGCGCGCGGGCCCGACCACCGGTGGAGACTGCACCCACCCGACCGCCGATGACGACCTTGGCCAGCAGAACCGCGTGGACGCACCACGCGTGGATCTGTAACGGTGGCCTCGCCGAGAGTCGCCCACCGGACCGCTCTGGCCGCGGACATGACGCTGCCCGACGCGGCGTCGACCGCCCCGAGCTGCCGGCCCTCGGCCGTATCGGCAGAAACGGCGCCTGGCTGCTGCCGGTCGGACCGCTCGTCGCGATGGCTCAGCGGCTCGGTGGACTGCCGAGTCTGGGCCTGGCGAAGTGCGGGCCGCCGAGCACGTCGCTACCCACCTGGCCGGCGAGCACTTCGCTGACCCGAACCGTGAGACGGTCCGCGCCGTGGCCGCCCCCGCACGTACGCTCACCAGATCGGCTTGGTTATGCACGGACTCCCGAGGTTCGCGATCGGTTGAGCGCGATCGCCGGCTACGCCACGCTCAACGCGCGGGGCAGCGCGGCCCAGCCTGGTTCGACGACGCGGTCGCGCTGGCGCGCGAGGCCGGCGACCGGGGGCTCAAGGCGCTGGTGCTGGCCGCGACCTACTGGACCGCCTCGCCTGGCCTGTGGATCCGCCGAGGGGGACCGGCACGACTCGCTGACCGCGGTTAAGGCTGCCGCCGCGCTCGACGGCTACCTCCCGCCCGCAGGCAGGGCGTTCGTCAACGGCCTGCTCGCCCATGAGCTGGCCGGGACAGGCGACGATGTCTGCTCGGCCATGCGCTGGAGCGCCCCCTGGAAGCCGCCGCAGGGGTCGACCGCGGCGAGCCTGAGTGGGGTTGGTGGTCCGAGCACGTGCACCTTCTGGTTAGTGCTCCGCACGGGAAATCCGTTGTGCACCAAGGGCGCGACTGCGCCCGGGAGCGCAAAGCGCGAGGAGGACGTGACTTGGAGAAACTCGAGCGCAGAGGCAGGCAGCGATCCGGGATGCAGACGCAGCCGAATGCCACGGGTTTAGGACGGTGCGGGCGCTCGTGTATACCGGGCTGCGCCCGCTGTTCCTCGGCCAGCACCGCGAGGCGGTCCCGCTGCCTGCAGACGCGGTCGAGGGAACGGTCGAGCCGAGTCACCGCGACTGGCTCTCCACCAACCTCGCCATCGGCTGGGCGGATCAGCGACCCGGATCGCGCTCCGCAGCCGGGATCGCCGCGCTCGATCAGACCCACGGCTTCGACCTCACATACGCACGCCCTCACCGGGCACCACCTCGCCGCAGACCCACGCCTCCACGCCGCGCGCACGCAGCACCTCGACCGCACCACCACCATCCGCCACCACGGCGAGCATGCCGACGCCCTGGTTGAAGACGCGCCAACACTCGGCGTCGTCGAGGTCCCCCCAGCGCTGGAGCAGGCGGAACAGGCCAGGGACCTCCCAGCTCGCGCGGTCGACCACCGCGCCCAGTCCAGAGGGCAGCACCCGCACAAGATTGCCGACGATCCCGCCGCCCGTGACGTGGCAGAGCGCGTGGACGTCGGACACGCCGATCAGCGCGAGGCAGTCGCGCGTGTAGATGCGCGTCGGCCGCAACAGCGCGTCGCCCAACGGCTCGCCGAGGCCGTGCCGAGCCGCGAGGTCCCGTCCCGAAACCAGCCGTCGCACCAGCGAGAAGCCGTTCGCGTGCAGCCCCGACGAGGCCATGGCGACGAGCGCGTCCCCAGCCCCAACCCGCGAAGGGCCGAGCAGCGCGTCCCGCTCGACGATCCCGACGCCGAACCCGGCCAGGTCGTACTGGTCGGCGGCGAGCACGCCGGGGTGCTCCGCCGTCTCGCCGCCCACGAGCGCGCAGCCCGCCTGCAGACAGCCGGAGGCGATGCCGGCCACGACCTGCTCGACGTGCGCCGGCGTCAACCGCCCGACGGCGACGTAGTCGAGGAAGAACAGCGGCTCGGCGCCGGCACAGACCAGGTCGTCGACGACCATGGCGACGAGGTCGACGCCGACCCCCTCGTGCCGGCCGAGCGCCCGGGCGAGCTCGAGCTTCGTGCCGACGCCGTCCGTGGCGCTGACCAGCACCGGCGCATGCCACCGCGACACATCGAGCTGGAACAGCCCCGCGAACCCGCCCGCACCCTCGAGCACCTCGAGCACCTCGGGCCGCGCGGTCCGCGCCACGTGGGGACGGATGCGCTCGACGACCTCGTCAGCCGCTGCCAGGCTCACGCCTGCCGCCTCGTACGTGGCCCCGGTCATCGCCCGGACCGCAGCGCCGCGACGAGAACCTCCTTGCCCGCGGCCTGCTGCTCTTGCGGGACCGGGATCGGGTACTCGCCGTCGAAGCAGGCCCGGCACAGCTGGCCGGCCGGGCGCCTGGTCGCGGCGACCAGCGCGTCGAGCGACAGGTACGCGAGCGAGTCCGCGCCGAGGAAGTCACGGACCCCTTCGACGTCCAGGTCGGCCGCGATCAGCTCGTCGCGGCTCGGCATGTCGATGCCGTAGAAGCACGGGTGGCGAATCGGGGGCGCGGTGATGCGCAGGTGGATCTGCGCGGCGCCCGCCTCGCGGAGCATCGTGACGAGTTGGCGCGAGGTGTTGCCGCGCACGATCGAGTCGTCGACCACGACGAGTCGGCGCCCCTCGATGACGTCGCGGAGCGGGTTGAGCTTGAGCCGGATCCCGAGCTGGCGCAGGCCTTGCGTCGGCTGGATGAACGTGCGGCCGACGTAGCGGTTCTTCGTCAGGCCTTCGGAGTACGGGATGCCGCTCGCCTCGGCGTAGCCCGCGGCGGCGGGGATGCCGGAGTCGGGGACAGGGATCACGAGGTCGGCGTCGACCGGCGCCTCAGCGGCGAGCAGCGCCCCCATCCGCCGGCGGATCGAGTAGACTGTGTGGTCGTCCTCGCGGTGGTCGGGGCGAGCCACATAGACGTACTCGAACAGGCAGAAGTGCGGGCTCGGCTCGGCGAACCGGCGGCTGCGGAGGCCGCGCTCGTCGATCGCGACCAGCTCCCCCGGCGCAACCTCGCGGACCCACCGCGCGCCGACGATGTCGAGCGCCGGGGTCTCCGACGCGAGCGCCCAGCCGCCCTGGACGGCTCCCGAAAGCCGCCCGAGCACGAGCGGCCGGAACCCGTGGGGGTCGCGGACCCCGTAGACGGTCCGCTCGTCCATGGCGACGAGGGAGTAGGCCCCGCTGGCCTGCGAGCAGGCGCCCAGCAGCACGTCCTCCAGCGACCCGGTCTCGCGGGCGAGCAGCTCGGCGAGCAGCACGGAGTCGGTGGCGCACCCCTGTGCCGCCGTGCCCAGGCGCCGCGCAAGCTCGGCGGTGTTCACCAGGTTGCCGTTGTGCGCGAGCGCGAGCCCGCCGCCGCCCGCCTTCTGCCGGAACGCCGGCTGCGCGTTCTCCCAGGTCGACCCGCCGGTCGTCGAGTAGCGGACGTGGCCGATGCCGAGATGCCCGTCCATGCCCGCGAGCCGGGACTCGCTGAAGACCTGGCTGACCAGACCCATCTCCTTGCTCACCAGGATGTTCGCGCCGTCGGAGACCGCGATGCCGGCGGACTCCTGACCCCGGTGCTGCAGGGCGTACAAGCCGTAGTAGCACAGCTTCGCCACGTCCTCGCCGGGCGCGTACACCGCGAAGACGCCGCACTCGTCGCGGACGCCAGTGGTCACCGGGCTGAGGGTCATAGCAACCGCCATCACAAGAGTGGGGGAAGAAAGACGAGTGTACCGGGCACCTGTCAAAGCCCGAGGGGGTCGCGGTCGTCGTCGCGACCCGCGACCGGTTGGCGTCGTTGCGGGTGACCCTGGAGCGGTTGGCGGCGCTGCCGGAGCGGCCGCCGGTGGTCGTGGTCGACAACGCTTCTCGCGACGGAACCGTCGAGGCGGTCCGAGCCGACCACCCTGACGTGACGTCGTGGCGCTGCCGGAGAACCGTGGTGCGGCTGCGCGCACAGTCGGCGCTCGCCAGGCCGACGAGCCCTACGTCGCGTTCAGCGACGACGACTCGTGGTGTGCCCACGGCGCCTTGGCCCATGCAACGGAGCTCTTCGACGCCCATCCGCGCCTTGGGCTGATCGCTGCACGCATCCTGGTCGGCTCCCAGGAGCGGTGTGACCCGACCTTCCCGGCCCGCCGGTCCTCGGCTTCGACCTCGCCGCGACCGGCTGGGGGCTGGCCTACGTCGATGCGACCCTCGCCCACCACCATCCCTCGCCGGTACGTGACCACGCCACCCGACGGCGATGCGTCGTCCGCAACGACCTGTGGACGTCGTGGCTGCGGAGGCCAGCCAGACGCTGGAGCGGTTGGGTTGCGGGGACGCTCGGGCGGGTATTGAGGACGAACGTCAATCCGCACCGAGCGAGGACAAAGGCCGATGAAGGCGTTGACCTGGCAGCGCAAGCGAAACGTTCGCATCGACGAGGTGGCTGACCCGACGATCCAGCAGCCGACCGACGCGATCGTGCGGATCACTCTCGACGGGGATCTGTGGCTCCGATCTGCACCTGTACGAGGTGCTGGGCATGTTCTTGGACAAAGGCGACATCCTGGGACACGAGCCAATGGGCGTCGTCGAAGCGGTCGGCGGCGAGGTGACGCAGATCCGCCCAGGTGATCGGGTCGTGATCCCGTTCAACATCGCGTGTGGAGACTGCTTCATGTGCGACCGCCAGCTCTACGCGCAGTGCGAGGCCACGCAGGTCCGCGAGCACAACAAGGGTGCGGCGCTGTTCGGGTACACGAAGCTCTACGGGCAGGTGCCTGGCGCGCAGGCCGAGTACCTGCGGGTGCCGATGGCTCACTTCGGGCCGATCAAGGTGCCGTTCGGTCCCCCGGGCGAGCGGTTCGCCTACCTGTCCGACGTCCTGCCGACCGCGTGGCAAGCGGTCGCCTACGCTGACGTTCCGAAGGACGGGTCGGTGGCCGTGTTCGGGCTCGGCCCGATCGGGCAGATGTGCGCGCGCATCGCCCTGCACCAAGGCGCCGGTCAGGTGCTCGGCATCGACCTGGTGCCAGAGCGCCTGGAGATGGCACGACGGCACGGGGTCACGGCGATCAACGCCGACGAGCACGAGGACATCGCGGCGGCGGTCAGGGAGCTCACCGACGGCCGGGGGGCCGATTCCGTCATCGACGCCGTGGGCATGGAGGCCCACGGGGCTCCGGTCGAGGCGTTCGCGCAGAAGGCAGCGGGCCTGCTTCCCCGATGCGGTCGCCCGGAAGGTCGTGGACAAGGCCGCAGTCGACCGGCTGGAGGCGTTGCTCAACGCCATCCACACCGTCCGCAGAGGCGGCACCCTGTCGATCATCGGCGTCTACGGCGGCGCCGTGGACCCCTTGCCGATGACGGAGCTGTTCGACAAGGGCGTCGCACTCCGCATGGGCCAGGCGCACGTCAAACGCTGGATCGACGACTTGATGCCGCTGGTGCTGCGCGAGGACGACCCGTTGGGCACCGAGGACCTCGCCACGCACAAGCTGCCCCTCGAGCAGGGTCCACACGCCTACGAGATCTTCCAGCGCAAGCAGGACGGCGGCATCAAGGTCCTCCTGGAGCCCTAAATGCTCCGTGACAGATACGGTGCGCATCGAGAGCGGCCCTGCGCCACGCTCGCAAGGCGCGCAGCACCCAGGCGCTCCACAAGGTCGCCAACGGGCGCGAGGTCGTGGGCGGCCAAGCCGGCCGCATGGGGGTAGGGGTGGACGCGGTCCGCCGCAGCTGTACGACCGGACGTGCCATATGTAAGGGCCGAGTCGGCTTCTGAACCCAAGCGACCGAGCCAGTGCCCGGAAATCTGTTCGAACCAATGCCCGAGTGGAAACGAGTTCGTGGAGAGTGGCGATGGAAACGAGCGGAAGCCATGTCGTCAGCGAAGAGGACCGTGGGAGGCTGGCCCAGGCGATGAGCGGCGCAGCAGCGAGCCTTGCGGCCCAGAAAGCCGAGTACACGCAGGGCGAGGACCGGCCGCTGGGGGCATTCGCGGCGCTGATCGCCACCTACGTTGCGACGGTGGCGGCGGTCAGCGCGCTCGTGCGGCGCAGCGACCGGGAGCTTCCCGAGCGCTTCAAAGCCGGCGACCTCGCGCTCATGGCCATCGCCACGCACAAGCTCAGCCGGCTCATCGCAAAGGACCCGATCACCAGCCCGATCCGCGCGCCCTTCACCCGCTTGGCCGGTCAGTCAGCACCAGCGGAGCTTCGCGAGGAGGTGCGAGGAACCGGTGCTCGCAGGGCGTTGGGTGAGCTGGTCAGCTGCCCGTTCTGCATCAGCCAGTGGACCGCCACGGGCTTCTCGTTCGGGCTGGTCGTCGCGCCGCGGGTCACACGCTGGGTGATGTCGGTCTTCGCCACCGTCACGGGCGCCGACTTCCTCCAGTACGCCTATGCCCTGGCGCAGCAGCGAACCCAGTCATAGGCCACAGGGGGAGATATGGAAGTCGGCTACGCGCTGTCGAGCGAAGATCACGGACCCGTCGACCTCGTGCGCTTCGCCGCATCCGCGGAGGAGGCGGGCTTCACGGCTGCCTGGATCTCCGATCACTATCACCCCTGGACCGACGCGCAGGGCAACAGCCCCTTCGTGTCGACCTCGGCGATGCAGCGCAGCTTCTCGGCGGCGGCCACGGTCTCGACACGGTGCAGCCGCTCGACGCGCGCCGCCAGCGTCGTGTCCTCTACCGCGCCGCTCAAGGGCGGCCGGCCAGCACGGCCAGTCCCTGTTCGATCAGGTCGAGCAGCGCGTCGTCGTCGAGGGTCTCGACCGCCGCTGCCTCTACCTGACTCGTACATATGTTCGAAGTAGCCACCCTTGTATGAGGTGGGCAAGTATCTACACCAAGAGCGTGACGTATCAGGCCACGACCGCCGACTTGCCCTGAAGGTAGTGGGTGATCCGTGACCTGACCGACTGGTGCATGTCGAGCTGGGCGATCTCTTCGGCAGAGAAGAAGGCCACCTCGTGGGATTCTTCGCTCACCGCCCGCCCGCCGACGAGTCGGCAAGCA
>JBOGEB010000146.1:7126-11204 GCA_050743125.1 Egibacteraceae bacterium
CGATGCGACACGTACCGAAAAGACCGACAATATGCGTTCTCGCACTAGTAATGCTTTTATTTTCGGCTTCACCCGCCGCCGCGGAACCGTCCCTGCAAGGGGCATTTGACAGCATATTCGGTCCCGGCGCTATCAATGTGGCCACCGATGAGACAGGCGCCCAAACGTTCGCACCAGGAACCAACGAAAACAAAATCGAGGTCGAGTTCGCGGGTAATGCCAATAGCAATACCTTTGGGTGGTATCCGGCAAGTGATCCGAACCAGCTGCACACGATCTTCACTGGATCCGATGGTCCGGGAGCCATTGAAGTAGTGACCATCCCAGAAGCGTTCGGCGTCTTCTCAAGCACGCCCGACGGGCTGTGGCGATCCCAGCCATCACTCAACTCAGACAGCTTTGACCATTTCCTGACGTTCTCCCTGCCCGGCGTTCCTGGCGGCGTTGTTGTGGCGATGGAGGACACGGGGGGTGGCGGAGACCACGACTACCAGGATCTCATCGTCTCGATCAAGCCCCTCAACGACCCGCCGACGGCGGCTCCCGACGCCTACACCACCGACGAGGACACCCCCCTGACCGTGCCCGACCCCGGCGTGCTCAGCAACGACACCGACCCCGAGAGCGACCCGCTCACCGCAGCGCTGGTGACCGGCCCAGCCCACGGCACCCTGACGCTCAACCCGAACGGGTCGTTCGCCTACACCCCGGCGGCCAACTTCAACGGCACCGACACATTCACCTACAACGCCAGCGACGGCACCGCCGTCTCCAACACCGCCACGGTCACCCTCACCGTCAGATCGGTCAACGACCCACCCGCAGGCGTCAACGACGCCTACACCACCGACGAGGACACCCCCCTGACCGTGCCCGACCCCGGCGTGCTCAGCAACGACACCGACCCCGAGAGCGACCCGCTCACCGCAGCGCTGGTGACCGGCCCAGCCCACGGCACCCTGACGCTCAACCCGAACGGGTCGTTCGCCTACACCCCGGCGGCCAACTTCAACGGCACCGACACATTCACCTACAACGCCAGCGACGGCACCGCCGTCTCCAACACCGCCACGGTCACCCTCACCGTCAGATCGGTCAACGACGCGCCAGTCGCGGCCGACGACTCGTACAAGACCAGCGTCGTAAAAAGCCTTCCGGTCCTCAGCCCGCTCAAGGTGAAAGCCCCTGGCGTGCTCAGCAACGACACCGACGTCGAGAGCGACCCGCTCACCGCAGCGCTGGTGACCGGCCCAGCCCACGGCACCCTGACCCTGAACCCCGACGGGTCACTCACCTACAAACCCAACTTGCTGTTCGTGGGCACCGACACGTTCACGTACAAGGCCAGCGACGGCACCGCCACGAGCAACGTGGCGACGGTAAAGATCAAAGTGTCGCTGCTCTGATCACGGGTGTTGACACATCATAAAAAGTTCGGCCAGCCGGCTGCCCGTTCGACTACCGACTCGATGCTCACGTCGGTCCCCTGGCGGTCGTGGTCATCGGGCCGCCCTTGCCGTATCAGGCCACGACCGCCGACTTGCCATGAAGGTAGTGGGTGATCCGTGACCTGACCGACTGGTGCATGTCGAGCTGGGTGATCTCTTCGGCAGAGAAGAAGGCCACCTCGTAGGAGTCTTCGCTCACCGCCCGCCCGCCGACGAGTCGGCAAGCACGGTGAACTGCATCCCGTCGTCGAAGACGTGAACATGGTGGGGATTGGAGTAGACGCCGATGACGTACTCAGGCACGACCTCGAGGCCGGTTTTTTCCTTGACCTCCCTGACCACGCACGCTCCGATGCTCTCCCCGATCTCCTGAACTCCACCAGGCACACTCCACATGCGGTCGTCACGCCGCCGGTGCAAGAGAATCTTGCCGCCATCGTCGATCACGATCGCTCCAGCGGCAGGCACCAGCGTGTTCGCTCAAGGCGTGCCGGGCACGAGCTGGAAGGCTCCGTTGAATCCTTCTTCCTCGTCGAGCTGCAGGATGTTGAAACAGGTCGGCGACAGCCCAACGGTGCCGCGGTCGCGGTACTCGCCCTGACAGCCACCTCTGGACCGTCTTGGGGTCGACATGGGCAGCCCTCGCAACGGCCGCGACATCGCGTCGGCCAGTAGCCATCGCCCTACGCAACTGCTCGTTGCCTGCCATGCGTCCATCTACGCCGTCCTGCGGGGACGGCTCAATCGATGTCGGGCGTCCCCAATGTCCGCTCGCGTCACCAAGCGTCCCGACCTCGCCGTCGCTGGTGATCCCCGCCGTGGACGCCTGCCAGCCGGGCCGCGCCCGGTGGCAGCTATGCCAGCCACTCGTCCCACTGGCGACGCAGTGCCCCGGGACGGCAACCTTCCCCTGCAGAATCTGCACGAACGTGTCCACCCTCCTGACCAGCGACCGCTGACCTTATCCGGCGAGGTGCAAGATCCACGTCGGTGACGGTCAACGCGAGGGGGGTGGATGCGTGACAAGCGCGGGACGACGGTTGCTTCATCGTGCGACCTCCTCCATGAGAAGCTGCTCGTAGGCGTCGGCGAGACCCCGCAGCGCAGCCGCGCCGTCACCGGAATACGAAGGGCCGTGCATCAGCGCGAGCGTGCGCGGCTCCAGCTCGGCCAGCCGGCGCAGGGTCGGTGCGGTCAGCGGGCCGAGCGAGGTGGCGTGGAAGACCTCCTCACCGGCCATCGCCGGACCCACGAGGTCGTCGCTGGTGAGCGCGGGGCCGTCGCCGAGCTGCGTGAACAGGTCCCCGCAGAGCAGCATCTGGGTGGTCTCCTCGTATAGGACCCGAGCCTCCCAGTTGTGCGGGACGTGCGGAGTGTCCAGGTGACGCACCCGCTTGCCGCCGAGGTCGAGCACCTCACCGTCGGACAGTGCCCGCGGCGGCCGGTCGGCCATGTCGTTGAGCGACACCAGGCAGCCGAACCCGCCGTGCGCGACCTCAGCGCGAGGCGCTGCGGCCAGCCACAGGTTCATCGACCCGCACTCGTCAGCCTCGACGTGCCCGAACGTGATCCAGCGCAGCCGCTCGATCCGCAGGACGCGGGCGGCAGCCGCCGACACCAACGGGAACAGCATCCGCTGGCCGGTGTGGAACAGCAGCGGCTCCTCGGCGTCGACCAAAAACTGGTTGAACGTGAACCCGGCCGGCAGGGCCACGTCGGGGAACCAGGTCGACAGGCGGTAGATCCCGTCGGCGATCTCATCGACTCGTGTCTCCATGACAGGGACTCCCTTCTGGTCAGGTCTATGGTCCGCCGCCTATCCCGCTTGCGCATGGGTCGGCCCACCCATCCCGCCGCGTTGCCGCTGCCAAGTTCATCGAAGTCGGCGAGCCGCGCGGCGAGAGCGGCCAGCTACGCGCGGCCACGGGCCCGGTGCGGGCGAGCAGGGCTCGCGACGTGCTTCTCGACCGTGCGGGGCGACAGGAACAGGCGGGCGCCGATCTCGGGGTTCGACAGGCCCTCGGCGACGAGCAGCAGGACGTCCGTCTCCCGGCTCGTCACTCCCTTGGCGCGCAAGGCGGCGGGCACGCCGGCGTCGCCCCCCTTCCGCGGCACGGCCGCGCCGGCTTGGCGCAGCAGCGACCGGCACGACGAGGCCGCACGGGCATGGCCGCAGACGTCGAACCAGGCCAGCGCCTCCCGCAGCCAGGTGACGGGATCGCCCCAGCGGCCACGCAACGCGGCCTCCGCGACGACCCGGTGGATGCGGTGGAGGCACCACTCCACTGCCTGGTGCCGGCGGTAGGTCGCCTCCGCCTCCACCGTGGCCGGCCCGCCCCAGGGCAACGGCGTCCGCGTACTGCAGGCAGGCGCGGTTGAGCCGGACCCCCAGGTGCCCGCAGGCGCGCACCTCCTCGCGGGCTCCCGAGCCGTCCTCGTGTCAGTCGAGTTGTCATCTACGCAGAGTGATGGACGGTTTGCTGCCCCCAGGCTCCGGACGCTCCACGATGTTTGGCGCCGGCAGAGACGCCGGCCGTGCGGGCGCGCGTCACCGAACTGACACCAGCCCGCCCAGGCAGCCACCTCACTCACAGCCCACACACAAAGATCCCACAAACCCTTGCGAACCG
>JBOGEB010000147.1:0-11181 GCA_050743125.1 Egibacteraceae bacterium
CTCGTCGACCTGCACTGCCACCTGCGCGAGCCCGGACGCGAGGACGCCGAGACCGTGGCCACGGGCACCGCCGCGGCGGCGGCTGGCGGGTTCACCGCGGTCTGTCCGATGCCCAACACCGACCCGGTCTGCGACCACGCCGGAGTCGTCGAGCAGGTCCGCCGGCTCGCGGTAGAGGCCGGGCACTGTGACGTCTATCCCGTCGGCGCGATCACACGGGGGCTCGCCGGCAACGAGCTGGCCGAGCTGGGGGCGATGGCCGCGATCGGGGTGCGCTGCTTCTCGGACGACGGGCTGCCGGTCCGCTCGGCGCAGGTGATGCGGTGCGCCCTGCTGTACGCCCGAACGTGGGACGCGATCATCTGCAACCACGCCGAGGAGGCGAGCCTCACCGAGCACGCGCAGATGAACGAGGGCGCGCTGTCGTCGGCGCTGGGCCTGGCGGGCTGGCCGCACGAGGCCGAGGAGATCCAGGTCGCCCGGGACCTCATCCTCGCCTATGGGCTCGGCTCGCGGCTGCACGTCCCGCACGTCTCGACGCGGGGCGCAGTCGAGCTGATCCGGCTCGCCAAGGCCCGCGGTGCGCGGGTGACCGCCGAAGCCTGCCCCCACCACTTCACCCTTTCGGAGGCCGAGGTCGCCTCGTTCGACCCGGTCTTCAAGGTGAACCCACCGCTGCGGACGCTGCGGGACGTCGAGGCGGTTCGTGCCGGCCTGGCCGACGGGACGATCGACGCGATCGCGACCGACCATGCGCCGCACCCCCCGGAGGCCAAGGAGCGCGAGTGGGCCTTCGCGTCCTGCGGAATGCTCGGCCTGGAGACCGCGCTCGCCCTGACCCTCACCGAGCTTGTCAAGCCCGGCGTCCTCACGCTGGGGCAGGCGATCGCCTGCCTGTCCACCAAGCCGGCCTCCAGCCGTGACATCGCTGACCACGGCAGGCCGATTCAGCCGGGTGCACTGGCCAACCTTGTGGTGTTCGACCCGTCTGTCTCCTGGACGGTTGACCCAGGGCGCTCGAGCTCCCGCAGCCGCAACACTCCTTATGCGGGCCGTGAGCTGCTCGGTAAGGTCGTCCATACGATCCTGCGGGGGCGGTTCACCTGCAGACAGGGCCAGGTGGTGTGATGCTGAAGCGGATCCGTAGCTGGACCTCGCGCCGCCCCCACTACGGTCCGGTGCCGACCGTCGATGTTCCCAAGGGTGCCCCGGACGGCGAGGCCGTCTACGTCGGCACGACGATCGGGGGATCTGCGCACCACAGGGTCGTGGGCGGGGTGCTGTTCGGCCGCGGCGAGTGTCGCTACTGGCTGTCCGACGGCATCGTGACGTTTCAGCGCGGCTGTGGCGAGGGCGACGGTCCGGGTGGACCGGCGATCGCGCTGACCAGCATCACCGAGGTGGGCCTGTCGGGAGCGCACGCTGGCCAGGTTATGGCCCCAAATCGGATCGCGGTCGTGACCTGGGCGGTCGGCCAGGACGAGGTCGACACCGGCTTCGGCTTCGAGGATGCCAAGCACGCCGAGGTCTTCGCCGACCGGGTCGCGGCCGTCGTCGGGCTGTCGCCGGACAAGGGGCCCCATGCCAGCGCCTGACGCGCTTCTCGTCCTGGAGGACGGCACGACGTTTCGGGGCGAGGGCTTCGCCGCGCCCGGGACCGCCCACGGCGAGGTCGTGTTCAACACCGCGCTGACCGGCTACCAGGAGGTGCTCACCGACCCGAGCTACCACCGGCAGCTCGTCGCTATGACGAACCCGCAGCAGGGCAACTACGGGGTCACCCCGGTCGACGCCGAGTCGAGCCGGGTTCAGGTCGCCGGCTTCATCGTCCGTGAGGCGAGCCGGGTGCACTCCAACCACCGTGCCACCGGCGGGCTGACCGAGGAGCTGTGCAGTGCGGGAACCGTCGGAATCAGCGGGATCGACACCCGCAGGCTCGTGCGGCACATCCGCTCGGCGGGTGCGATGAGAGGCGCGATCTCCACCGAGGTCCTCGACACCGACGCCCTGCTGGACGAGGTCCGGCGGGCACCGGGCATCGTCGGCGCTGACCTGGCGACCGAGGTGAGCACGCCACACCCGTACGACGTCAGCGCCGCCGGCGAGGCCCGCCACCGCGTCGTCGCCTACGACTTCGGCATCAAGCGGAACATCCTCCGGCTGCTCGTCGCCCACGGGTGTGACGTTCGGGTCGTGCCTGCGGTGACGCCAGCGCACGCCGTGCTCGCGCTGGAGC
This sequence comes from Egibacteraceae bacterium, assembly GCA_050743125.1. Classification (GTDB taxonomy): domain Bacteria; phylum Actinomycetota; class Nitriliruptoria; order Euzebyales; family Egibacteraceae; genus JBOGEB01. The sequence continues at coordinate 2,237 of JBOGEB010000147.1, forward strand.
CCGACGGGGTGCTCCTCTCCAACGGACCGGGCGACCCCGCGGCTGTGCGCCATGGCATCACGGCGATCGCCGAGTTGCTCCGCCACGACCTCCCGCTGTTCGGGATCTGCCTGGGCCACCAGCTGCTCGGCCTGGCGCTCGGTGCGTCGACGTACAAGCTGCCGTTCGGCCACCACGGCACGAACCAGCCCGTCAAGCGGCTGGACGGGCCGTCCTCGGTCGCGGTCGAGATCACCAGCCACAACCACGGGTTCGCCGTCGCCACCGACTCGATCCCCACGAATGGCGAGTTCGGCCGTGTGACCCAGTCGCACGTCAACCTGAACGACGGCGTCAACGAGGGGCTGCGCTGCCACGACGTCGGTGCGTTCAGCGTCCAGTACCACCCGGAGGCCGCGCCGGGCCCGCACGACGCCCGCTACCTGTTCGAGCGGTTCATGCAGCTTATGGGAACGAAGTAGATGCCCCGGCGAGACGACCTCGGAACGATCCTCCTGCTCGGCTCGGGACCCATCGTCATCGGCCAGGCGTGCGAGTTCGACTACTCCGGGACGCAGGCGTGCAAGGTGCTGCGCCGTGAGGGTTACCGCGTCGTGCTCGTGAACTCGAACCCCGCGACGATCATGACCGACCCGGAGTTCGCGGACGCGACGTACATCGAGCCGCTGACCCCGGAGTTCGTCGCGAAGGTCGTCGCGAAAGAGCGCCCCGGCGCGCTTCTGCCCACCCTCGGCGGCCAGACCGCGCTCAACATCGCGGTGGCGCTCGCCGAGGCGCACGTGCTCGACGAATACGGCGTCGAGCTGATCGGCGCCAGCGTCGAGGTGATCCGCATGGCCGAGGACCGCTCGGCGTTCGCCCGCGCGATGCGTGAGATCGGGCTGGACATCGCGGCATCCGACCGGGCGGCCAGCGTGGATGACGCCTACGCGGTCGCGGCTCGGCTCGGCTTCCCGCTGCTCGTCCGCCCGAGCTTCACCCTTGGCGGCGCCGGCTGTGGCCTGGCCCATGGCGAGGCGACGTTGGCCGGGCTCGTGGCCGAGGGGCTCGCCGCGTCACCCGTCCACGAGGTGCGGCTCGACGAGTCCCTTCTCGGCTGGAAGGAATTCGAGCTCGAGGTCATGCGGGACGCCAAGGACAACTGCGTGGTGGTCTGCACGATCGAGAACCTCGACCCGATGGGCGTCCACACCGGCGACTCGATCACCGTCGCTCCTGCCCAGACGCTGTCCGACGTCGAGCTCCAGATGATGCGTGACGCGGCGTTCGCGGTCATGCGGAAGGTCGGGGTGACCACCGGCGGGTCGAACGTCCAGTTCGCGGTGCACCCGCAGACCGGGAGGACGACCGTCGTCGAGATGAACCCGCGGGTGTCCCGGTCGAGCGCGCTCGCCTCGAAGGCGACCGGGTTCCCGATCGCGAAGATCGCCGCGCTCCTCGCGGTCGGCTACACGCTCGACGAGATCCCCAACGACATCACCCGCCAGACGCTGGCCGCGTTCGAGCCGTCGATCGACTACGTCGTGACCAAGATCCCCCGGTTCGCCTTCGAGAAATTCCCGGGTGCCGACACCCGCCTCGGCCCGCGGATGCGCAGCGTCGGCGAGGTCATGGCGATCGGGCGGACGTTCAAGGAGTCCCTCGGCAAGGCGCTCCGGTCGCTGGAGACCGGCCTGGTGGGGTTGCTCGGCGAGACGGACGCCCAAGACGACCGCGCCTTGGAAGAGGCGCTCCGAACCCCCGCCGAGCGGCGGCTGCTCGACGCCGATGCGGCGCTGGCACGCGGCTGGTCGGTCGAGAGGGTCGCCGAGCTGACCGGGTACGACCCGTGGTTCTGCGACCAGCTCCTCCAGATCTGTGAGCTTCGGGCCGACCTGCGCGCGTGTGGGGGCCTTGACAACCTCGACGACCGGCTGCTGCGCAAGGCGAAACGCGCGGGCTTCTCCGACGCATGCGTCGCCGAGGTGCTCGGTGCCGCCGAGCAGGCCGTCCGCGACCGCCGAAGCGACATCGTCCCGGTGTTCAAGGCGGTCGACACGTGCGCGGCCGAGTTCGCCGCCGAGACGCCTTACTACTACTCGACCTACGAGGACGAGACCGAGGTCGCGCCGTCGGGGCGTCCGACGATCGTGATCCTGGGCTCCGGTCCGAACCGGATCGGCCAGGGCATCGAGTTCGACTACGCGTGCGTCCACGCGGTGTTCGCGCTGCGTGAGGCCGGGTTCGACACCGTGATGGTGAACTGCAACCCGGAGACGGTGTCGACTGACTACGACACCGCTGACCGTCTCTACTTCGAGCCCCTCACGCTGGAGGACGTCCTGGCGGTCTGCCAGGCAGAACGCCCAGAGGGAGTGCTCGTCCAGCTCGGCGGGCAGACGCCGCTCAAGCTCGCCCGGGACTTGGAGGCCGCGGGCGTGCCGATTCTCGGCACGCCGCCCGCGGCGATCGACCTCGCCGAGGACCGGGGCCGCTTCGCCGCGGTGCTCGACGATCTCGGCATCGACCAGCCGCCTGGCGGGGTCGCGCGCTCGCTCGAGGAGGCGTTGGAGGTCGCGGCGCGGATCGGTTTCCCCGTGTTGGTGCGGCCCTCGTATGTGCTGGGTGGGCAGGCGATGGAGATCGTCTACACGCCCGGGCAGATGGCGACCTGGCTCACGCGTAACGCCGGCGAGGGGGCGGTCCTGGTCGATAAGTTCCTGGAAAGCGCGGTCGAGGTCGACGTCGATGCGATCTACGACGGCGTCGAGCTGTTCGTCGGCGGGGTGATGGAGCACATCGAGGAGGCCGGCGTCCACTCAGGCGACTCGGCGTGCGTCGTCCCGCCCTACACGCTCGGCAGGGCCCAGCTTCGGCAGCTCTGGTGTTACACCGAGGCGATCGCCCGCGCCTTGGAGACTCGCGGGCTTATCAACATCCAGTTTGCGATCCGCAACCACGAGATCTCCGTCCTGGAGGCCAACCCGCGCGCCTCGCGCACCGTCCCGTTCATCTCGAAGGCCACGGGGGTGCCGCTCGCGAAGATCGCGGCGCTCGTCATGACGGGAGCCAGCCTGGCGGACCTGCGGGCGCGGGGGCTGCTCCCGGCGCACGACAGTGTCACCGGGCCGGTGCTGCCCCATGTGGCGGTGAAGGAGGCGGTGCTGCCGTTCAACCGCTTCCCGGGCGTGGACACGCAGCTCGGCCCACAGATGCGGTCGACCGGCGAGGTCATGGGCATCGACGAAGACTTCGGGGTCGCGTTCGCGAAGAGCCAGGCCGGCACCGGCACGATGGTGCTGCCGACCAAAGGCACGGTGTTCTGCTCGATCGCGGGCCGTGACAAGCGGGCGATGATCTTCCCGGTCAAGCGGCTGGCGGAGCTCGGCTTCGACGTGCTCGCGACCGAGGGCACCGCCGAGACCCTCCGTCTGGCAGGCGTCCAGGCGGTGGTGGTGCGGAAGTTCAGCGAGGGCAGCCCGAACGTCGTCGACCGGATCCTCGCCGGCGAGGTCGACCTCGTGCTCAACACGCCGGAGGGCGGCGGCCCGCGGGCCGACGGCTACGAGATCCGCACCGCTGCGGTCTCGAACGGGATCCCCTGCATCACGACGCTGTCCGGGATCCTCGCCGCGATCCAGGGGATCGAGGCCCTGCGCGCGAACACCGTCGGCGTCCGCAGCCTGCAGTCCTACCTCGAGGGGGTGCGAGGGCTTTCGGCACCGCCGGGTGAGCAGGCCTGACAACAGGTGTCAAGCCCGGAGGGCGGCGTCGTGAAGTCGCCGACGAAGGTTGGCCCGTGCTCCGACACCCTCTGACCGCCCCGATCGCTCTCAGGGCGACGAGCCATCGTCAGAGGCCTTGATCCTGTGGAATTGCTCAGGCAGGACATAGCCCTGCTCGGCAAGCTCAGCCGTCGCCTCCTTGACGTCCTTCACGGTGTCGATGCCCCGCCAATAGCCGTCGATCTTGAAGCCGATGAGCTGACCGGCCTTCGCGAGGTCCGGGAACGTCGAGTCCTCGTGGTCGCCTCTGTCGGGCAGTTGCGCAACGACATCCGGCTCGATGACGTAGATGCCGGCGTTGATCCAGTAGGGCAGACGCGGGCTCTGGACAAAGCCACGGATCTGATCGCCGTCCAATTCCGCCACGCCCCAATTGGAGCGGTACGGCGAGAGGGCGATCGTCACCGCACCGCCGAGGCGGTGGTGGTGCTCCGCGAGGCCTGGGAGCGCGAACCGCGTGATGACGTCCCCGTTGAGGGCGAGGAACCGCCAGTGCGGGTCGGGCAACATGCGCGCGGCGAACTTGAGGCCACCACCACGCCCAAGCGGCTCGTCCTCCACCGCGTAGATGGCGTCCACCCCGAAGCGCGACCCGTCCCCCACGTAGTCGCGGATCATCTCGGCCTTGTACCCGACCGACAGCACGACCTGCTTGGCTCCGTGTCCAGCCAGCCAAGCGAGCTGGTAGCCGATGATCGGCACGCCCGCGACCGGAACCATCGCCTTCGGTGCGCCGTCGGTGTAGGGCCGCATTCGGGTTGCCTGGCCACCAGCGAGGATGATCGCCTGATCGACAAGCCCGGCCGGAGCGCGGGAACCGCGGGTTGGAGTGCTCGTCATCGCATCGCTCCTTCGTGCGTCGCCTCATCGCGAGGCGCCATCATCGGCCCCTCGCCCAAGACTGCATGCTCTTGCACTCCGGGGCCAGGCTCGTGGCGAGCGTCACGAGCCCGCCCTTCTCCGCTGTAGGGACGGGGACTTGGGTCCCCAGGCTCGAGCACTCACCTGCACCACCTCGCGAGCGTCTCCGTCCTGCGCAAGGAGCCGGAGCAGGCCGGTGATCGCCGGCGCGCCTACGCCGAGGCGGTGAGGCATGACCGTCGCATGGTCCTCCAGCGCAGTCTCCGCGTCCGTCAAGACTGGGGCCGTTGGGCCGGCTTGCAGCGCGTACGTGATCTCGACGAGGCGCTCGGCCTGGCCTCGTGCTCCCATTGCGTCCCGGTCGCTAGAGTGAAGCCGCGATGGCTGTCGTCACCAAGTCTGGGAGCCCACAGCCCCCGCGCGCGAGGCGCGGTGGGCCGGTCCGTGCGCTCTGCGAGGTGCTCTCCTACCGGAAGGCCGGCGTGTACCACTCGCTCACGTTGGTCGCGCCAGAGGTCGCCGAGCAGGCCGAGCCGGGCCAGTTCGTGTCGCTCGGCGTGGAGGGCGGCGGCACGTTGCTCCGCCGCCCGTTCTCGATCTACGCGGTGAGCCGTGGGGGGCCGTCGGCCGGGACGGTCGAGGTCGTCTTCGAGGTGAACGGCCCCGGCACCGGGTGGCTCGCGACGCGCACGAAGCACGACGTCGTTGACATCGTCGGGCCGCTTGGGCGCCCGTTTCCGCTCCCGCAGCAGCAGGTCGGCTGCCTGCTCGTCGGCGGCGGGTACGGGACGGCGCCTCTGTTGTTCCTCGCAAGCGCGCTCCAGAAGAGGGCGCTGCGCATCGACATGATCATCGGCGCGGCCACACAGGAGCGGATCTTCAACCCGATCGAGGCGAAGCGTCTCTCAGCGAGCACGTACTTCACGACCGAGGACGGCAGCACCGGCGTGAAGGGCCGTGTGACCGACGTCATCGACCGGGTCATGGACAACAGCCCGGTGGGGGTTGTCTACGCCTGCGGGCCGATGCCGATGCTCGCCGCGGTCGCGAGGATCGCCGCCCGCCGGAAAGTGCCGGTCCAGGTCGGAGTCGAGGAGGCGATGGCCTGCGGCGTCGGGGTCTGCTGGACCTGCGTGGTTCCGTACTGGTCACGGGGAGAGGTCCATAACGTCCGCGCCTGCGTCGAAGGTCCGTGCCTGTCCGGCACCCGGGTGCTGTGGGACCAGATCGGGGCGCCGCTCGACGCGAGCGGGCCGCCTGAGGAGCCCAACCCGTGACGACCGTTGAGCAGAGGCCCGGCGTGTTGCGCCCCGACCAGGTCGACCTGTCCGTCGACCTCGGCCCGATACGGCTGGCCAACCCGATCGTGACCGCGAGCGGCTGCTTTGGGAGCGGGCGGGAGGTCGACCGGTTCTTCGACGTCACGGCGCTCGGCGCCGTGGTCTGCAAGTCGCTCACCTTGGAGCCGCGGCTTGGCCTGCCCACGCCCAGGATGGCCGAGACGGCCAGCGGGATGCTCAACGCCATCGGCCTGCAGAACCCGGGCGTCGACCGGTGGCTGGAGGAGGACCTCCCCTGGCTCCAGGCGCGGAACGTGCCCACTATCGTGAGCGTCGTCGGCCGGACCGTCACCGAGTATCGGCTGCTTGCCGAGCGGCTGCGCGGCCACGCGGGGATCATCGCGATCGAGGCGAACATCTCCTGCCCGAACGTCGAGGACCGCGGCACGATGTTCGCGTCCAGCCCGGACACGACTCGGGCGGCGATCCAGGCCGTCACGCGGGCAGCGACCGTGCCGGTCTTCGCGAAGCTCACACCGGACGTCACCGACATCGCCGTGATCGCCGACAGCGCGCGCGCCGGGGGCGCGGCCGGGGTGAGCCTGATCAACACGCTGCTCGGGATGGCGATCGACGTCGAGACGCGCCGCCCGCGCCTGGCTGCGGTCACCGGCGGGCTGTCCGGCCCGGCGATCAAGCCAGTCGCTGTCCGCGCCGTCCATCAGGTGCACCGTGCGCTTCCCGCATTGCCGATCATTGGGATGGGCGGCGCACGCACGGTCGCCGACGTCGTGGAGCTCCTCCTGGCGGGGGCGTCTGCGGTCGCCGTCGGCACCGCCACCTTCACGAACCCGCTCGTCACGCACGACCTCGTCGAGGCCCTCCCGCGCTGGCTCGCCGCACACGGCTACGCGAGCGCCCGCGAGCTCATCGGCGCCGTCCAGCTGTGAGCCCTGTGGACCCGTTTATCCGCCAGGCCGTGCTTCAGCACTACAAGAGCATCGAGTCCTGCTCGGTGGAGCTCGGGTCTTTGACCTTTCTCGTAGGACCGAACGGCTCAGGGAAGAGCAACTTCCTCGACGCGCTGAGGTTCGTATCTGACGCGTTGAACATGACGGTCGCAGATGCGGTGCGGGACCGAGGAGGGATTGAGGAGATCAGTACTCGGGCTCGGGGTCAGGGACTATTGCTTAAGCCCCCCAGCTTCGAAATCCGGCTGCGCTTCGAGCTGGACGGGGTGCAAGGGTCGTACGCGATTCGTATCGGGGGTATGAGACGCGGGATCGTCGCCCGCGAGCAGTGCATCCTCGAGACTGACCAAGGACGCGCATTTTTCGATGTCGGCGCGGGTAGCGTTATGGCCTCGAGCCTTCAGCACCCTCCGCCCGCGCAAGACGATAGCCTCTATTTGGTCAAGGCTTCAGGATGGGAAGAGTTCCGTCGAGTCTATGACGCTTTGAAGGGCATGGCGGTTTATAATTTTGATCTCAACAAGATGCGGTCCCCACGGCGACCTGATCCGACACGGTTGTCCGGTGACGGTGCGAACATCGCCAGCGTGCTCGGGCTGCTGGAGGATGACTCCCCTGACACGAAACAGCACATCGAGGAGTACCTGACCCGCATCGTTCCAGGCCTCGCCGGAGTGCAGCGTCAACCGCTAGATACGTACGAGACGCTGGAGTTCCGTCAGGACGTCGAGGGGAGCAGGCCCTGGCGATTCCCATCAGCGAGCATGTCCGACGGAACGCTGCGGGCATTGGGGATCCTTGTCGCGCTCTTCCAGGGAGAGAGCAGTCCCGAGGGGCACCCCCGGCTGGTCGGCATTGAGGAGCCCGAGCTTGCCCTCCATCCCGGAGCTTCTGGCCTGCTGCTCGACGCACTCCGTGAGGCCAGCATCTCCCGACAGGTCATCGTGACCAGCCACAGCCCAGACCTTCTCGACGACAAGCGGATCCGCGAAGATCAGATCATCGCGGTGACATCTGACCATGGGACGACCCGCCTCGGCCAGCTCGATGCGTCCGGTAAGAGAGTCCTGCAGGAGCGCCTGTCCACGCCCGGAGAGCTGCTCCGGCATAGTGAGCTGGTCCCCGAGGAGATCGCCGCGCAGGCCCATGAGCCGCTCTTCATCGACCTGCACTGACCGATGAAGTTGGCTTGTGTGGTTGAGGGAAAGGGCGAGATTAAAGCCGTTCCCGAATTAGTCGGACGCATCGCGGCGGACATAGGCTTGGCTCCCTTTTCGTGCCCGACACGCCAGGAGAGCTGGGGCACCATGAAAAGACGGGGCGGGCTCGAAAAGGCGGTGCGAATAGCCATTGTTCAGCATTGCCCCGACGGCGTCCTGGTCATCCTTGATGCTGACAACGACTGCCCGGCCACCGAGGGACCGAAATTGCTTACGCGGGTACGGGCTGTGGCACGCGACACCCCTGTCGGTCTCGTCCTCGCAAAGTGTGAATTCGAAGCCTGGTTTCTCGCGGCCGCGGAGTCGCTGGCTGGGCACCAAGGGTTGCGTAAACCATTGCGTCCGCCGGCGAACCCTGAAGCGATCCCCAAAGCAAAAGAGTGGCTGGATGACAAGATGCTCAACAAAAAAAGAAGCTACTCTCCAACCCGGCAGCAAGCTGCGCTGGTCGCGGCCATGGACCTCGACCTTGCAGAGCAACGGAGCGATTCGTTTGCCAAATGCAAGCGCGAGATTGAGCGCCTGTTGAAGGAGTTGGCTGGAGGCGCGCCATGACTGCTCCAAACCCGCTCATTGCCGCGCTCGACACCTCCGACCTTGAGCGCTTGGAGCAGCTTGCGGGCGCGCTCGGCCCGCACGTCGGGTACCTCAAGGTCGGGTTGGAGGCGTTTGTCGCGCACGGGCCGGCTGCGGTGGCCGTCGCCGTGCGGCATGCGCCGGTGTTCTGCGACCTCAAGCTCCACGACATCCCGAACACCGTCGCCGGGGCCGCGGCTGCGGCCGCGCGGCTGGGCGTGGCGCTGCTCACGGTGCACGCGTCGGGTGGGCCGGGGATGATCGCGGCGGCGG
>JBOGEB010000148.1:0-11120 GCA_050743125.1 Egibacteraceae bacterium
CGCTCTCGGCCGTCGATGAGTCCGATCGCCACGGCTACGTGGGCGGGCTCGAGAAGGTCCGTTTCGTCGTCGCCCGCTTCGACCCCGCGTGGGTCGGACGGCCTGAGATGATCGAGCTCAACGAGCGACTTGCCCGGGTCAACTGAGCGGTCAACCGAGGCAGGCTTGGCAGCCGAGCCGGTCGCGGCCGGCCACGAGCGGCTCGGCCGCTCCGCAGGTGGGGCAGCGCAGGTCGGTGAACGTCGCGGCCCCGCCCAGCAGCCAGGTGAGATCGCACGGATATGCCTGAGCGCCACGGCGGATGCGTACGGCAAGGCGCAGCGCTGGCGCCCACACGAGGTGCAGGCGGAACGGCCGGAGCTCGTGGCTGGGGCGGAACTGCTCGTCGATCTCGTGCAGGCGGCGCCCCCGCTCGGCACGGGTCGCCTCGGCCTGGGCGTCGAGCAGCATCTGGCGCTCCGGGCTGGCCGAACCCCGACGTCGCGCGATGGACGCGAGCGCCGCGTCGTAGTAGGCCTCGGCACGGGCGAGCTCCTCGCGCCGCGCCTGATCGACCTGGGCCGCCAGAGCGCGCTGGCGGCTGACCGCGCGGTCGGTGAGGCAGGCGTGGGCGCAGGGAATTGCTTGGCTGAGGTCGACGTCGAGCGGAGGATGGTCGGCGTCGGGGGCGGCGAGCAGCGCCCAGGACTCCAACGCCCGGCGAGCGGCGTCGTCCAGCGGCAGGCCGGTGCGGGCGTCGACCCACACCTCCTCGCGCTCCTGGAAGCGGTGGTCGAGAGACAAGGCGTAGGTCACCAGCACCCCGACCCGCAGCAGCGGCGCGTAGACGCAGTCGGGATCGCCGTCGGGGTCGACGCGGCCGTGGGCGACGCGGAAGCGCTCGCGCGCCCGGGTCAGCAGGACCTCGGTGGCGGGCCGGGTGGGAGCCGGCCAGGGGAGGAACGCGTGGCCCGCGTCGCCCCCGTCGAGGGTCTCAGCGGCGGCGCGGTCCAGGGCCGGGTGGCCGGGGACGAGCAGCAGTGCCCCGTCCTCGCGGGCCACGTCCGGGTCCGCGGTGACGGCCACCTCCTCGGGCAAGTCGAGGGCGGCCTGCAGCCCGGCGGGCAGCACCGCCAAGGCCACGTCGTCTCCTGCCTCGCACAGGCCGCCGGAGTGCTCGGCATAGCGCAGCCAGAAGTGCAGCCCCGGGTCCATCCCCGCCTACTCCTCGGGGACGAGCTCGTCGATCCGCCCGCGGGTCTGCAGGTACTCGGCGCGCGCCCGGGCGAGGTCGTCGCCCAGCGTCTCGAGCCGGGCGCCGAACTCGGCGTCGTCGGCGCTGTCGATGTGGGCGGCGAACACGAACTTCTCGAAGTCGAAGTCGTCGTCGACCCGCCCGAGGATCATGTCGAGCTCGCCGACGACCAGCTCGAAGAGGTTGATCTTCGCCTCCAGCACCCGCAGGACCGCCTCCTCGAGCGTGCCTTTGGTCACCAGGTTGGTCAGGAGCACGTCGTGGCGCTGGCCGATGCGGTGGATCCGGCCGAGCCGCTGCTCGATCTGCATCGGGTTCCAGGGCAGGTCGAAGTTGACCATGACGTGGCAGAACTGCAGGTTGCGACCCTCGCCGGCGGCCTCGGTCGTGAGCAGCACCCCCGTATCGCCGCGGAAGGCGGCGATGGCCGCCTCCTTCTCGGCACGGCGCAAGCTGCCGTGGTACGTCGCGGCCTCTAGGCCCGCCTCCGTGACCAGACCGGCGAGGAACTCCAGGGTCTGGCGGAAGGCGGTGAACACCACGACCTTCTCGCCCTGCTCATGGTGGCGCGGAGCAGCTCGACAGCCACATGAGCCTTCTGGGTCGTCGCGACCTCCCGGGACCGCAACGCGAGGTCGTCCCAGCCCACCTTCTCCAGGGTGGGGGTCAGCGCCCACGGGCTCGACCCGGCCAGCCGCTGAACGCTGCGCAGCAGCAGCGCCTGGGCAGGTGACGCGCCGCGACCCTGGTGGCGTACCCGCTGCGAGGTGGCCTCGTAGAGGGCCGCCTCGTCGGCGCTGGGCGACACGCACAGCGTCTCGGCGAGCCGGCGGGGGAGCATGAGCGCCACCTCGCTGCGGCGGTGGCGGACCATGACCTCGCGGGTGCGGGTCCGCAGCCCAGCCAGGTCACGGGCCGGGAGCTTCTCGCTGGCGCTGGGCCGGCCGTGGCGGGCGCGGAACTGCTGCGGCGTCCCGAGATGCCCCGGGCGGACGAGGCTGACGAGCTCGTACAGGTCGGCGAGGCGGTTCTCGACGGGCGTTGCGGTCAGCAGCAGGAGGTAGCGGCTGCGCAGCGATCGGACGAGGCGCCCGGAGGCGCTCTGCGGCCGGCGCACCCGGTGCGCCTCGTCCACGATCACGAGGTCCCAGGCCGAGCTGGTGACCGCGTCACGCAGCGGAGATCGGCGGGCCGCCGGCAAGGAGGTGACGACCACCGGCTGGTCGAACGACTCGGACGGGGGCTGCCAGGCCCTGCCTTTGGCTACGACCGACGGCAGCGCGAACTTGCGCTCCAGCTCCTGCTGCCACTGCTCGACCAGCCCCGCCGGGACGAGCACCAGGACCCGGGTCGCGAGGCCGCGCAGGCGCAGCTCGGACAGCACAAGCCCCGCCTCGATCGTCTTGCCGAGGCCGACCTCGTCGGCGAGGATCGCGCGCCCGTGCATGCCGCGCAGCGCGCGCTCAGCCGCCCGAAGCTGGTAGTCGAACGGCTCGAACCGCAGCCGCGGCAACGACACGAACGTGTCGAACCCGGGGCGGGCCCACACCCCGATCGCCTCCTCCACCAGACAGGAGACGACCGCGTCGACCGGCTCACCCTGCGCGAGCCGGCGAACGAGGGGGGCGTAGGCGTCGAACTCGACCGAAAGATCGGCGCCGAGGTCGCCCGGGGACCGACGGCCGCCTCCGTCCCCCCGGCGGGTGGCCTTCGTGCCGCGCTCTGGGAAGGGCTCCACGATCGCGATGGCTGGTACGGTGCTCACGGCCTGGAGCCTAGGCCACCCGCCGCCGAGGCCCGCGGACGCCCTCTCGGTCGTCGGTCCAGGAGGGCGCCAGCGACACTCCCCGAGTGGTTATGCGGCAGCCCCTTGGTTTGCGGGCGCAACGTTCGTGGGCGCAACCGGGACCGCAGGGTCGTTGGCGAAGTCGTCGGTGTGGACGTAGCGGACGAAGTTGCTTACGTCGTCCGCGAAATCCACCCCCTCGTCGGCATCGCATGCGAGCCCACGAACTTCGTGAACTCCGCGATCTATGCCTTCAGTGCCCTCGACGAGCGCCCACGCGACCAGCCGCATGTGGAACGGCTGACCCCCGTCCCCCCGGTACTCGGCGTACCAGCTGTCTGCGGGGATGATTTGGGCGATTTTGCCCAGAATATGACTGTGGCAGTAGGAGTTCATGCGGTTGCATCCTTTCGGTAGACTTATGGCACTTTCGTCCATATTGCTTTGGGCCTTGCAGGGGAGATCTGTCTACAAACCGGACAAACGGCATCCCGCGTCCCGGTCTTGGTTCTTCCTTCTCCGCGCCACCCCCGATTTCCTCCGAAGATTTGTTTTTCCGATTGGGCGAGATAGCCGGGTGTCGTGCAGGTTTTGCCCGGAATACCGGGTTAACTCAGCAGCCCAGAATGGTCGTCACGAAAGAAGCGGCCTTCGCCGTTCAGAGCCGGTGCGGGGCGGCGATCCCCAGCAGGTCGAGCCCTCGCTCCACCACCGCCGCGGTGACGGCGCACAGACGCAGCCGGGAGCCCACCAGCTCGTCGTCGCCCGCGGTCAGCACCGGGCACTGCTCGTAGAAGGACGAGAACGCAGAGGCGGTCTCGTACAGGTACTGGCACAGCCGGTGGGGCTCGAGGTGCTCGGCGGTGGTCGCGAGCGCGCCTGGGAACTGCAGAAGCTTGATCGCCAGCGCCCGCTCGGCGTCGTGATCCAGGCGGATGCCCACCCTCTCGGGCAGACCCGGTGCCTTTGCGATGATCGAGCGCATCCGGGCGTGGGCGTACTGCAGGTACACCGCAGTGTTGCCGTCCATCGCGAGCATCCGCTCCCAGGAGAACACGTAGTCCTTCTCGCGGTCGCTGGACAGGTCCGCGTACTTCACCGCGCCGATCCCCACGGCCCGGACGATCCCGGCCCGCCCGGCGTCCTCGATGCCCTCGCGCGGCTCGACGAGCTGCGCGGCGCGGTCCACCGCCTCGTCCAGCAGATCCCGCAGCCGAGTGGAGGCACCCGCGCGGGTGCGCAGCACCTTGCCGTCCTCGCCGAGGACGGAGCCGAAGCTGACGTGGCGGACCTCCACCTTGTCCGACAGCCAGCCCGCGGCCCGCGCGGTCGCGAACAGCATGCGCAAGTGCAGCCTCTGCGGGGAGCCGACGACGTAGTAGACGCGGTTCGCGCCCAGCTCGTTCACCCGGTAGCGGAGCGCCGCCAGGTCAGTGGTGTCGTAGGTGTAGCCGCCGTCGCTCTTCTGCACGATCTGCGCGACCGGCTGGTCGTCCCGCCCGGTGAGGCCCTCGGGGAACACACACCACGCGCCGTCGCTTAGCACGGCCAGCCCCCGCTCGCGCAGCTCGCCGACGACGTCGGCGAGCATCGGGTTGTAGAAGCTCTCCCCGCACAGGTCCTCGTCGGTGAGCAGCACCCCGAGCAGGTCGTAGACCTCGTGGAAGTGCCGCAGTGACTCCGCGACGAAGCGGCGCCAAAGCTCCAGGCTCTCCGGGTCCCCCCCCTGCAGGAGGACCACCCGGCGGCGCGCACGCTCGGCGAAGTCGGCGTCCTCGTCGAATCGGCGCCGAGCCTGCTGGTAGTAGGCGTTGAGGTCGGCGATGCGCAGCCCGCCCTCACCAGCCTGGGCGTCCAGGGTGTGCTCCAGGAGCATGCCGAACGGCGTGCCCCAGTCACCCAGGTGGTTCTGGCGGATCACCTCGTGTCCCTGGAACGCGAGCAGCCGTGCGATCACGTCCCCGATGATCGTGCTGCGCAGGTGCCCGACGTGCATCTCCTTGGCGAGGTTCGGGCTGCTGTAGTCCACGACGATCCGGTGCCGCTCCTCCGCCAGCGGCACGCCCACACGGTCATCGCCGGCGACTGCGGCAATCCGCTCCTCCAGCCACGAGCGTCGCAGCGTGATGTTCACGAACCCTGGGCCTGCCACCGACACGGGCTCGGCGACGTCGTCGATCTCCAGCGCGGCCACGAGCTGTGCGGCCACCGCCGGGGACGGCGTGGACAGCCGTTTGGCCAGGCTCATCGCCACGTTGCTCTGGTAGTCCGCAGCACGACCCGGCGGGCTCGGCCGGATCAGGGCCTCTTCCCGGCGCAGGGAGAGACCCCAGGCTCGGCGTGCGGCCTCCACCACACGCGTCGCGAGCATCTCCTCGAGCCAAGCGCCAGGCATGCATCCTCCAAGAGGGACCAGTGAGGGGGCCAGAGAGCGTGTACAGGGTACGTGGTCCGCTCCGTCGCCCTATGGTCCCTCTGGCGCTGGGTGGGTGAGGTCGGTCAGGAGGCCGCCCAGTGTTAGGACTTGCTCTTCGTGGACCGCGCGGCCGGTGCGGGCCAGGGCGGGGGCGTCGCTGCCCAGCGCCTCGGTGAGGCTGGCGCTGACGCTCGCCTCCAACGTGTCGCGCTCGGCGACGGCCGCGACCGCCCGAGTGCCAGCGTCGGCGGCGGCGACCGCCGCCCGGTTGGGCTCGGTTGCCGTGCCAGACGATCCGCTCGGCGAACCCACCGCGCTCGGTGGCGCGGCCGAGCGCCACTTCGAGGATGGCCGCCAGCTCTTCCGGGTCGTCGGAGGCCAGGGACTCAGCGACCCTCCGTCAGCTTGCTGCGGGCTCATGCCGGCCGACGCGGCCTGAATTCGCACGGCCGCGGGATTCGCGAGCGCGGTCAGCTGGGCATTACCGGCCGCGGTCCGTATTTCGCCTTGAGCTCGGCCGCTTTGTCGACCACGTCGTAGATGCGCCCTAGGCCCGGGCTACTGTTCTGGTTGTCACCTACGCCCACCGTGATGGACTCGAGCGGGTCGAGTTGGCTACGCCAGACCGCTTCGACGACGAGGTCGG
The DNA here is from genome assembly GCA_050743125.1 of Egibacteraceae bacterium. Taxonomy (GTDB): domain Bacteria; phylum Actinomycetota; class Nitriliruptoria; order Euzebyales; family Egibacteraceae; genus JBOGEB01. The sequence goes on from JBOGEB010000148.1 coordinate 6,083, forward strand.
CGAAGCGCTCAAGGTCAGTGCCACGCTCGACGGTGAGGATAGCCTGTGCGGCGCCGGGGTTGGTGATGTAGTTGGAATAGCCGATGTTCACCTTCACGACGCCGGGAGTCTCCGCGAGCGTGTCGTGGACCGCGGCGACCGCAGCGTCGTTGCGTACCTGCTGCTTGGCCTGTTGCTGGGAGCGTCCGGACAGGGAGCAGCCGGCGAGGACAACGGTCAGCGCCACAGTCAACGCGATCGTCGCACCCCCATTGCGCAGACCCATTCTGCTCTTCCTCTTTCCATCACCGTACCTGATCGGCCCGGTCGGGTCGCTGGCGTGTATCACGACGTGTCTCGGATGACCTGATACGCATTACTGGTCACACGGTCACCATCGAAGAACGCATCGGCGCTGCCCCGGTATGCCTGCACTGACGGGTCGCTGCTGCCGTCGATCCCTTTGGCGCCCACCAGGTACGACCGGACGATTCCGTGGTTGGCTCCTACGGTGCCGAGCTGGCGGTCAAAGGTCAGGGTGATCCAGTTGGAGGCGTCCGGGTTGTCCTGTCCGTCGAGGTGAGGAACGATGTCATGCTCGTTCTCCAACGACAGCACCTGCACCGAGCGGGGGACCGGCATACCGGCCACAGGCGAGCCCGCAGTAACTACATGGGTGACGTTGAACCTGCCGCTGGCCACGAAGTCGTTCGCTGCGCGTACGGCGACCATGCCGCCCTGGCTGTGACCGACCAGCATCACCGCATCGCCCGGCTTCGCGCCGGCGCGCCGCAGCGCCTCCTCAACCCCGTGCTCGTACGACGTCACATCGCCGGACAGGGCGCGCAAGTTCGTGCCGAGGTCGTTCAGGTAGGTCCGGTCCTGGGCGGGGTTGAGCTGCCAGTCCTTGGTGCCGGGGATGTCAACGATGTAGCTGCGCCGCACCGAGCCGTCGGCCAGCGTGCGCTCGACGATCCGGACGTCGATCTGTCCCTGGGCCTGGTTGTTGCGGTAGTTGAGGGCGGCCATGAGATCGCCGAAGGTCCGCGGAGGCCGGGTCATGAACGGCTGGGCCTTATCGAGGCCGAGATCGTTCACGACCGGGCGGCCGTCGGGGTAGAGCAGGCCGAGCAGGCCGGCGCCTTGAGCGACCGTGGTCGGGAACAGAGTCTTGCCCGTGGCGAACCGGAACACCCCGTCCACAGGCTGTCCGAACAGGCTGGACAGGGTGGCGATGAAGCCGGGGGCGCTGCCGACGACCTCGTCCACGATGCCTGGGTGGTCGGTGAGCAGCCGTTGCAGGTCGGTCCCCGGGTCGCGGCCGGTCACGTTCTCTGCCCCGTACCAGCCGGCGCTTCCGAGGAGCAGCCCCGGCAACGCCACTGCGCCTTGCAGGAACCTTCGCGTCTGCAGCAGGTTGGCGGCCATCTCGTCGGCGGCGCGGTAGGCCACCACGGCAGCCCGCAGCTTGACGGCGTGCAGCCCGATACCCGCCGCCGTCGCGGTCAGCCCGCCGGCTCCGTCGAGCGCGGCGAGCAGCGTCGCCACGAACCGCGCCGCGCCCACCGGGTCGAGCGCCGCGGAGGCGGCCAGGTCCGCCGACGCGAGGAAGCCGTGGCATGAAGCCGCCACGCCGAGCAGCTCGAGGCTGACGTGGTCGATCAGCTTGGCCGCGGCCTCCATGTCGTCCAGCTGAGCGGTGATGCCGCCGGTCCCCCCGCGCACCGTGAGATCGAGGTGTTGCCCTGAGGCCCCGGTCATCGCAGCTTCCCTCCGATCAGCGGGGCGACCCACGCCCCGACGTCCTTGCGCTCGACAGCGACCAGCCGGACCAGCCGCTCACCGTCCGGTCCCGGCTCGGGCGCGGCGCCGATCCACCCGTCCGGCGTGGCGAACCACACCACCTGCCCGACGCGCACCTCTACGCCCGGCGTGGACGGCGGACCGAGCACCAGGCAGTGCAGGACCCCGGCGACTTGCTGGTCCAGGGCGCGCGCCGCGCTCACCTCCAAGGGTCCAAGCCCAGCTCAGACGCGAGTCTCCAGACCAGGTCGTCCCCACCCGAGGCGAAGGCGGGACCCACCTGCTCGAGCGCCTCCAGCCTGACCACGGTGTCCACGCGCGCTCCAGGCTCCACAGCGGTCCGGATCTCCGAGACGACACGGCCGGGCTCCCACCGCAGGCTGCCCAGCGCGAAGAACGACAGAAGAACGACAGCTTCACCGCGCGCTCGTCGAGACGGACAAGGCCGGCGCCGTACGGCCCCGCAACGGCGTGGGCCGCGCGCACCGAGGTGATGCCGTACCGGGCGCGCGTCCGCAGCAACACCTCCGCGTGCTCCAGCACCCAGAGGTTGGCGAGGGCCGAGGGGCGCACCTCGCAGGCGAGCGGGTCACCGGACGGGTCAGGCTGCACGACGCCGCGGCCAGCAAGCGTCTCGACCGCGTCAGCGAACGCCACCCGCTCCTCGACGTCTGTAGCGCCCGCTCGATGCCGCCGGCCCGGCGACCCAGCAACTCCAACTCGGCTGTGGACAGCACCAGCCGGCGGGGGCGCTTGTCGGCCCTGGTCGCGCTCACCAGGGCACTCCGCGGCGTCGAAGGAACTCGCCCACGTCGAGCCACTGCCGGTCCCCAGGAGCGGGCAGGTTGTGCGGCGTCCACGGCCAGCCCGTCCACGGCGGGTCCGCCAGCGCAGCGGCAGCCCGCCCCGCATGGCGGACCTGGCCGGCGGACCAGCCGGTCACCGCGTCCTCGACCGCCCGGATCTGCGCGGTCCGCTCACGGACGCTTTCGGCGTGCCGTCGCAACATGTGGGTCGCCTCGTCCAACTCCTCAGCCGCGCGGCGCAACGCCGCGACATCACGGGCGACCGTCCCGCGGAACCCGTCAGCCGCCGCCCGAGCATCCTCAGCAGACGCCCTGAGTCGAATGACCTGCCCGGTGGGTGAGGTCGTCGAGGAGGCCGCCCAGGACTTGCTCTTCGTGGACGGCGCGGCCGGTGCGGGTCAGGGCGGGGGCGAGGGCGGGGTCCCAGCGGGCGGCGACCGGGGTGCCGTGCAGCGGGGCGCCGCCCGTGGTGGCTTGGTAGTCGGCGGTGGTGAAGCGCCAGGGGCGGGCGGCGTGGTCGCGGACGATGACGTTGGCGACGCGCAGGCCACCCCAGTCGAAGTCGCCGTGGTAGGCGAGCTCGATCCCGGCGGCGTTGAGGAGGTCGAGGAGCACGCGGGCGGCGGTCTTGCGTTGGCCCTCGACGCAGACCAGCGGGGCGGTGGAAGCGCCGAGCCGGGCGGCGGCTGCCGCGACCACCGCGGGGTTCTCGCAGACGAACACCTGCGCGCCGGTCACCGCCCGTGTGAGCTGGGGCGGGTGGCGCAGGAGCTGGCCCAGGCTGAGGCGGGCCGGCTCGCCGGCGTCGGCGTGCAGCGCGAGGACGCGGCCGGTCAGCGAGCGGTCGTCGGCGCGCAGGCCCAGGACGAGGACCGGGGCGCTGAGCTCGTCGCAGCACACGCCGACCGCGGCCCACGCGTCGCGGCGGTCGTTGCCGTCCGCGTCGAGGTCGACGCCGCCGAGCCGGGCGGCGGCGCGGATCGCCAGGCCGCCGGCCGGGCGGCCGCGGTCCAGCGCGTGGCTGTCGCCGAGCGCTCCGGCCGCCAGCTCGGCGAGCGGGATCCCGGCGGCTGGCAGCCGGTCGGCGACGGTGAGCGCCTGGTCGAGCAGGCGGGCGCCTGCGGCGGGGTCGCCGCGGGCGGCGCGGCGCAGCAGCCCGGTGGCGGTGACGTCCGCGAGCCACGCCTGCAGCGGCGCGCGGTCGCCGATGCGGGCCGCTGCTGCCGTGACGGCGGCGGCCCAGGACTGCTCGGAGCGGGCGGCGAGCGCGGCGCGGTCGGTGACCGGGCCGCCGAGGCGCGTCACCGCGTCCGCCAGGCTGTCGGCGAGCTCGGAGTGGCGGATCAGCTCGTCGAGCTCTGCGAGGTCGACGGTCAGCGTCGCGCCCGCGCGCGGGGTGCGGCCGAGCAGGGCCTCCACTGCGGCGCGCTGCGCGCTGGTCGCGTCGCGCAGGGCGGCGGTTCCGCGGACCGCCCGGCCGCGCTCCAGCCGCTGGCGCACCCGGGCGACGAGCCACGCCAACTCCGGCGTGCCGAGCGTCGCCCGCAGCCGATCCTCGGCGCCCGGCCCCGCCGTCACGCGAGCTGCAGCTGCGTGTCGGGCTCAGGTGCGCCAGGGTCCGAAGCGTCCGGGGCGGGCGGCGCCGCCGGGACGGGCGTGACGTCGGCGCGGACGCGCTGCTGGCCGTTCCACACCCACCGGGTCATGCCGACCGCGTCGATCCCCGGCCGGGTCGCGAGCTGGCAGATCGCCACGCCGGGCAGGGTGGCGTAGCAGCCCCACTCGCGCTCGCTGGTCATCACGAAGTCGAGGTCGAACGCGGCGAGCAGCCCCATGCACTTGCTGCGCATGTCCGCGTCGACGCCGACGAACGCCTCGTCGAGCAGGATCAGCCGCGGCGCGTGCGGGTCGGCGCTGCGGTAGTGCGCCGCGGCGGCGGCGAACTGCGGCAGCGTGAGCGCGATCGCCTTCTCGCCGCCGGAGCCGGTCCCGTGCGTCCGCCGCGTGAGCCGCTTCCAGTCGCCGTCCTGGCGGCGCTCGATGTCGAAGGCGTGCCAGGTGCGGTAGTCGAGCGCGACCGCGAGGTGCTCCTGCCAGGTGCCGGTGTCGTTGGCGGCCCGGACCGCGCGGATCTGCTCCTGAAGGAACGCGCCGAGGGCCTGCCGCTCGACCGGCGACCAGGTCCCGCCGGCGCGCAGCAGCCGGGCGCGCGCCTCGGGCAGGCCGTTCGGCGCCGGCCGCCAGGCGAACCGCAGCGCCATGCCGGTGCTCATCGGGTTGGCCGCGAGCTCGGTGTTGACCTGGGTGACCCACTGCTCGCCGGCCCGCAGCAGGTCGTGGAGGTGGGCCGAGACCTCGCCGATGAGGTGGTTCTCCAGCACCTCCCGCTCGCGCGCGTCGAGGATCGACTGGCGGCTGGCGACCTCGTCGGCCAGGGCGTCACGCAGCTG
>JBOGEB010000149.1:0-7600 GCA_050743125.1 Egibacteraceae bacterium
GGCCGGGGGGAGCCCCCCACAATCCCATGTGCTGCGCAACCCCGCGGGTCTGGCCCCGCCGGTCGGCTTCTCCCACGTCGCGCTGGCTGCGCCCGGGCGGCTCGTGTTCCTCGCCGGCCAGACCGCCCACCAACCGGACGGCGCCATCGCGGGCGAGACGATCCAGGAGCAGTTCACCGCCGCCGCCCGCAATGTCGCCCTGGCCCTCGAAGCGGCCGGCGCCGCCCCCGAGCACCTCGTCTCGCTGCAGATCTTCGTCACCGACGTCGACGCCTACCGGGCCGCGATGGAACCGATCGGCACCGCCTACCGCGCCCTGTTCGGCACCCACTACCCCCCGATGGCCCTCCTCGGCGTCGACCGCCTGCTCGACCCCGCCGCCCTGGTGGAACTCGTCGCCGTCGCCGTCATCCCCGACCCAGGCTGAGCCGGCGCTCGCGTTCGTGGACGCTTTGGCTCACCTGGTGGACCAAAGTGTCCACGAAACAAGTCGTCCCGAAGCGTCGCCTCAAGCGCAGCACGGGTCTCGCTTCGCACGCCCTGGGCGACGGGGACGCCCTCGGCGCGGAGCAGATCGTGGGCGCGCCAAACATCCAGCCCCAGCCCGCGGGCGAACTCGCGCAACGTGACCCGCCCGGCCTGGTACGCCTCCAAGGCGTCGCGCTTCTGCAGCTCCCGCAACGCGAAATCGACGAGCTGCCGGAGCGCGGTCGAGCGGTCCTCGTAGCGGCTGGCGGCGAAGGCGTCCACCCGCCGACGCCGACGTCGGCGCTCGCGTTCGTGGACGCTTTGGCTCACCTGGTGGACCAAAGTGTCCGCGAAACAACCAGACGGGCGCACAGCTCGTCGATGTCGGCCTCGTCGTGGTAGACGCCGAAGCCGACGCGCAGGCGGTCGTCGCGGTAGTCGGTGATGACCTTGCGGGCGCGCAGCCGCTCGGAGACCGCGCGCGCCTCAGGCAGGCGGAAGGTCAGGAAATGCCCCCGCTCGGGCGTCTCGGGGGGCGGCACGAGCGTGGCGCGGCCCAGCCCGGGCAGGTCCAGCGCGTCCAGCCGGTCGAGGAAACGCGCCTGCAGCCCGCGGACGTGGGCGTGGATGGCGGCCACCGACAGGCCCAGCTCGCCGAGCAGCCGTTGGACCGCGTTGAACCGGTACAGCCCGGTCGCGTCGAACGTCGCGCCCAGGAAGCGCGAGCCGTCCCGCGCGTAGCCCACCCGCCCGGGCTGGGCCGGCTTGGCGAGATCCCCGAAGCCCGCGAACCAGCCCGTGTTGACCGGCCGCTCGCCGTACCCGGGCGGGCAGTGCAGGAAACAGGCGCCCTCACCGGCCATCGCGTACTTGTAGCCGCCGGCCAGGTAGAAGGCCCGGCCCGCGATCGGGGCGAGGTCGGTCGGGCGCGCCATGAACCCGTGGTAGCCGTCGATGACCACGAACGTCTCGTCAGCGGGCACCGCAGCGACGAGCGCCTCGAGATCGGTGACCACAAACCCGGAGTTGAAGTGCACCTGGCTGAAGAGCACGAGGTCGTGGCCGCCACGCGCCGCCGCAGCCACGAAGCGCTCGGCGAAGGTCGCGAACGGCTCGGCCGCCACGCGCTGCACGACCGCGAGCCCGGCCTCCTCCAGCCGGCGCGCCTGCCGGGCGAAGCTGTGGAACTCGCTGTCCGTGGTCAGGATGCGCGTCGGCACGGGCAGGCACGACAGCAGCCGCAGCACCAGCTCGTGGGTGCTCGGCGCGAACGCGACCGTCGCGGGATCGGACAGGCCCAGCTGGCGGGCGACGTGCCTGCGCGCCTGGGGCAGGACCTCGCCGAGCAGCACGTCCCACTTGTCGTCGTGCAGCGCGGCGGCGTCGAGCCACGCGCGCTGCTGCGCCTCGAACGTCACGTCCGGCCACGGGTGGTGGCTGTGCGCGGCGACGTGCAGCCGCTCCGGGTCGCTGCCGAGAAAGCGCGTGAAGTGCCGCTTGGAGCTCACTGATCAGGGTCCGCCGCGGTAACGGAAGCCCATCTGCTCGGACACCTCGGGCGGCAGCGTGGGCAGGGCAGAGCGCGGGATGAAGAACGTCGGCAGGTCGAACAGGTCGCCGAACACCCGATGCTGGCGCGCGGCGGCCTCCAGGTACGCATGGCCGGCCGTGCCGCCCGTGCCGATCCGCCCCCCGATCATGCGATGGGCGAGCAGGGCGTGCCGGTAACGCCACGCGGTGAACCCCTCGTCGATGTCGACCAGCGCGACCAGCAGGCGGAACGGCAGCTGGAAGATCGGCTCGTCGCGGTAGAGGTTGACGAGCAGCGCCGCCAGGAACGCCTGGTGCGACAGCCGCCGCTTGCCGCGGGTGACCAGCTCGGCGTAGCGGTCGGCGTCGAACACGGCCGCGAAGCTCGCGACCGTCTGCGCAAGCGTTGCGAGCTGCTCGGCTCGGCCCTGGCCGTCCAGGTTGGGATGGCCCTCGATCACGCGCCGCTCGCTGGCGAGCATTCCCTCGACCGCCTGCTGGTAGGACCGCCAGAAGTCGTAGTCGCCAAAGTGGAGGAACGGCGTGCGCTCCAGCCAGCGCTCGACGCGGTCGAGCAGCGACGGCCGCGCCTGGGACGCCTCCAGCCAGCGGGCGTGCTCGTCGCTGAGCACGCGCAGATACGGCGACCCGCTGATCTTCAGCCGCTGACCTGGCCGCAGACCGAGCGTGTTCTCGATCAGCCGGAACTGCACGCTCTGGAACCCCGACGCGGGGATCAGCTCGTCGCGGAAGTCCAGGAAATCCAGCGGCGTCATCGTCTCCAGCACGTCGATCTGATCGAGCAGCAGACGCTGGACGGTCGTGATCCGGCCCAGGCGGGCGACCACCTGGCCCATCTCCTTCTCCGGGACGACGTCTTGTCCCATCACCTCCAGTACCGCGTCGAGCTCGAACAGGATCTGCTTGAACCACAGCTCGAACGCCTGGTGGACGACGATGAACAGCAGCTCGTCGTGCGCCGGCTCGCCGCGCCGAGCGCTGACCGGACGCTGGCAGTCGAGCAGCCGGTCCAGCTGCAGATAGTCCCAGTAATAGAGCGGCGCCCCACACGCGGTCATGACCCCACAACCGTACGCTTGCAGGTGGTGTTGCCGTCCGAATCCCTCAACATTGCCGACGTCTTTCTGGCCGCCCGCCTGCGCGAAGGCCGCGGCGACCGGGTCGCGCTCCGGCTGGCGGACCGCGACCTGACCTACGCCGAGGTCGACCGGCTCGCCAACCGGTTCGGCAACGCGCTGCGGGCTCTGGGCGTGCGCCAGGAGGAGCGCGTGCTCCTCGCGTTACCCGACGGCGCTGAGTACGCCGGCGCGCTGTTCGGCATCCTCAAGCTCGGCGCGGTCGTGGTGATGGTGAACCCGGGGTTGCCGGTCTCGAGCCTCGCCACCATCCTCGGCTGCGCCCGGGCCTCGGCGGCCGTCGTAAGCGCGGGAGCCGTCGAGCTGCTCGAGGCCGCTGCAGCCGAGGCCGGTCAAGGGCCACGCCTGCTGGTCGCCGGGGACGACGCGCTCGACGTGCCTGACGAGCTGGAGATCGTCGCCACGCACCGGTACGACCCGGCGATCTGGCTGTTCTCGGGCGGGACCACCGGACGCCCGAAGGCCGTGGTGCAGACCCACGCCTCCTTCGCGAACACGACCGAGCGGTACGCCAAGCAGGCGGTCGGCTACCGCGAGACCGACGTCACGCTGTCCGTGCCGAAGCTGTACTTCGGGTACGCCACGGGCTCGAACCTGTTCTTCCCGTTCGCCGTCGGGGCCTCGGCGGCGCTGTACCCCGAGCACCCGACCGCCGACGTGGTGTTCGCCCAGATCCGCCGGCACCGCCCGACCATCCTCGTCAACGTGCCGAAGATGGTCGCTGACCTGGTGGCCCACCCTGAGGCGGCCCAACAGGACCTGTCCTGCCTGCGGTTCGCGACCTCGGCGGGCGAGGCGCTGCCGCCGCCGCTGTACGAGCGCTGGAAGGCGACGTTCGGGGTCGAGCTGCTCGACGGCCTGGGCACGGCCGAGATGTGGCACATCTTCGTCAGCAACACCCTCGGGGCGGTCCGGCCGGGCAGCCTCGGCCGGTCCGTGCCCGGCTTCGACGTGCGGGTCCGCGACGACGACGGCCGTGACCTGCCCGACGGCCACGTCGGCCGGCTGTGGGTGCGGGGAGGCTCGCGCGCGCTCGGCTACTGGCAGGACCTGCCCAAGACCGCCGAGGCGTTCCGCGGCGAGTGGTTCGTCGGCGGTGACCTGGCGCGCCGCGATCCCGACGGGTTCCTCTTCTACGCCGGTCGGGCCGACGACGCCCTCAAGGTCGGCGGCAAGTGGCTGCTGCCCGCCGAGGTGGAGAGCTGCCTGCTGCAGCACCCCGCGGTCACCGAGGCCGCCGTCGTCGGCGTCGGTGACCCCTCAGGCCTGGTCAAGCCGGTCGCGTTCGTGGTCGCCGCTGACCCAGGCGCCGCTGATCCAGGCGTCGCTGGTCCAGGGCTGGAGGCCGCGCTGCAACGCCACTGCCTGGAGCGGCTCGAGCCCTATAAACACCCACGCCGCGTCGTGCTCCTCGCCGGGCTGCCCCGCACCCACCTCGGCAAGGTCGACCGCAGCGCGCTCAAGCGCCTCGCCGCAGCGCAGGGGTGACCGCGACGCGGTGACGGCGACGCGCTCAGCGCTCGTAGGTGCCGACCAGGACTGCCTCTGCCAGGACGTTGCCCTCCATAGCCTGGCGCAGCTCAGCGATCGTCGCGCCGTCTGCCAGCGTGAGCGGTGATCGCAGGGCGTACAGCGTGAACTGGTAATGGTGCGTGCCGTGCCCAGGTGGGGGGCATGGACCGCCGTACCCTCGCCGTCCGAAGTCGTTGCGGCCCTGGCCGGCGCCGGCTGCGACCTCGCCGGCAGACAGACTGCCCGTCGACGGATCCAGGCCCCACAGGACCCAGTGCACAAAGGTGCCGCGGGGTGCGTCAGGGTCCACGCAGGTCAGGGCCAGCGTGGCGCTGCCCTCGGGAACCTCGCTCCACGCAAAGGGCGGCGAGAGGTCCTGCCCCTCACACGTGAACCGCTGCGGGATCCGGCCCTGGTCGGAAAACTCTGGGCTGGCAAGCTTCATCCGTACCCTCCTCGTCGTGGCGTTGACTACGCTCAGCATTCCACCTGCCCGCTGCCGGCGGGTGGGCAGGTGGGTGGAAAGCTGCAACCGGCGGGGCGGGCGTCTACGAGGTCTTGCGCCACCCGTCGACTCGGGGTCCCGTCCCGCCGGTGGACACGGAGTCCCGCCGGTCCTGCTCCCGGCCGGGCCCCTCCTTCTCACGGGACGCCGGCGGCCTCTTCGGCGCAGAATCGGTGCGCCGGGCCCGGCCCCTGCCGAAGCGGCGCAGCCGCAGCGAGTTCGTGACCACGCTGACCGACGAGAAGCCCATCGCGGCGCCCGCGATGACCGGGTTCAGCAGCCCGAACGCGGCCAGCGGGATCGCCGCGCTGTTGTACCCGAACGCCCAGCCCAGGTTCTCCAGGATCGTCCGGTACGTGCGGCGCGACAGCTCGATCGCGGTCGCCACGCCCTCCAGGTCGCCGCGCATCAACGTCAGGTCGCTCGACTCGATCGCCACGTCGGTGCCGGTGCCGATCGCGATCCCCAGGTCCGCCTGCACGAGCGCCGGTGCGTCGTTCACGCCGTCGCCGACCATCGCCACCACCTCACCGGAGGCCTGCAGCCGCGCGACCTCGGACTGTTTGTCGGACGGCAGCACCTCGGCCAGCACCCGGTCGATGCCGACCTGGGCGGCGATCGCCTCGGCGGTACGGGCGTTGTCGCCGGTGATCATCGCCACGGCCAGGCCCATGCGGTGGAGCTGGTCGACCGCCTCGGCGGCGCCGTCCTTGACCGTGTCGGCCACCGCGAGCAGCCCGCGGACCTCGCCGTCCCAGCCGGCGAACACCGCGGTCTTGCCCTCACCCTCCAGGCGCTCGGCTGCCTCGTCCAGCGCAGTGGGCAGCACGAGGCCGGCCTCGGCGGCCAGCTTGCGCCGCCCCACCCACACCGTGACCCATTCGGATCCCCGCCCGTCAGCGCCCTCACCCGCGACCTCAGCCCGAACGCCGTGCCCCGCCACCGCCTCGAAGCCGCGGACCTTGGGCAGGTCGCCGGCCTGGTCGCGGGCGGCGGTGGCGATCGCCTGGCCGATCGGGTGCTCGCTGTCCGCCTCGACCGCGCCGGCGCGGCGCAGCAGCTCGGCCTCGCTGGTGTGCTCGGCCGGGGCCACGTCGGTGAGCGACATCTCGCCCTTGGTCAAGGTGCCGGTCTTGTCGAACACGACCGTGGTGATCCGGCGGGTGCGCTCGAGCATCTCCACGCCCTTGATCAGGATGCCCATCTGCGCGCCGCGGCCGGTCCCCACCATGATCGCCACGGGCGTCGCCAACCCCAGCGCGCACGGGCAGGCGATGATCAGCACGGCCACCGCCGCGATCAGCCCCTTGACCGGGTCGCCGGCGAGCAGCCACCAGCCGGCGAACGTCAGCGCGGCGAGGACGATGACGGTCGGCACGAAGATCGCGGAGATGCGGTCGGCGAGCCGCTGCACCTGCCCCTTGCCGGCCTGGGCCTCGGACACCAGCCGCACGATCTGCGCCAGCGCCGTCTGTGAGCCGACCGCCGTCGCGCGCACGGTGAGCGCCCCGCTCGTGTTCACCGTCGCGCCCGCGACCGGCGAGCCGGCGCTCTTGTCCACCGGCACCGACTCGCCGGTCAGCATCGACTCGTCCACCGCCGACGCGCCCTCGACGACCTCCCCGTCGGTGGGGATCTTCTCGCCCGGGCGCACGCGCATGAGGTCGCCGACCCGCACCTGGTCGACGGGCACCATGACCTCCTGCCCGTCGCGGATCAGCCGGGCCTCCTTGGCCCCCAGCTCGAGCAGCGCGCGGATCGCCTTGCCGGCCTTGCGCTTGGCGCGGGCCTCGAAGTACCGGCCGAGCACGAGGAACGCGATCAGCAGCGCGGCGGTCTCGAAGTAGAGATGGCCGCCCGCGAGCAGCTGGACCGCTGAGAACAGGTAGGCCGCGAGCGTGCCGATCGCGATCAGCGTGTCCATGTTCGCCGTGAGCCGCCGCGCCCTGCGGGCCGCCTCGCGCAGAAACGGCCAGCCGACGTAGAGCTGGACCGGCGTGGTGAGCGCCAACTGAGTCCAAGGCGCCCACGGCTGCTCCATCAGGGCAGGAGAGAACGCGATGGACATCACGACCAGCGACAGCGGCCAGGCGATCACCACCCGCCGCAACCACGAGCGCTCCAATGCCTCCTCGTGGTCGTCCTGCGGCGAGCCCTTGACCTGCTGGCCGGCCTGGACCAACCCGTAGCCGATCCGCTCGACGGCTTGACCGAGCGCCTCAACGTCGGCCCCGTCCCCGTCGAGCACGACGTGCGCCTTGCCGGTGGCGAAGTTCACCTCCGCCTCGGCCACGCCCGGCTGGCGGCCGAGCACGCGCTGCACCCGCGCCGCGCACGACCCGCAGGTCATCCCCGTCACGTCGAAGTCCAGCGTCCGCGGCCTGCTCCTCGCTGCCGTGTCGCTCATCGTGGCCGCCCTATCCGGTCC
>JBOGEB010000149.1:7700-11112 GCA_050743125.1 Egibacteraceae bacterium
CCAGGGACCTCGTAGCCCTGGTCCTCGATCGCCTGAATCAGCGCGTCGCGGCTGACCGTGTCCGCGTCGTACGTGACCGTCACCTGCCTTGCGGGGACGTCGACGGTCGCCGCGTTCACCCCGTCGAGCGGGCTGAGCGCGCCCTCGATCGCCCGCTTGCAGTGGTCACAGTGGATCTCCGGGACGGTGATGGTCTCGCTAGTGATCATTGGTCCACCCTTCCGTCAAGGGTGAGCGGGTGGGGGAGGTTGGCGTGGTCGGTCATCCGGTCGCCTCCGTGCGCTCGTCTGGGTCGTGCGCGCCGGCCGCGGGCGCTGGGCGGAACACGTGCCGGTCGAACTTGAGCGTCTCCATCAGCTCGTCGACGATCTCCTCGGTACGGCCCTCGCGCATCGCCGTGGCGACACAGGTCTCCAGGTGCCGGCGCAGCACCAACCGGCTCGCGCCCTCCAGCAACCCCTGCACCGCAGACAGCTGCTTCATCACGTCAGGGCAGTACGCCTCGTCCTCGATCATCGCGATCACCCCGCCCAGGTGGCCGCGGGCGGTCTTCAGGCGGTTGGCAACCGCACGCTGTTGAGCATCCATGCCGGCCATCCTATCCCTCCCCAGGTGGGGTGCAAGGACGCAAGACGGCCCTGCCCCGCCAGCCGCGCTCGGCAGCCGGATGGCAGGGCAGGCCCGGAGCATGCGGGACCGCAAGGTTGCCGCGTGCGGTGTTGGCCGCGGCAGGAGGTCTGCTGCTGTTCGCCTCCCACCCGCCTACACCGCCAGCGGCTCAGGGTGATCGCGGCTGCCTCGTCGCAGCTTGCCAGTGCCCGGCGCCTCCCGCGACTACCCGTGCTCATCGCCAAGTGGGCGGCGGTCACCGCCCACGCGAGCCAGATCTCCGAGGCCGACTTGGGCGTGCCGGCCGAGCGGCGGATCGTACGCAGCGGTCCGCGCGGGCTGCTCGAGCAGGCGGGGCCGACCGCTTGAGGACGCAACACTGCCGCGCCGTCTGCGCCGCGCTCCAGCTGGCCGACCCTGCGCGGCCGGGGACCCCGGCAGGTCGGTGTCCCACAGCTCGAACGCGACGGCGCCCGGCCCGACGGAGGGGGGTGGAGCCTCCGCAAGGCGTCCCACGCCGCCATGGCGGCGCCACGCCCGCAGGAACAGCTCCGGGTGAGCGGACAAGACCCTGGGGACCGGGACGGGGCGGGAGCCCGCGGCCACAACGTGGCGCTGCCCGCGTGGCGGTGAGAGCGTCTCGGCCAGCGCGGTCGCGAACACCTGCGCGTCCCGCCTCGACCCGTCCTGGACGGCCAGCTCGTACCGCTGCCCCGCGCGGCGGACCCGGACGGAGCCCGCGCGCAGGTGGGGACTGAGGTGGCCGCTGTCCCTGAGCGCGTCGAGGACCGCATGGCCACGCGCGAGGAGCCTGGACTCCACCGCGCCGCGCGCGGCACGCAGAACCCGCCACGCCCGCCGGGCGCTCATGCCGACGAGCGCCGCGATGGCGAGCCCGGCGCCCTGGACAGCCAGCCACAGCCATCCCGCGGCCTGGCCCTCGAGCATCGCCGGATCGGCGAGCAGCAGGAGCATGAGCAGCAGCGCCGCGAGGACGGGCGGCATGGCGAGTCGAGGAAAGAGCTCCCGCAGGCGTCTGGGCTGGGCGACCTGGGTCGTGTCGACGCTCGCGACGGCCCCGACGCCCGCCGGTGTTCCCTGCGCCCACTGGCGACGGCAGGCCTCGCGGCCGCCGATCTCGCCGAGGCACCGGATGGTGAGCCAGCGGTAGTCGACGGCGCTGAACGCGCCGCTGGCCAACGTGTAGTCGAGCGCCGCGGCCCCTCGAACCGCTCGCCCCCTGGGCTCGGTGAGCGCGAGCCCCCAGCGGTCCTCCAACCGCTGGACGAACAGGCGGAGATCGTCGGGGGCGTCCTCCCGGTCGCAGGCGACCACGTGCCAGACGTGGGCGACTTTGTCAGGTACCGACTCGTCAAGACGCAGCGCCCGGCCACGCAGCTGGGCCGCGGTCACCGTGGGGCGGCTGGTGAGGTCGACGAGGGTGTCGACCGCCGCCGTGTCCAAGGCCTGGCCGACCGTGTCGTCGGCCGTGCTGACCAGGCAGCGCGTCGTTCCGCTGTCCAGCGCCCAGGCCCCAAGCGTCGCCACCGTCCGAGCGGACCAGTCCGGGCCCTTCCCGGCGAGGACGCGTATGCCCGGCACCGTCGACTCGGATGTCCAGCAGCACGCGTGCAGCTCGAGGCGGCGCAGGATGGCGGCGCAGGAGGTGCGTAGGCCCTCGGCCCTGCTCGACTCGATCTCCAGGCCGTCCCGCGTGACGAGCACCGGGCGGAGCCCCCATGCGCGCTCGTCGGCCAAGAGCGCGCGCAAGACGTCCCGGCTCTCGGACTCACCCTCGGTCAGCGCTACGGCCCGGAGCCGCCCTGGGCAGGCGGCGTGCTCCCGCGCGAGGACCTCGGCCGCGGCTCGGGCCTTCTCGGGCGCTGTGGGGACGAAGTGGACGAGGTCCCGGTACGGGACGATCGCACCCTCGTGCACCAAGGCAGGCGCGGGCGGAGACAGGTCGTGCCCACCGATCAGACGCCGGCAGTACCGGTGCGCCCCGGGAACGTTGTGGGGCACGGTGGACAGGCCGATCACGGTCGGCGGGCCGTTCTCGGCGGCGATCCGATGCGCGAGGCAGCGCAGGGCCAAGGCCCACCCAGCGCGGAGCTGGTCGCAGCCGTCCAGCACGATCACGCGGACGTAATGGGCGACCAGCGTCTCGACGAGTTGCTGCGCCATGGGCGACAGATGGCGCTCGAGGTCCGACGTCGGTCCGTGCAGGAGCCTCGCGGCGAGCTGCTCGTGCCGTCGCGCGATCGTGCGCTCGAACTTCCGTGGGTTGTGCGCCTTGGCGCGGTCGATGCGGTGACGCGCGGCCACCTCGTCGCGTGCCCGTCCCGCGGTGACGAGCTCGGCTGCCCAGGTGTCGACCGCGAGGTCCGAGAGCAGCGCCGACGCGGCCTCGGCGGTCTGCAGGTCGTAGTAGGAGAGCAGCGTGATCGGCGCGGGCACGTGTGGGTCGAGGGTGGTCATCACGGCGGGGTCGGTGAAGCAGGCGAGCTCGTCTTGCCAACCGAGCTGCGCCGCAACGGTCGGCGCGAACACGACCGCGGGCTGCTCCAGGCACCGGATCAGCTCGACGCCGACGACCGGACCGCCGGAGCGCTCGGGCATCGCGATGTGGGCGCCCTGCGGACCGACCTGCTCGACGATGCGCACCTGATATCGGCGGAGTCCTCGGCGCGACTCCATCATCTCGAACAAGCTCCCATCCTTCCGCAGTATGAAATGCCCATCCACTATGCGTCATCGGGGGTGCTTTGTCTACCATTTCGGGGGAGGCGTCGTCGCACGTGTT
>JBOGEB010000150.1:0-4621 GCA_050743125.1 Egibacteraceae bacterium
TCAACAGCAGGCCCGGACGGTACCAGCGCGGCAGGCGGTTCGACTCCACCGACAACAGCGAGACGTCCTTCCAGTCCCGTAGCGCCCCCAATCGGTCGGTGAACTCCGGGGTCACCTCGGCGATCGATGCGCGCAAGGCGTCCAGGCCGCTGGCGCGCAACCGCTGGTAGGTCCCCTTGGGGAACACGTAGCCGACCTGCCAGTGGTCACCGCGGTACAGCACGACGAGCACGCGCCCGCCGACGAACCGGCCGCCGGTCTGCTCCGAGTCGCCAGGCCGGCGCGGCAGCCGAACCACAGAACGTCCATCGGCGGCGAGGTGCCGACAGGCGCAAAGCCAGCGAGCCGGCGAATCGTCGAGCTGCGGCCGTCAGCGCCGACGGTCAACAGCGCCCGCACCTCGTGCCAACCGTCCCGATCGTGGTAGCGCACGCCTCGGACGACGCCGTCGGTGACGACGAGCTCCCGCACGTGCGCCCCCATGACCAGGTGGAAGTTCGGGCTGCGCGCCGCCTCCGCGGTGACCAGCTCAAGGAACTGGTCCTGGCGCACCATGGTGATGAAGGGGAACGGGGTGCGCAGGCGGCTGAAGTCGGCGATCGGGACCGCGCCCCGCTCGGTGCTCACCGCGAACCTGGGCACCTTCTGATGCGGCAGCGCGAGGACCCGCTCGGCCAGCCCGAGGTCGTCGAGGATCTCCATCGCCGAGGGATGCAGCGTGTCGCCGCGGAACTCACGGTCGAAATCGTCATGGGCCTCCAGCAGCACCACCGGGACGCCCGCCCGCGC
Source organism: Egibacteraceae bacterium (assembly GCA_050743125.1). Lineage (GTDB taxonomy): Bacteria > Actinomycetota > Nitriliruptoria > Euzebyales > Egibacteraceae > JBOGEB01. The sequence continues at coordinate 790 of JBOGEB010000150.1, forward strand.
GAGCAGCAGCCCCAGCACCGCGCCCGCCGGGCCACCGCCGACGATGCAGCAGCGGGTCGTGATCTTCTCGGTCATCGTCGTTCCTCCACTGCGCAGGTCAGGAAGTACTCCACGTGTCGGCGCGCAAGCTCGCGGCCGGTCCGCACGGCGTCCTCGTCGGCGTCCGCGTGGAGGTAGAGCAGACGGACGTTGGCCAGCGGCGCCATCAGCTCCCAGACCATGTGCTCGGGCGTGAAGTCGTCACGCAGCAGCCCCTCGTCCATCCACTGGCAGAACACCGCGCCCAGCCGGCCCTGCACCACCTCGACCGCCTCCCGCACAGCCGCCGCCGCCAGCTCACCCTCGCGCAGAAGCGCGCTGAGGAACAACCGTGCACGCGGCTCGGCCCAGGCGGTGATCGCGCGATCGACGAGCTCGTGGATCACCGTGGCGGGCGTGCCCTGAGCGGTTTCCATGAAGTCGAGCACGACCGCGGGGCCCGTCTCAGCGAGCAGCGCGTCGAAGATTGCCTGCTTTCCCTGGAAGTGGCTGTAGATCGCGCTTTGCTGGACTCCGACGTCGCCCGCGATCTGCCGGATCGACGTCCCCGCGTACCCCCGCCGCGCGAACCGTTCCAGCGCGGCGTCGAGGATCAACCTCCGCGTGTCACGCGCCTCGCCCTTAGGCGGTCGTCCGCGTCGTGGCTGCTGAACGTCGGCGCTCACGCCAACAATGATAGCGAGCGTTCGTTAATTTTCTGGCGGCCAAGGCCGCGCTCCGCTGCGCGACGTCCGCTTCCTCGACGACGACGAGCGCCTCTTCCTCCGCAAGGTGGGGCGGCGGCTGCATCTTCACGCACCGCCGACGGCGCGACGCCCGCCGTCGTTCGAGGCCGGCGACGGCATTCGACCACCAGCAGGCGGCGCAGTTTGGGGAGTTGTCCGGCGACCCGGAGCTTGCGTTCCGGGTTTACGCCGTGGTGGATGGGACGCCGGCCTACCGTCGCGAGTTCGTGCGTAGCGACGCGCCTGCCGACCTCGGGGACTTCGACTCTTGGGGGCTCGTTCGGTGCTCGGCCCCTCCGTGCCGCTGTTCTTCGAGGGTCGCTACCTGCTCGCCGAGGATCCGGGGACCGGGGAGATCAGGGCGAAAGCGCTCTACCACTCGGCGCTCGGGCGATGCGGCCCGGGGCGGTCGCGAGGGTGTGGGCCGACGTCCAAGAAACCTTTCGCGCAGCGGTGCTCGGACCGGCCTTCGAGGAGGCCTGCCGGGCCTGGACGGCACGCTTCGCCCCGCCATCGACCCTGGGTGGCTCCGTGGTGCGCGTCGGGCGCACCGTGCTCACGGATCGAGGCAAACGGACCACACAGCAGGTGGACGTCATCGCGTTCGGGGAGTGGCATCCGAACGGACGCAGGCGTGTCCTCGTCCTGGGCGAGGCCAAGTACGGGCAGGTCATGAGCGCCAAGCACCTCGAGCGGCTGCGCCGGGTCCGCGACCTGCTGGCAGCCAGGGACGACCTCGACCTGGAGGGCTGCCACCTGGCCTGCTTCAGCGCCGCCGGCTTCGCACCCGCACTGGCGCAGCAACAGGACGCCCTCCTCGTCGACCTGCCCCGCTTGTACGGCGAAGCGTGACAGCGCGCGCCGAGCTGGGTCTTTCCACCGAATGCACCGTTGACCTGACCTGGGTTCTCCGGGCAGGGTGCTCAGAACGTGCTTCGAACACCGGAGGGGAGTGTCGCGGAGGCACCGACGAAGGCTCACCCGGACGCCTCCCCCGCGCCCAACCCAAGAGCGAATCCGAGCCGCAACCCAGAAGGAGCCGCATCGCATGAGCGTCACCGACCGGCTGGTGGAGAACAACGACGCGTACGCCGCCGCATTCGAAAAAGGCGACCTGCCGATGCCCCCCGGCAACAAGGTCGCCGTCCTCGCCTGCATGGACGCCCGTCTCAACGTCTACGGCATCCTCGGCCTGCAAGAAGGTCAAGCCCACGTGATCCGCAACGCCGGCGGCGTCGCGAGCGACGACGCGATCCGCTCACTGCTGATCTCCCAGCGCCTCCTCGGAACCGAAGAGGTCATCCTCATCCACCACACCGACTGCGGCATGCTCACCTTCACCGACGACGACGTGAAAGCACAGGTCCAAGCCGACGTCGGGATCAAGCCGGCGTTCGCGCTCGAGGCGTTCGGTGACCTCGAGGAGGACGTCCGCCAGTCGATCGCGCGGATCAAGGCCAGCCCGTTCGTCCCGCACAAAGACTCGGTCCGCGGTTTCGTCTACGACGTCACCACCGGCCGGCTCAACGAGGTGAAGGCCTAGAGCTCGCGGCGGCCGGTGAAGGCGCGGCCGAGGGTGACCTCGTCGGCGTACTCGAGGTCGCCGCCCACGGGCAGGCCGGACGCGATCCGGCTCACGCGCACGTCCATCGACTTGAGCAGGCGGGCGAGGTAGCTCGCGGTCGCCTCCCCCTCGGTGTTCGGGTTGGTGGCGAGCACGACCTCGGCGACGTCCTCCTCACCTAGGCGAGCGAACAGCTCCCTGCAGTGCAGCTGGTCGGGGCCGATGCCGTCGATCGGGGAGATCGCCCCGCCGAGAACGTGGTAGCGACCGCGGAACTCGCCGGTCTTCTCGATCGCTTGAAGGTCGCGGGGCTCCTCGACGACGCAGAGGAGGGCCGGGTCCCTGCGGGCGTCACGGCAGATACGGCACAGCTCGTGCTCGCTCACGTTGAAGCAGCGCGCGCAGAAACGGACCTTCTCCTTGACGACCAGGATCGCGCGGGCGAGCCGCTCGGCGTCGGCGGGGTCGGCGGCGAGCAGGTGGAACGCGAGCCGCTGCGCGCTCTTCGGGCCGATGCCCGGCAGCCGCCCCAGCTCCTCGATCAGGTCCTGGACCGGCCCCTCGTACATGGACTACAAGATCCCCGGCGGCAGACCGAGCCCTGGAGCAAGCTCACCGACCATCTCGTTCTCGAGGTCCCTCGACTTGCGCAGCGCCTCGTTGCACGCCGCAACGATGATGTCGGCAAGCATCTCCACGTCGTCAGGGTCGACGGCATCGGGTTGGATGACGATCCTGCGGATCTCGCCGGCGCCGGTCACCACCGCGGTGACCATGCCGCCGCCCGCCGACGCCGAAACCTCGACCTCGGCGAGCTCGGACTGGGCCTTCGCGAGCTTGCGCTGGAGGGCCTGCGCCTGACGCAGCATGTGGGTCTTGTTCATGGGTGCGTTCTGTTCTTCTCGCCCTAGGGCGGGTTGGCGTGGTCGTAGAGCCTATGCGTTCTGCTCGAGGATCGTGGCGCCCAGGTCCCTGGTCAGCGTCTCCAGCGCCAGCGCGTGGGCAGTCGGCGCGTCGGGCAGCTCGCCCCTGGCCTCGGCCGCCTCCGCCTCGAGCACGGCCGCGACCTCGTCGGCCGGCTGGGGATCCGTCAGGGCGGTCGCCGTGGGCTCGGCGCCCGCGACCACGGCACGGATCGTCAGCGGCTCGCCGAGCAGCTCGGCGAAGATCGCCCGCAGCGCCGCCCGCGCCTGGTCCGTCGAGCAGGACTCGGCGTGGAACGCGTACGGGAACCGCACGACGAGGTCGTCCCCGTCCAGCGCAACCGGCTCGCCGGCGGTGAGCATCGCGCCGAGCTTGCGGCTGGACCGCTTGGCCGCGTCAAGCACCCCCGGCCAGGACTGCCGCACCCGGTCGAGGGCTAAGCCAGGCGGTGTCCCTTCAAGGGTGGTCGGGTGGGAGAGGTTGGCGCGGTCGACGACCGGTGCGACGACCGGTGCGACGCGCTCCGGCTCTTCGGGTGCGGGAGGCTCGGGCGCGGCAACGGGCGCGGCAACGGGCGCGG
>JBOGEB010000150.1:4721-9230 GCA_050743125.1 Egibacteraceae bacterium
CGGGCGCGGCAACGGGCGCGGCAACGGGCGCGGTGACCGGTGCTTTCCGTTCGAGACGCTCCAGACGCGCGCCCAGCGCCGCGACGTCGCCGCACGCCTCCGGCATCGCGGCCTTGACCAGCGCGATCTCCAGCGGCAGCCGGGTGTTGCCCCGGCGCATCTGCGCTTGCGCGTCGGCGAGCAGCTCGATGGCGCGGAGCAGCTGGACCCGGCCGAGCCGGCCGGCCTGGGCGGCCAGGCGGGCGAGGCGCTCGGGGGTGGTCTCCACGAGCCGCGCGTCCGGGGCGGCCTGGAGCAGAAGCAGGCTGCGGAGGTGCTCGACGGCGTCACGGGCGAGCTGCCGCAGGTCCTGGCCGGTGTCGGCGAGCCGCCCGACCGCCACGAGCAGCCCGGCGACGTCGCCGGTGGCGATCCGGTCGGCGAGGTCGGCGAGCACCTGGTCCGCCACCGCGCCGAGCACGTCGGCGACGCCGGCCACCGTGACCTTCGGGCCGGTGAACGCGATGACCTGGTCGAGCACCGACAGCGTGTCCCGGGCGCTGCCGTCGCCCGCGCGGACGACGAGCTCCACCGCGCCGGGCTCGAACGCCAGGCCCTCCCGCGCGCCGATCGCCTCGACGTGGGCGGCGAGGTCGACCGCGCTCAGGCGCTTGAAGTCGAACCGCTGGGTCCGGGACAGGATCGTCGGGAGGACCTTGTGCGGCTCGGTCGTGGCGAAGACGAAGACGACGTGGCCGGGGGGCTCCTCGACGGTCTTGAGGAACGCGTTCCAGCCGGCGGTCGAGAGCATGTGGCACTCATCGACGATGTAGACCTTCATGCGCGCGGACACCGGCGCGAACGGGACGCGGTCGCGGAGGTCGCGGACGTCATCGACGCCGCCGTGGCTGGCGGCGTCGATCTCGATCACGTCGATGCTCGAGCCGGCGGTGATCCCCTGGCAGTGCGCGCAGGCGTTGCACGGGGTGGCGGTGGGGCCGGACGCGCAGTTCAGCGCCTTGGCGAGGATCCGCGCGGTCGAGGTCTTGCCGGTCCCGCGCGGCCCGGTGAACAGGTAGGCGTGGTGGAGGCGGCCGGCGCTGGCCGCGTTCGCGAGCGTCGTCGTGACGTGCGCCTGCCCCACGATCTCCGCGAACGTCTGAGGCCGGTACTTCCGGTAGAGCGAGACGTAGGCCATTAGGCGCGCCAGGCCTCCAAGGTTCTTCTCACACTGCAGCCTCTTGATGCGCCGGGTCAAACGCCGTGGTCAGCACCGGACGGGTGATGCGGCGCGGTGTGACCGCGGCACCCGCCGCGAACCGCTTATGGCTGCTGCCTTCCGGCCCTGACCAGGTTCACGGTGCGGCGTCGCACGGGACCTCGCCACTCACCCGCCCGGTGCTGACCACGGCGGAGGGCGAGAGTATACCGGACCCGTCAGCCGCGCTTCAGCGCATCGACGGCCTCGGCGAACGTGTCGACGCCGACGAGCTTCATCCGGCTTCCGGACGGCAGACCCTCGCGGGCCTGGCCCAGCTGCTCGCCCGGGGCGAGGAAGACGTCGATGCGCTGGCGGGCGGCCGCGAGCACCTTCTGCTGGATCCCGCCGATCGGGCCGACCTTCCCGCCGTCGAGCGCGATCGTGCCGGTGCCGGCGATCCGCCGAGCGTGGGCGAGGTCGACGGGATCGACCTTGTCGAAGACGGTCAGCGCGATCATCAACCCGGCGCTCGGCCCCCCGATGTTGCCCGAGTCGACCTTGACCGGCACGGGCAAGTCGATCCGCGCGTTGAGGGTGCGCGCCTCGACGCCGAGGAGAGGCCGCTGGTCAGGGGACCCCGGCACGGGCCTCGGCCGCGTATCCACCTCGAGCGTGCGCCCGGCGCGGCGGAGCGTCAGCTGGACCGGGTCGCCAGGGCGGGCGGCGGCGAGCGCGCCGCGCAGACCCTCGAAGGTCTCGACGGGTCCCCCGCCGGCCCGCACGATCACGTCTTCGGGGAGGAGCAGCCCGTCCGCGGCCGAGCCAGGGACGATCTGGACGATCAGCGCGCCGTCGCCGTGAAGGTCCTGCGGGCCGACGTCGAACCCGGCGGCGCGCAGACCGACCGCAGCGGCCTGCCCAGCGGTCTCGTCGAAGAGGGCCTGCTGGCGGTCGAAGAACCGCTGGGAGTCCTGACCCGGCGCCAGGACCTCCTCGGCGCGGAGCACCCGGATGTCCGGGTCGAACCATGCGCTGACCACCCCCACGGTGGTGCCGCGCGAGAGGTAGACGGTAGTGAGCAGGTAGTCCCCGTCGAGCGGCTGGGACCCTGGCCTGTCGACCTTCACCCGCTCGCCGAGCCCCAGGACGACGCCGGGGGACTCCAGAAAGAACGGCAGCGGCACGATCGCCGCCCCGGATATGAGCAGCAGGCCCGCGAGCAACAGCAGGGCCAGCCTCGACGGGCGCATCGACGGCTACTGCTCCGTGACCAGGCTGGGGGTCAGCAGGCCGACTGCGCGCCCGTCCTCCGTGACGACGAGCATGTGCTCCGGGGCGGTGGACAGCGCCTCGAGCGTCGCGTCCATCGACGCGTCGGCCGGCACCGTGCGGCCATCGAGCGGCAGCGCGACCTGCCCGACCTGCGTGGAGGGCCAGTCGTGGTCCGGGACCGCGTCGATCTGCTCGAGGGCGACCACCCCGACGAGCGGGGCACCGACCGGCCACAGCAGCGAGGGCCGCTCATGGACCCGCTGCACGGCCTCGGAGAGCGGCAGGTCCGGTGGCAGCGTCGCTGGGACGCTGCCCATCGACTCCCGGACGGTACGCCTCGCGAGTCGCTCACGCGCCCGGGCTCGGCGGTGCGCCTCGGTGGCGCCCTGGAACAGGAACCAGGCGAGGAAGACCTCCCAGACCCCGCCGAAGGCGCCGCCCCCTGAGTCGACGAACCCCCACAACCCGTACAACCCCAGCGCGAGCGCAAACACCTGTCCCACCCGGGCCGCCCAGCGCGTCGCCAGGTGCGGCCGCCCGGTCACGCCCCACAGGATCGACCGCAGCATCCGCCCACCGTCGAGGGGGTAGCCGGGCAGCACGTTGAAGACCGCGAGCATGAGGTTGACCCAGCCGAGGACGCCAGCGACGACCGCGACCGGGCGGAGCGAGTCCGTCGCGATCGCGACGAGCCCGAGCAGCGCGGCCAGCACGAAGCTGATGAACGGCCCGATCCCCACGACGACGAACTCGTCCTTGGCCGAGGTCGCCTCCTTGGTGGACTCGGTGACGCCGCCCAAGAGGAACAAGGTGATCCCGGACACCGGGATGCCGCGGTCCAGGCTGGCGAGCGCATGGCCCAGCTCATGGGCGAGGATGCTGCCGAAGAACAACAGCGTCGCGGCGGCTGACGAGATGAGGACGACCCCGAAACCGTGGTCCGCAAGCCCCCTCCCGAGCCGCCCGTAAAGATAGACGAGGACGAACGCGGCGATCAGGAACCACGAGCTGTGCACGCGGACGGGCACCCCACGGACGTGAAACAGCGTCCATGCGCCAGCAAACGAGCTGGCGGGGGCAGACGTCGGTGGGGCTGGTCTGGGTGAGGGGGTCATCAGGCTCCCGCTATACTGCCGCGTGGCCGGGACCTGTGCTCGGTGGGCCCCCGCCAACTCCTCTGGAGTCGTCGCCTAGTCTGGCCTATGGCGCGGTCTTGGAATGGCCGTTGGGTGGGAACACCCTCGTGAGTTCGAATCTCACCGACTCCGCCTGGGTCCCATACGATGACCACCCGGGGGTCCTCGACACGAGCGTCTTCATCGCTGAAGAACGTAGGCGGCCGCTCGATGAGGATCGGTTGCCGGACGAAGCGGCCATCTCGGTCGTGACGCTGGCCGAGCTTCACGCGGGAGTCTTGGCCGCGAAGGACACGGACACGCGGGCGGTCCGGCTGGCGACCCTTGACGCGCCCATCGATGAGCAGGTGGCGCTGACTTGGGCCCGCATGCGCGTTCATCTGGCAGAGGCCGGACGACGGGTGAACGTAAACGACCTCTGGATCGCCGCCTCCGCCGCCACACACGGACTGCCGGTGGTTACCCAGGACGATGACCTTGAACTGCTGACCGGAGTCGCCGGACTGCGCATCGTCCGCGTCTGACATCGGCTGATTCCACACGATCGAGCGGCGCAGGTCGGCGCCCAACAGGCGCACCCATCGCTGCTGCACGAATCCCGCCCCTTTCCGGAAGGAATGATGCCCCCAAAGGGCGAAATAGGCCTTGTAGGAGGACAAGATCTAGAATAGGCCGCTATTAGCGGTATTCTCCTAAGGGCATTAAGGGGGTGCAGATGAGCCGCACGAGATATCGCGTGTTTATCGGTGCTGGCGTGGCGCTTGTGGTGGTCGGGCTGCTCCTTGGCGTGCTGGCGCTCACAGGGCTCCGTGCCCCGGGATCGACCTCGGCCTCGTCGGAATTCGCGGATCCAACCCCGTTCCCGACTCCGAGCCCGTCGCCGACCCCGAGCCCGTCGCCCACCCCAACTCCCTCGCCGAC
>JBOGEB010000150.1:9330-11040 GCA_050743125.1 Egibacteraceae bacterium
TGGCCTGTTCCTCCTGCGCCCTCTGCCTGGCCTGCTCCTGTGCCCTCACCGCAGACCCGGCCGTGTCCGCTGCTGGCGCAGGGGGAGGGGGAGGCGGTGGGGGTGGTGGCGGCGGGGGAGGCGCTTGTGTGGGCTCAGGGGTGGGCAGCGGCACATCCACCACACCAACCCACCAGTTCCGGAGCTTGTCGTAGTCCCGATCAACCCGTGTTGCCGCGACCAACATCAGGGACCCGTCCTCGGTCCACTTGATGAACGACGAGCCACGGTCGTGATAGCAAAGGGCTCGCCCGCTCGCTTGGCGTGTTTCGTACGCATATTCGGCCTGGTCAGCATTGGCACAGTTGCCCGTGTCGCGACGAATTCCGGCAGTACCCACGGCAGCGTTGTAGTTTTCGTCAAGAGCCTTGCGAGAGGTGAACTCGGTGAACACGATCTCTTTGGGACCCTCGTCGGACGTGCAGACAACGGAGGCTTTCACATTCGCTGTGTCTCGTTCGGCTTTGGCGTCGCGCGTACAGTTCTTCTTCAGGGCAAGCGGTACCTGACCAAGGAGCGCTTGCTCCGCTTCGTTCGGAAACCGCGAGCTGCGGGAGTTCATGATGAAGGCCGCTACGCCCCCGATCAGCGCGAGCGTCAACACGCCACCCACGGCCACCCACCACCAGCTCCGCCGCGACGGCGAGGTGGTCACGGGGGCACGAGCGGGCGCAGGGGTTGGCGGAGCGTAGGTGCTGGTCATGCCAGCAGAAACGAGCGGCCGAGACAGAGGTGGACGGTCGATGAGTCCTGCGGGGAAGACTGTTCCGCTCCCGTCAGAAGCCGCCGGAACAGCGGCGACGGCACGGAGGGCGAGTGCCAGCTCCCCGCAGGTGGCGTAGCGGTCCTCAGGCTGCTTCGCCATGGCCTTGGCCACGATGCCGTCGATCTGCGGTGGCAGATCGGGGCGCCGGGCGGTCACCGGGGGCGGCTCTTCGTGCACATGTGCCCACATGAGCGCGGCGGTCTCCTCGCGTGGGAAGGGGACCACCCCCGTCAGGCACTGATAGACCACACAGCCCAGCGCGTAGAGATCAGCCCGGCCGTCCACCGGCCTGCCCTGGATCTGCTCGGGAGCGATGTAGTCGATGGTGCCGATGATCTGACCGGTGGAGGTGAGGCTCCTGCCCGAGGAGACGATCTTGGTGATGCCGAAATCGCTCAGGTAGTAGTGCTCCTGGCCGTTCCGGCCGTCGAAGAGGATGTTCGCCGGTTTGACGTCGCGATGGACCATGCCCTGGGCGTGGGCGGCGTCGAGGGCGTCGGCCACCTGGGCGACGATGGAGGTCACGCGCTCGAGGCTCAGCGGGCCGTCGGCCTCGAGCAGCGCCCGCAGATCGCCCCCGCCTACGTAGCGCATGGCGATGTACAGCGACCCTCCCGCCTCGCCCGCGGCATAGACCGGGACGATGTTGGGATGGTCGAGGTTGGCCGCGCTCTGCGATTCACGGTCGAAGCGCTTGCGGAACAGCTCGTCGTCGGCCAGGGTGGGGGCAAGGACCTTCAGCGCGACCTTACGGCGAAGCTGCACGTCCTCGGCCAGGTAGACCACGCCCATGCTCCCGCGCCCGAGCTGCCGCTCAATGCGGTAGCCGGGCAGCTCGCGGACGATGTCGCCCACATCGGGCAACTGGCCACTCGCACCAGCCATCTTGCTCTGACCCCCGTTCC
>JBOGEB010000151.1:0-10936 GCA_050743125.1 Egibacteraceae bacterium
CGACCGCACCGCTCGCGTGTGGGACGCCGAGGCCGGTGTCGAGTTGGTGCTGCGCGGCCACGAGGACTGGGTTCGGGGTGTGGCCTGGTCGCCTGACGGCCGATGCGTCGGGACCGCTTCCGGCGACGGTACTGCCCGGATCTGGGACGCCGAGCGCGGCACCGAACTCGCCATTGTGGGTGTTCATGAGGACTGGGTCGAGGACGTGGCGTGGTCGCCGGACGGCCGGCGCATCGCGACCGCCTCGCGGGACCGCACCGCTCGGGTATGGAACGCCGTCACCGACCTCGATGCGTTGGTGGCCAAGGCGCGCACGCGCGTCTCTCGTGAGCTGACCGATGACGAGCGGCGGAGCGTGATGTTGCCCGACCTGACGAGACCGAGATAGGCCAGGGGTTGCTACAGCCAGCCGTTTTAGAAGCAAGTCCCTCCAACGCCACGTGGCCGTCGAGCGCGGCGCCGGAGAAGCCCTTGTCGCAAGGATGACCTGCCCGACGCGGATCAGGTGATGGTCCTCGTCGAGCAGCGCGGCCAAGACCTCGCGCTCGCCCCGCTTGGGGTCGGCAAGCCCCCAGATGATCGGCCATGCCGTCGGGCGCACAGATCAGATGTAGCTGCATCCCCCAACCTGCGGGAGCGCGACGCGCAGTAGCTGTAGTGGCGTAGCCGACCAGGAGATCAGCTCGGCGTCGGTGAGCTGGACGGGCGTCCCATGCGCCGTCGGTCGGCGAGCAGGTCGTCCATCATGACGTACAGTGCGCTGACGAGATCGCGAGAAGGCGTGTACGCGGCCTGCGAGGTCGACGTTGTTGGACAACGCCCACTCTCGACGCCCTCGCCTCAAAGCCCCGTAACCACCCTGTCACGCCAGCCACTTTGGAAACGATCATTGAGACGAGGCCGAGCAGGATTACCTTCAAGTCATTGAACTGAGTATTCCCGATCACCAACGCCTGCCGCACCAGGGACAACCGTGCGTGTTGGCGACGGTTGATGCTCGTATGCATCATCCTGTGAACTGCACTCAACCGGACCTCCCATACAAACCGTTTCGTCGGTCAGACCCAATGGTGGAGGAAGAACGAGATGGAAAAGCGTCATAAGGGGCTGTCACAGCCCGAACCGCAACGTAGCCAGCCCCAGGAGGACGAGCGCTGTCAAGAATCCCGCTCACCACGGCGGCGCCTGATCGCATCTCTGGTGACCATCTTCGTGGTGGTCGTGCTTTCGGCGTTCGCTACCGCCGACCCCCTGCGAGCCGTCAGTAGAGAGCCGGAGGGGGTGGAGACGTTCAACGTAGCCAGCCGGAAGCATGTGAAGGGGACGGTCAAGTATTCGCAGACGCCTCCCGTCGGCGGGGACCACAACCCCGTGTGGCAAAATTGTGGCTTTTACAATGCCCAAGTTGCGAACGAGAACGCCGTACATTCCCTAGAGCACGGTGCGGTGTGGATCACCTACAAGCCCGACCTGCCAGCCGGACAGGTGGCGGTGCTGCGGTCGCTCGCCCAGTCCCAGCACCACGTCCTCGTCAGCCCCTATGAGAGCTTGCCCTCGCCAGTGGTCGCCTCGGCGTGGGGCAAACAGTTGCAATTGGGTAGCGTCGATGACCCCCGGCTCGCTGAGTTCGTGCGTGCCTTCCAGCAGGGACCGCAAACCCCCGAGCCGGGGGCGCCGTGCAGCGGCGGCGTCGGGCGACCCGCCGCATGAGTGCGCGATAGCCCGCGGTTCTGGTCATCCAAGGCGCGCCGGTTGTGCTTAGAACGTGTTTGAGAAGTATTCCGGGGGTCGCGTCGCGTCGGGTTCCGCTCCTTTAGGGTGGGGGAGGTTGGTGCAGTCGGCGGTTTCGGCGGCCAGGGGCTGGGGGAGTCCCCCACACAGGGCCGCCGACACCGCGCTCCGCTCCGCTTCGCCCACGGGGCAAGGCCGCGGTTCTCAAACACGTGTTTATGGCGGCGGCAGCTTGTCGTCCAGGACTTCCTGCGTTATGAGCTCTCCGCGCGGGACAGGGCGCATCGGCGCTTCCCAGGACGGCGCTTTGGAGGGCCGTAGCCCGGCTGGTGGGGTGCCGCTGATCCGATCGGCGGGCTCCCGCACGCCTCGAGGACAGGCTCCTGTCGCGCCACTATCCGGGCAGCGTCGAGCTGTCCGGCGGACAGTGGCAACGGCTCGCGTGTGAACGCCGGAGGGCTTCGGGTGACGTTTTCCTTCGGAGGTGCAGGAACGTGCCCATGGCCCCGGGGGATTGGCGTGCGTGGCTGCCCTTGGACGGGCGGCTCCACCGCCTGAAGGCGGTATTCAGGCACGCGCTGCGGTGACGGCCCGAGCGGTCAGGCGGCTGTTCCCCTGCATGCGACGCGGCGTCGCAGCGCCTCGGCGTCGCGGTCGACCCGCCAGGGCTGCAAGTCCGCGTACCCATCGGCGATCGGCGCCTCGGCGCCGCACGAGCATGGCTCCCACAGCGGGCAGGAGCAGTAGTCGAGCAGCTCTTCCGGCTCGGGTCCACACAGATCACACATCGTTGAATCCATTGCTGTGCCGACTACTTCAACCCGAGAACGGTAAGCAGGTCCAGCTTGTCCAGGAGCGGTCCCGTCTCCGGTTGGGGCCGGCGTGACTGCGGCTTGGGCTTGTGGATGCGCTTCATGTTTTGCCTACCTCTTCACAGCTGGCTGTGCGTGCCGCGCCAGCTCCCGCAGTCCGGGTGGCCCGCTGGCCGTAACAGCCGCGAGCAGCTTTCCCGCATCGCAGGTCATCTATGCGGTCCCATGGTCTGCTCCACGGGACTCACACTGTTTAGAGGTCAAGCCCGGTGTTCTGATAGTCAGGGAAATCCCTGATATTGGGCCGCCATCGGCCCTCGGCGTGATGGGATCTCAGTACTCCACAGAATACGGTGACGCACCGAGAGCGGTCCTGCGCCGCGCTCACAAGGCGCGCTGAGCGCACATACCCGGCCGGGCGACAAATGAGGAAGCGAGGCGCAACGCGGCGAGCGTGGATGCAGGACCGCTCGAATGCCAGCGTATTTATGCCGCTGGGTACTTCGTGCGCTGGGGCTGCCGGTCGACTCTTCACCGGAGATCGCGCGGGGTTACGGCCCTCGCGAGTCCACGGAGTGAAGCGCCGAAGCGCCAAGGTGATTGATGCTCGCGCCCCCCGGAGGGGGCGCGAGCATCGTCATTCAATCGGTCGAGCGGCGTTAGCTAGCAACGTGGCAAGCCGTGAGGCGGGTCACGGTCGGTGCTGACGTTGCCACCCCAAGACCACACGTTTTGGTAGATGCCGGCGGGATCTTGGACATAGTTGAAGTAGTACCAGACGTTCGTGTGGGTATGGCCGTCGTTGACGTCGGATCCCTTGTCCCAGCAGCGGATCTCTACGTTGTCGCGCTTCTTGGTGGAGGCGACCTTGGTGGCGGCGACGTGGGGGGCCGTGCGGAGAACGCTGTCCGGGCGGATGGTTGTGGCTATGGAGCGTAGGTGCAGAAATGCTGGCGTGTGGCGCGAGGCCGGTGCGCTCATGGCTGTCTGGGCGCTGCTTATCCCGGTGAGCGTCAGGGTCATGGCGATGACCGCCGTAGCCGTTGCGAGAGTCGTTCGTGTGCGGATGCTCACAAGACCTCCTGTGATGGGTGAATCCCTACCAAGAGCCTCAAGGCTCAGCATAATAGATAAATCTGATCTTAGAGACAAGTAACTGGCGTGGAAAGGCCCCAAGCCCGACGGTCAACGGGCATGCGATGCGGTTTGAGCGGGGACGCAGCAACGGGACGTCAACGCGCGTGGTCGTCGTTGACGGGGTATGAATCTCGCAAAGCTGGCCTGCTCACGGCTGTCGATGCCAACGACCTTGGCTGCCCAGGCGCTGGGTCGGCGTCGACTACGGGCGCATGTTTGGCCAACTGACCGATACGATCTTGGGTAAAGGCGACGATGCTCCGGAAGGAGACCACAATGCCCAGGCTCTTCTCCATCGGCCCGGCGATCACGATCAAGGGCCGCAAGTTCAAGGGGCTGCGGGGCTGGGCAGGCAAGCCACTCCACCCGCCGCTGACCGACATCCCGGTGGCCGCCTATGTGCTCGTCCTGGTGTTCGACGTCGTTTCCTTCTTCGCCAGCGGTGGCGGCATCGCGCGGGACGCCTATGTGGCTGGCACCTGGACGATCATCGGAGGCGCGGTCGTCTCGCTGCCCACTGCCCTGACCGGCTTCTGGGACTGGTTGAAGTCCACGCCCCGTGGCACCCAAGCGTGGCGCACGGCGAACTGGCACATGGCGGTGATGCTGACCGTCACCGCGCTGGTCATCGTGGACATCGTGCTGCGGCTGAGCAATGCCGACGCGGCCGTCGTCCCGACCGCCGTCCTCGCCCTGTCGGTCCTGGCCGGTGGGCTCGTGATGTTCGGGGCGGCCTACGGCGGCTCGCTGGTCTACGACTACGGATTCAACGTCGAAACAGCGGGCGACCACCCGGTCTGGCACCAGTCCGAGACCGACGTCTATCCCGGGCAGAAGGCGTAGCGTCACCGTGGTGGCCAGGATTCGTCACGCATGCGTGACGAATCCTGGCCAGAAGCAGGTTCGGATAGGCTCGGGCCCATGTCAGGGCCACCGCCGTCCGGCTCCGTGAAGAAGGCGATCCTCGACTGGTACGCCGCAGGGGGGCGGCAGCTGGGGTGGCGGCGGACGGAGGACCCGTACGCGATCCTCGTGAGCGAGGTCATGCTTCAACAGACCCAAGCCACGCGCGTAGAGCCAGTCTGGCGGGCGTTCCTCGAGCGCTTCCCGACCGTCGCCGCGCTCGCGCTCGCGCCGCTCGCCGACGTGCTCACGGCGTGGCGGGGGCTCGGCTACAACCGCCGCGCGGTGAACCTCCACCGCTGCGCCGTGACGCTCTGCGACCGGCACTCCGCGACCGTTCCGGACGACCTCGCCGCGCTGCGCGCGCTGCCCGGCATCGGCGACTACACCGCCCGGGCCGTGCTCGTGTTCGCGTTCGGGCGCTCGATGGCGCCGGTCGACACGAACGTCGCGCGGGTCCTCGCGCGGCTGGTTACGGGCCGGCCCCTGAGCCGCTCCGAGGCGCAGCGGGTTGCCGACGCGGCCGTCCCCGCCGGCCATGCCCTGGCCTGGACGCACGCGCTCATGGACCTCGGCGCGCAGGTGTGCACGGCCCGGTCCCCGCGCTGCGACGAATGCCCGGTGTGGGCAGGCTGCGCGTGGCGGGTGCGTGGGGGGCGGGATCCGGCCCCCCACGGGGAGCATCGTCCCCGGCCGCAGGGACGGTTCGCCGGCTCCGACCGGTTCCACCGTGGGCGGCTGGTCGACGCGCTGCGCGCTGGTCCCGTCCCCCGCGCCCAGCTCGCCTCCGCCTGCTCCGCGCACGGCTCCCCGCAGAAGGCCGAGCGCATCGCCGCCGCCCTGGTCGCCGACGGGCTCGCCGAGTGGGCGGGCGAGGAGCTGCGCCTGCCACACTGACCGCGCCTGTCGACTCGGCCGCTACGGACATGTGTGAGAACCCGCGCAACGACCGTTCCTGGGGCCTTGAGCTCTGGGGACGCACCTTTCCTCCGGACCCGGAGGAAAGGCGCGGTCGAGCGGGTAGGCAACGGGTTGAGCTGCGGCTTTCCTTCTTCTACGGAGGTTCTGGACGGCTTCCTCGACGACCGCTGCTATGCCGTCGAGGCACCCACGCCGTGCTCGTCGCGCCCGTCGACCGGGTCTTGCGGCGCACGACCCCGTTGGTCGACCTCTACGTGATCGCCCCGGAACCCATCTCCTGGGTCGACGAGTGGGTCGGGATCGGCGATCGCAGCGACGCCCAGTGCCACCGGGCGCCCATCCTGGAACGGATCCGCCCGCCTACGGCATACGCGCTCGCGCGGCTTGAGTAGGTGTCTGAAAACTGTTTCGGGGGGTCGCGTCGCGTCGGGTTCCGCTCGCGAAGAGCCGTTTAGGTCGGAGCCTCTTTCCGGGACGCGACGCGACCGTCTTGTCAGACGATCGCCGTATGTTTTTATTATATCTGAGGCTATTTCGGCGGCAAGGGCCGCCGAAATCGCGCTCCGCTTCGCTTCGCCCACGGGGCAACGCCGCGGTTCTCAGACACGCTCTGAGGACTGCTCGGTTTGGCGTGGGGCTGGCGGTCGCAGAGCAGGGCTGGGCCGAGATCTTCTCCGTGGCGACCCGCAGACACGCCGTCGTGGTGTCGTCCCAGGTCTCTTTCACCAGCTCGCGAACTGGGCGGCCGTTAACCGCGCCGAGCGGACATACCTGCAGGTGAAGGAGGACAACTCTCGGCGGGGGCGCTCTCCACGCCCCGCTGGTTCCACGCGCTCGCACTCCTCCCCACCACCGCCATCCCCACTTCGCCGGACTTGTCGCACCCCTCCACTAGCATGCTCGTATGCCGAGGATGAAGACGGTTGCGCGGTGCGGAGGATGTGGTCACGTCCAGACGCGGTGGGAGGGGCGGTGTCCGGAGTGCGGGCAGTGGGGGACGATGGTCGAGGAGGCCGCAGCCTCCGGAGCAGCGGTCGTGGCGGGGAACGGCTCAGGGGCCGCGTGCACGGTCGCCGCGCTCCGCCCGGCCCGGCCGATTTCCGAGGTGCCGTCCGACGGCGCCAGCCGGACCGCCACGGGGATCGGCGAGTTCGACCGGGTGCTCGGCGGCGGGCTGGTCGCGGGATCGGTCGTGCTGCTCGGCGGGGAGCCGGGCACCGGGAAGTCCACGCTCCTGCTCCAGGCCGCCCACGCGTTCGCCAGGGAATCGGGGGGAGGCCCCCTACCGGGCAGGGTGGAGCACCAGGTCCTCTATCTCTCGGCCGAGGAGTCGCCTAGCCAGGTACGGCTGCGCGCGGAGCGGTTGGGCGCACTCCACCCCAACGTGCTGCTGGCGTCCGAGACCGACCTCGGCATCGTGTTTGCGCTCGTCGAGCACCACGACCCGGCGGTGCTTGTGCTCGACTCGATCCAGGCCGTCCGCCACCCTGACGCGGCCGGCGCGGCTGGTGGCTTGACCCAGGTCCGCGAGTGCGCCGCGGCGGTCACCACCATCGCCAAGGCTCGGCGCATGGCCACGATCCTCATCGGCCACGTGACGAAGGACGGGCAGCTCGCGGGCCCCCGCACGCTTGAGCACCTGGTCGATGTGGTGTGTGAGCTGGAGGGGGACCGGCACCACGCGCTCCGGCTCATGCGGGCGACCAAGAACCGTTTTGGCGCTGTTGGGGAGGTCGGGTGCTTCGAGATGACGGCCTCCGGCCTACGAGGGGTGGACGACGCGGGAAGGCTGTTCGTCGGCGGGGCGCCGGACGGGACAACCGGGGTTGCGATCACGCTCGCGCTCGAGGGCCGCCGTCCGTTGGCTTGCGAGGTGCAAGCGCTCGTCTCCCCCACCTCGCTGGCGAACCCGCGCAGGGTCGCGAGTGGGCTCGACTCCGCGCGTCTCAGCTTGCTCGTCGCGGTCTGCGAGCGGCGGGCGGGCTTGGGATTGGCGGATCGGGACGTGTTTGCATCGACCGTTGGGGGTATTCGCCTGGTGGAGCCGGCCACCGATCTTGCGCTGTGCCTCGCGGTCGCGTCCAGCCGAAGGGATCAGCCCCTCCCGCGCGACCTCGTGGTTCTGGGTGAGGTCGGCCTCGCCGGTGAGCTCCGTCTGGTCGCTCAAACCGAGCGGCGGCTGTCCGAGGCGGCACGGCTCGGATTCCGTAGAGCCCTCCTGCCGGCTGCGTATGATGGGCCAGGGTTCGGGCTTGCGCTGCGCCGCGCAGGCGACCTCGTCGAGGCGATGAGGACCGCGTTGGCCGTGGGGTAGCTGCTACGGCCGGACACCGCCCTATCAGGGGCAGGTGGTACGAGAGCGGTACCTCAATGGCGAGGACCAAGGTGAGCTGCAGACACTCGGACGGCTGGCAGCAGCGGACTCATGAGGACCGCAACGAGCGGCTGCCCTCGGTGCTCCAGAAGGTCGCACCGGGAACCGAGCTCCGTGAGGGAATCGACCGGATCATCAAGGCAGGCAAGGGCGCGATCATCGTGCTCGGGGCCGACGAGAAGGTCGAGCGCCTTGTATCGGGAGGCTTCCGCATGGCGGCCTCCTTCACCGCCCAGCGCCTGTCGGAGCTGGCGAAGATGGACGGCGCAATCATTCTGGACGAGAGCTGCGGGAAGATCGTCCGCGCGAACGTCCACCTGGTCCCCGACCCGACGATCCCCACCGCCGAGACCGGCACCCGTCATCGCACGGCCGAGCGCGTCGCCCGCCAGACCGGAGCGCCCGTCGTCAGCGTCAGCGAGTCGATGCGTATCGTCACGCTCTACGTCGACTCGACGAAACACGTGCTCAAGGAGATCAGTTCGATCCTGTTCCGCGCGAACCAGGCCCTGTCGATGCTTGAGCGGTACCGCAACCGGCTCGATGAGGTCTCCAGCGGACTGTCGGCCCTGGAGATCGAGGACGTGGTGACCCTGCGGGACGTCGTCACCGTCCTCCAGCGAGCGGAGATGGTGCGTCGGATAGCCGTGGAGATCCGGATGGCGATCGTTGAGCTTGGGGGGGACGGGCGGCTGCTCCACCTCCAGCTGAACGAGCTGATGCTCGGCGTCGAGAGCGAGCGGCAGCTCGTCGTGCGCGACTACATGGTCGATGGTCCACGGCGGCACAGCTCGATCCTCGCCGACTTCGATTGCATGGGGGCCGAGCAGCTACTCGACCTCGGGCGGTTCGCGCGCGTCCTCGGATACGCGCCTGGCGACGGCCGGATCGATCGGCCGGTGAGCCCGCGCGGCTACCGTCTCCTTGCGCGCATTCCGCGCCTGTCGGACAAGGTGATTGCCCAGCTCGTGGGGCGTTTCTCGTCGCTCGCGCGACTGCTGGACGCGAGCATCTCCGAACTCGACCAGGTCGAGGGAATCGGCGAGGCCAGAGCACGATTGATCAAGGAAGGGCTGGCCAGACTGGCTGAATCCTCGATCTTGGAACGCTACGCGTAGTGAGAAAACTCCGCTGTGTTGTCTTCACGTCCCCCGGTCGGGGGAGGCCCTACAAAGCCGCTGACCAGGGCGTTTGATTGGCTTGACGGGTCAGCCCATGTTACGATGGGGTCTCAGCCTGCCACCGATGGTGCCGCCCTTCGAGGGGCTGGCGCAACAGGGGAATGACGCAATGACCTACCGGGTTGGGGACACCGTTGTCTACCCGCACCACGGCGCAGCGGTCATCGAAAAGCACGAGAAGCGGACCCTGGAGGGCCAGGAGCGCGATTACCTCGTACTGCGCCTCACCTATGGCGATCTGACGCTCATGGTTCCCGCCGACGCCACCCAGGCGGTCGGCTTGCGCGATGTCGTGAGTCAGAAGGAGGTCGACGAAGTCTTCGGGTTGCTCCGGCGCCGAGACGGGTCGATGCCGACCAACTGGTCACGGCGATTCAAGGCGAACTACGAGAAGCTCAAGAGCGGCGACATCTTCCAGGTGGCGGAGGTCGTCCGCAACCTCGCGCTCCGGGAGCGCGAAAAGGGTCTGTCGGCCGGCGAGAAGCGGATGCTCACCAAGGCGCGGCAGATCCTCGTCTCCGAGCTATCAGCGGCCATCAAGAAGTCCGACGAGCAGACCGAGGAGCTTATCGACGGCGTGCTGTCGGAGTAATCCGAGGCTCCCCCCAAGGGCAATGCCGCCCGGCCTGCCGGCTCCCCCCGCCAGCCGGGCCGGGCGGCAGGCCGTACATCACGAGTGGTCCAAGCGGAAAGCTCCATCGTGAGCGCGCGGCGTTTCGGCGTCATCGTGGCTGCGGGAGCGGGGCAGCGCCTAGGCAGTGAACAGCCGAAGGCGTTCGTCGACCTCGGTGGGACGCCCCTTTTGGTTCACAGCGCTCGGGCGATGGCAGCCGTCTGCAGCCGGATCATCGTGGTCGTTGGCGACGGCCATGTCGACCAGGGAGCTACGTCACTGGCCGCTGCCGGGATCGACGCCACCCTTTGCGTGGGTGGGGCGACCCGCACGGACTCGGTTTGTGCGGGGTTGCTCGCGTGCCACGGGTTGGGCACCCGTCCGAACGACCTCGTCGGCGTCCACGACGCCGCCCGGCCCCTGGCCAGCGTCGAGCTGATCGGCCGGACGTTCGCTGCGGCAGGCGACGGCTGGGACGCGACCGCGCCGGGGCTTCCCGTCGTCGACACCTTGAAGCTCGTAGACGCGGACGACGCCGTCCTACGGACGGTCGACCGGCGGGGGCTGTGGACGGTCCAGACCCCACAGGTGTTCCGGTGGGCGATGCTCGAGCACGTCTACCTACGCAAATGCCCAGAGACCTCCACCGACGACCTCGGGCTCGTGGAGCGTGCTGGCTGCCGGGTGCGGCTGATCCCCGGTGAGACGACGAACCTGAAAATCACCTACTCCCAGGACCTCGCGATGGCCGAGGCGCTGCTGCGTGGTAGGCAGGCGCCAGCGGGTGGAGATCGAGCATGATCCGAGTGGGTCAGGGCATCGACATCCACCGCTTCGCCGACGATGACGGCCGACCGCTCGTGCTCGGTGGGGTTCTGATCCCCGAGGGGCCCGGGCTCCAGGGCCACAGCGACGCGGACGTCGTCCTCCACGCGGTCGTCGATGCGCTGCTCGGCGCGGTCGCGCTGGGGGATCTTGGCGCACGGTTCGGGACGGACGACCCGATCTACGCCAGCGCGGCCTCCTCGGTGTTCGTCGCCGAGGCGCTCCGCCTGGTCGGCCAGGCCGGTTGGGCGGTCGGTAACGTCGATGCCACGATCCTCGCCCAGCGCCCCCGCATCGACCCGCACCGGGCGGCGATGACCTCTTGTCTCGCCGACCTCCTCGGGGTTGGGTTGGAGGCCGTCAGCGTGAAGGCCACAACCACCGACGGCCTCGGCATGCTCGGCCGCGGCGAAGGCATCGCCTGCACTGCGGTCGTGCT
>JBOGEB010000152.1:0-10919 GCA_050743125.1 Egibacteraceae bacterium
GTCGGGTTCCGCTCGCGAAGAGCCGTTTAGGTCGCTCCACCCGACGCGACGCGACCCCCTTATCAGGCAATCGCCACATGTTTTTGTTATATCTGAAGCGGTTTCGGCGGCCCTTGCCGCCGAAACCGCGCTCCGCTTTCGCTTCGCCCACAGGGCAAGGCCGCGGTTCTCAGACACGTTCTAAGCCTGCGTCGATGACTGGGCGGCGACTGGGCGACCCACGTTTCAAGGACCGGAAGTCAACTGGCTGACCCCCCAGGGGCGGGATGCGGTGGCCGGGTGGCGCCATAGGCTGGACGGACGCCCACCCGGGGCGTGTTTGCTGTGCGTAAGCGGCAGCGTGCCCCTGAACCCACCGCTCAAGAAGGAGGCTCGCGCGCGTGAACACCGTGCACCAGCTCGCCGTGACCACCATCCGGACGCTCGCGATGGACGCCGTTCAGCACGCGAACTCCGGCCATCCGGGTGCGCCGATGGGACTCGCGCCGCTTGGCTACACGCTGTTCACCCGGCACCTCGCGCACGACCCCGCGCGGCCGGACTGGCCGGACCGGGATCGGTTCGTCCTGAGCGCGGGGCACGCGTCGATGCTCCTCTACGCGCTTCTTCACCTGACGGGCTACGACCTGTCGCTGGACGACATCAAGGCGTTCCGCCAGTTCGACTCGCGGACGCCGGGCCATCCTGAGCAGTTCATGACCCCTGGCGTGGAGACCACGACCGGTCCGCTGGGACAGGGCATGGGGAACGCGGTGGGGCTCGCGCTCGCCGAGCGGCTCTTGGCTGCCCGCTTCAACCGGCCGGGGCATGAGATCGTCGACCACCGCACCTGGGTGATCGCGAGCGACGGCGACATGATGGAGGGCGTCGCGAGCGAGGCGTCAAGCCTGGCCGGACACCTCGGCCTCGAGAAGCTTGTCGTCTTCTACGACGCCAACTCCATCACCCTCGACGGTCCCGCCGACTGGAGCTTCAGCGAAGATGTGGCCGCCCGCTATGCGGCGTACGGCTGGCGGGTCATGGAGGTCGCCGACGCGAACGACCTCGACGAGCTGGACGGGGTGATGAAGGAAGCAGCGACGCCGGACGGGCGCCCGACGCTCGTGCGCGTCCCCTCGACGATCGGCTATGGAGCACCGAACAAGGCGAACACCGCCGCCGCGCACGGCGCGCCGC
Source organism: Egibacteraceae bacterium (assembly GCA_050743125.1). Taxonomy (GTDB): domain Bacteria; phylum Actinomycetota; class Nitriliruptoria; order Euzebyales; family Egibacteraceae; genus JBOGEB01. The sequence continues at coordinate 1,177 of JBOGEB010000152.1, forward strand.
TCGGTGAGGACGAAGTTGCGGCCGCGAAGGCGTTCTACGGCTGGGAGTACGCCGAGCCGTTCACGGTGCCCGACGAGGCGCGCCGCGCCGCTGACCAGCGGGAGCGGGGCGGGGACCTCCACGCCCAGTGGATCCAGCGATTCGAGGCCTACCGCCAGGAGAACCTTGACCTCGCCAGCGAGTTCGAGCGGGTCATGGCCGGACGGCTTCCCGAGGGGTGGGACGCGGACCTGCCCAGCTACGAGACCGGCCACAAAGAGGCCACACGGAAAAGCTCCGGAGCGGCGATCAACGCGATCGCCCCGCACCTGCCCGAGCTGCTCGGCGGCTCCGCGGACCTGTCCTCCTCGAACAACACGACCATTACGGGCTCTCCGGCCATCGAGCGCGGTGACTTCACCGGACGCAACGTCAACTACGGCGTCCGCGAGCACGCGATGGGCGCGATCATGAACGGCCTCGCCCTGCACGGCGGGATCCGCCCGTTCGGCGGGACGTTCCTCGTGTTCACCGACTACCTGCGGCCGTCGCTGCGGCTCGCGGCCCTGATGGGCGCGCCGGTTGTGTACGTCATGACGCACGACTCGATCGGGCTCGGCGAGGACGGCCCGACCCATCAGCCGATCGAGCACCTCGCGGCGTTGCGGGCGATCCCCAACCTCGTCGTCCTGCGCCCCGCCGACGGGCGCGAGACCGTCGGCGCCTGGGCCGAGGCGGTGCGCCGCACGACCGGACCGACCCTGCTCGCCCTGTCACGGCAGGACCTCCCCGTGCTCGAGGGCACCGACCCGGCTGCAGTCGGCAAGGGTGCCTACGTCGTGTGGGAGCCGGCCGAGGCGCCGCGTGTGGTGCTCTGCGCCACCGGCAGCGAGGTTCATGTGGCGGTCGGGGCCGCCGAGCAGCTCGCCGGCGACGGGATCGGTGCCCGCGTCGTGTCCATGCCGTCCTGGGAGCTGTTCGAGGCGCAAGACGCCAGCTACCGGCGCGAGGTTCTCCCCGCGGGGCTGCCAGCCCTGTCGGTCGAGGCCGCGACCACCTTCGGCTGGTCACGGTGGGCCCAGGCCCATGTGGGTATCGATCGCTTCGGGGCGTCCGCGCCGGGCGCGGTCAACCTCCGCGAGTTCGGCTTCACTCCGGACGAGGTGGCCCAAGCAGCCCGCCGTCTCCTCCAGGGAGAAGGCGGGGCACCAAGCCCTGCCAGTGGACGGGACCGCGAGCCTGAGGAACTGCGATGACCAGCCCGATCCAGCAGCTCCGTGAGCTCGGCCAGGCGGTCTGGCTCGACTCGATCCGTCGCTCGTACCTGCACGAGGACGGGTGCCTTCCGCGGCTGATCGCCGCTGGCGAGCTCGACGGCCTCACGAGCAACCCGACGATCTTCAAGCAGGCGATCGCACAGGACCCCGAGTACCGTGAGCAGATCGCCGAACTCTCCGATGCCGACCCACGCGACGCGCTCTGGGCGGTCATGAAGACCGACGTGCGGGACGCGTGCGACGTGTTCCTGGGGCGGTACCGCGACTCGAGCGGCGAGCACGGCTACGTGTCGATCGAGCTGGATCCGTCCAAGGCGTTCGACGCAGAGGAGAGCGTCGCCGACGGGCTCGTGCTCGCGGGCGAGCTCGACCGGCCCAACCTGATGGTGAAGGTGCCAGGCACCGAACCAGGCTTGGAGGCGACCACACGGCTGATCGCCGAGGGCGTGAACGTCAACGTCACGCTCCTGTTCTCGGTCACCCGCTACGAGGCCGTGATCGACGCGTACCTCGCGGGCCTGCGCCGACGCGCTGAGGCTGGCGGCGACCTCACGCACGTCAGAAGCGTCGCGTCGTTCTTCGTCAGCCGGGTCGACACGAAGGTCGACCCGCTGCTCGGCAAGGGCCACCCACGGTTGGGCACCGCGGCGATCGCGAACGCCCGGGTCGCGTACGGATCGTTCGAGCGAGCCTTCGGCGGGCCGGAGTTCGCCGAGCTTGCCGAGCTGGGCGCTCGGGTTCAGCGACCGTTGTGGGCGTCCACGTCGACCAAGAACCCCGACTACGCGGATGTGCGCTACGTCGAGGAGCTCGCCGGTCCCGACACCGTGAACACGATGCCGGAGTCGACCCTCGACGCGTTCCGGGACCACGGCCGGGTGGAGGACCGCCTCACCGGCGCGGCAGGCGAGGCCCGCGAGCAGCTCCAGCGCCTCGCCGAGGACGGCATCGACCTCGCCCAGGTCACGAAGGAGCTGGAGGCCGAGGGCGTCGACCAGTTCATCGCGTCGTTCGAAGCGGCGGTGCAGTCGGTCACCGCCCACCGGTAGGGCTATCCACAGATGGGGAAGGATCCCCCATCTCGGGACAATGCTGCGGCATCCTGCTGGCATGGCTACATCACGTCGCTCCCGTACAGAACCCCTCCATCCTGAGAAAGCCGCGCTGATTCTTGCCGGTGCGGCCATCGACATCGACGCGGTCGCGAGCCGCACGGTCCGCAAACTTCGGCAGCTCGAGGCCGGTGAGGCCGGCGAGAAGCTCATCGGCGCGACGCGGCGGGCGGCCATCGCCTTGGAGCAGGCGGCTAACCGGTTGCGCCGCGAGGGACTGCTCGGCCCGCCGGACATGATCGGCGATTCTTCGCCCAAACCGCCCACACCTAGACTCCGCCGGGATGGGTCAGCGTGAGGAAGAGCAGGCGGCGCAGATCATCGCCGCGTTCGCCGCTGACGTGGACGGGGTCATGATCAGGGGCGCGAACGCGATCAAGCGGCTCGAGGCGCTCGACGCCGAGCCGAACCTGATCGTGGCCGCGCGCCGTGCGCTCGACGGCCTGGGCGAGGTCGGCCGCGCGCTGCGGCGGGACGGTTTCTTCGCTGGGCGGCAGCAGCGCCTGCTGTGACCCTCTCCGGGCAGGAGATCCAGCGCAATCTCACCGGCTTCGCGAAGCGCTGGGGCTCGTACACCGGCAGTGAGCGCGCCGAGGCGCAGACGTTCCTCAACGAGCTGTTCGCCTGTTACGGGACCACTCGCCGGACGGCCGGCATCGAGTTCGAGGAGAACCAGCACCGTCCCGGCGGGAGCCGCGGGTTCCTCGACGCGTGGTGGCCGCCCCACTGCCTGATCGAGATGAAGCGTCCCTCCGAGGCTTCCCGCCTCGCGGCGCACCGCGAGCAGGTGCTGGAGTACTGGCGCCACTCCGCCGACCCGAGCACGGACCGCCCAGCGGTCGAGTATGTCGTGCTCTGTGCGTTCAACGCGTTCGAGGTCTGGCAGCCCGGGCGGTTCCCGCTCGACCCGCGCGCGGCCTTCACCCTCGACGAGCTGCCAGATCGTTACGAGGCGCTGCAGTTCCTCGCCGGTCAGCGTCCGCTTTTCAGCGATACGAGCCGCAAGCTCACGACCGAGGCGGCGAGGTGCATCGTCAGACTGTACGAGAGTCTGATCAATCGTGAGGCCAATGACCCCGTGGCGCTCCAGTCGTTCGTTCTCCAGACCGTCTGGTCCCTGTTCGCGTCCAGCCTCGGCATGTTGGCCAGACGCCCGGTGCAGTGGATCGTGAACAGCCTGCTCCACGACGACAGCGGCATGCGCTCCAGCGCCGCCGAGGTCGGCCATCTCTTCACGCTGCTGGCCGACGACGACCTGCGCGGTCGCGGGGGCATCTACGCCGAGGCTCCGTACGCGAACGGCGGGCTGTTCGAGAAGGCATCCCGAGTGCACCTCGAGCGGGAGGAGCTGGAACTCCTCGCCGAGGTCGCCGCCTACGACTGGAGCGAGGTCGAGCCGACAATCTTCGGCTCCCTGCTCGAGGGGTTCCTCCCGCGCGATCGGGCGATCGCGAACGGGAGCGCGAGAACTCAGTTCGGCATCCATTACACCCACAAGGTGGACATCGACAAGATCGTCAATCCGACGATCGTCGAGCCGTGGACGGAGCGCATCGAGGCGGCGCAGACGGTGGAGGGGGCCGTCGCGGCGCTGCGCGATCTGTGCCGGTTCCGGGTGCTCGACCCCGCCTGCGGGTCCGGCAACTTCCTGTTCGTCGCCTACCTCGAGCTGAGGAGACTCGAGGAGCACGCGCGCCAGCGCATCGCCCAGCTGGCGACGCGCACCGGGGTGAACGCACCCGACCTCTCGACGATGCCGCAGTACCCGCTGACCAACCTCTACGGCATCGAGTACGACCCGTTCGCAGTCCAGGTCAGCCGGCTGGTCCTGTGGATGGGCCACAAGCTCGCCGCCGATTGGCACGGCACAGCCGAGCCACCCCTGCCGTTACCGGACCTCAGCGAGACCGTCGTCAAGGGCGATGCGCTGGAGCTGGACTGGCCAGAGGTGGAGGCGATCATCGGCAACCCGCCGTTCAACGGCTCACAGCACCTCCGCCAGGCCCTCGGCGACCGCTACGTCGCCGGGCTGCAGAAGACGTTCGACTGCGGGGTCCGCGACTACTGCACGTACTGGTTCCGCAAGGCTGCCGATCATCTCCGGCCGGGGGGTCGGGCTGGGCTGGTCGGCACGAACTCGGTCGCGCAGGGCCGTGGCCGCGAGGCCGCCCTGGACTACGTGGTGGAGCGGGAGGGCGTAATCACGGACGCGGTGTCGAGCCAGAAATGGCCAGGCGAGGCCAAGGTGCACGTCTCGATCGTGAACTGGGTGAACGGGCCACCCACCCAGACGGAGCGTTTCGTCCTCGACGGCGTGGACGTGCCCGGCGGGATCGCCCCCGACCTTGTTCCGGCGCCGCTGTCGACGATCACCGCCGAACCGTTGGCCGCGAACAAGGACGTCTGCTTTCAGGGGCCGATCCCAGTCGGCGACGGCTTCGTCCTCGACCAGGCCGAGGCGGCGGCGCTGCTGGGTCGCCGCGAGGCCGACTACGCGCAGGTCGTGCGGCCGTACCTGGTCGGCGACGACCTCACCGAGGACCCTCAGCAGCGTCCCCGTCGATGGATCATCGACTTCGCGCTCATGCCACTGGAGGAGGCCGCCCGCTTCCCGGCAGCCCTGGCAATCGTCCGCCAGCGCGTCAAGCCAGAGCGAGACAGAAACAAGCGCCCTGCCCGCCGCACGCGCTGGTGGCTGTTCGGCGAGGTCGCCAGGGGTATGCGCAGTGCGCTCGTGGGCCTTGACCGTTTCCTCGCCGTGGGCGCGACCGGCAAGCGGACGCTGTTCGCCTGGTGCGAGCCGGCCTGGTGTCCCAGCAATCTCGTCTACGCGGTCGCCCTCGACGACGACTACGCCTTCGGCGTGCTGTCGTCTGGGCCGCATGCGCGGTGGGCTCACCAGCGTGGCTCCACACTGGAGACACGAGCCCGTTACACCAACACGACCGTCTTCGACACGTTCCCTTGGCCCCAGTCCGAACGCACAAGCCGCGAACGGATCGCGGCGGCGGCCAGGGAGATCGTGGAGGAGCGGGCACGGGCGTGTGACGGCGTGCGCGGGTTGACCGAGGTCTACAACACCATGGACGACGGGGGGTTCACGGCCCTTGCGTCCGCTCACCGGGAGCTTGACGCGGCGGTCGCTGCCGCCTATGGCTGGCCGGCCGGGACCGTCGAGGATCCGTACGAGGTGATCCCGCGGTTGATGGCGCTGAACGCCGACATCGCCGCTGGCCGCCGTCCGTACCGACCCTTCCCCGGACGGGACAGCACGGTGGAGGACCGATCCCGCTTCGATCTGGCCTGATCCGCGGCGCTACCAGCGCTCGCGGTGGACGATCTCGTCCAGCGGCCTCCGGCCCCGCTGCAATGAGCCTGAGCGCCGGTCCGTGGCGGGGTGACCGATCGTGACCACACCGAGCGGCGCGACGTCGCTGGGGATGCTGAGCACGGCGCGCAAGCCCGTGGGATCGGCGGCGAGGAAGCCGGCGGCCAGACCCTCGTCGACCGCGGCGAGCAGCAGGAGCATGAGCGCGGCGCCGCCGTCGACCCACCAGAACGGCACGGGCCAGTCACGTGGTGGGAGCGAGCGGGCCTTGTCGGGCGCGGCGTAGCGCTCGTGGTAAGCCGCCGCGCGCACGCACGGCACGACGAGCACCGGCGCGGCCGAGACCCAGGGCGCGAACCCCCGCGCGCGGTAGGAGTGCTCCTGACAGACCTCGGCGACCCGGGCGCGGGCCGTCGGCTCGGTCACCACGACGAACGACTGCCCCTGGGTGAACCCCGCGCTCGGCGCCCGTCGCGCGGCGTCGAGGATCCGCTCGACCGCAACAGGGTCGACCGGGTCGGGCCGGTACGCCCGCACCATCCTCCTGGCCCGCACGACCTCGGCGAACGACCGGCTCACCTGCCGGGCGTCAGGTGATGCGCAGCCATGCGTCGAGCTCGCGGACCTTCGCGAGGTCGGCGGCGCGGTCGTCGATACGCTCGCGCGCGCCGAGGATGCGCTGGTAGCCGAGCGTGTGGCCGTTGTCGAGGTTGAGCTTGTGCGCCTCGATCAGGTGGCCTGCTGCCTCCAGCGGATCCTGCGGAGCCTGGGCCGCGCCGAGATCGGTGAGGTTGATCGCCCGGAGCACGGGCGGCAGCGGACTGCCGAGCCTGGCCTGGAGAATGGGCACCGCCCGCTCGGGACGATCCAGGAACACGTCGCAGACCCCCTGGAAGCCGCCAAAGCGACTAGCGCGCCAGTGAGCGTAGAGGCCCTTCATCGACAAGAACCCCGCCTCCGGCATCGTGCGGCCTCGCCGGTCGTCCAGTGCGTATGCGGCACGGTCCATCGCCTCGTCGGAGCCGTCCGCGTCCTTGGCGACGGCGCGCTCCTCGGCCAGCCGAGCGGCAGCGCGCGACCGCACCGGTCCGGGCGCATCGACGGCCAGCTCGCTCGCACGCTCCAGCAGCTTCACCGCGGTCTTCGGATCGCCCTGCCGGCCGCCGTTCACCGTTGGCGAGTAGAGGTATCCCCGGGCAGAGAAGACCTCAGCGAGTAAGACGTGGTCCCTGGCCTCGCCCGCGCGGCTCTCCGCCAGCCTGAGGTAGGCGTCCATCTGCCCGAGCCGATCCGAGCGCAACGCCAGGTAGGCGATGAACACGGCGAGGTCACCGGTCAACGACAGCAACCGGTCGCGCTGCTTCGGCAGCATGACCCCGGGCAGCAGCCGGGAGGCATCCTCCAGATGCGCCATCACCGGCGCCATCAGTCCCTGCGGAGCGGCATTGTCGTAAACACCGGCCAGCGCGGTCGTCGTCGCCTCGATATGGTCGAGCTGGCGGTCGCTCACCCCGCGCGGCACCGACGGCACCACGCCCGGGAGCGGGAGCGGGAGGAGCACACCGCCGGCCAGGTAGCGCAGCGCGTCGCGTCGTCTCATCAGCATTCTCCCCTGGAGATCCACCAGCCAGGGTGCCTTCCTGGCGATGAGTTCGCGAGCCAAGGCATCGAGCCGCGCGATGATCGCCCTCTCCGCTGGCCTGGTCGCTCCTGACACCCAGCGGTACACGGTGCGCTTGTCCACGCCGAGCCGCCGCGCGAACGCGGACGGCGAGCCCTCATAGAGGGCGCGCAGATCGCAGAGCTCTTGCGTGGTCCAGTCGTCCCAGTCCTCGTCCACATGGCCTCCTCGCTGCCGAACCGGCGAGCACGATCCGAGAAGCCTACGCCAGGAGGCCGAACCGGCGGGTCACCCAGCCCGTGGCAGCACAAGACCGGTCTCGTAGGCCAGGACCACCGCCTGGACGCGGTCGCGGAGGCCGAGCTTCCGCAGGACGTTCGAGATGTGGCTCTTAACCGTCGCCTCGCTGAGGAACAGGCGGGCGGCAAGCTCAGCGTTGGACAGGCCACGGGCAAGGAGCTTGAGGACCTCGAGTTCACGCTCGGTCAGCAAGGACAGCGCGGACGGCAGCTTCTCCCCACGTGAAGGGAGGATCTGGGCGAAGCGGTCGAGCAGCCTGCGGGTGACCGACGGCGCGAGGAGCGCCTCGCCCGCGGCGACGATCCGGATCGCGTCGACGAGCTGAGCGGGCTGAACGTCCTTCAGCAGAAAGCCGCTCGCCCCAGCGCGGATCGCCTCATAGACGTACTCGTCAAGGTCGAAGGTCGTGAGGATGAGGATGCGCGTGCTCGAGCCCTCGGAGGCGAGCCGACGGGTCGCCTCCACACCGTCCATGTTCGGCATCCGCACGTCCATGAGGACCACGTCGGGTCGGAGCCGCTGGCAGAGTTCGACCGCCTGGCGGCCGTCCTCGGCCTCGCCGACCACCTCGAGATCTCCCCTGGCCTCAAGGATCATGCGGAAGCCGCCGCGGACCAGCGCCTGATCGTCGGCCAGAGCCACCCTGATACTCACAACCCCTCCTCCGGCGCCAGCGGGAAGCGTGCGCGCACCTCGAAGCCCCGATCGGCCTTCGGCCCGGCCTCCAACGACCCGCCGAACAGCGCGACCCGCTCGCGCATGCCGATGATGCCCCGCCCCTGACCGCCGTTGCTCTTCGTGGCGGCGCCTACCCCGTTGTCGCGTACCTCGAGCGCGAACTCCCCCTCCCTGTACCGGACGGCGATGCTCGCGCTCGAGGCGTGGGCGTGCTTGAGGGTGTTCGTCAGCGCCTCCTGCACGATCCGGTAGGCGGAGAGGTCCACGCCCGAGGGAAGCTCGAAGGGCTCGCCGTGGATTACGACCTCCACCGGCAGGCCCGCCGCACGGACCTGCCGGATCAGCGTGTCGAGCTGGGACAGACCCGGCTGTGGGGCGAGGACCGCCGGCTCACCGTCGTCGGGTTGGACGGCGCCCAGCAGGCGGCGGATCTCGACCATCGCCCGGCGGCCGGTCGCCTCGATCGCGCCGAGCGCCCCTCGAGCACGGGCCGGGTCGAGGTCGAAGACGTCCCGTGCGGCGGCGGCCTGGACCACCATGACGCTCACGTTGTGCGCGATCACGTCGTGCAGCTCCCGGGCGATCCGCGCCTGCTCCTCGGCGAGCGCCCGGCGCATCTCGCTCTCGCGCTCACGCTGAAGGCGCGTGGACGTGGCCCTCAGCTCACCGACATAGGCGCCGAACGCCCAGGCGGCTGCGTCGAGCGGCAACCGCAACAGCAGCACTCGGACAGTCGGACCGGGCTGAAAGCTCTCGGCGAACAGGATGGTCACCACCAGCGAGAGCCCCGCTGCGAGCCCGGCCCGGATCGCGGTGCGCCGGTCACAGTGGGCGGCGACCGTGTAGAGCGCGACGTCAGCAGTGCCCCTCACGAACCCCGAGCCCAGGCCGAACGTCGCCACGACGTCGGCCCCGACCGTAGCCGCGAGGATCCACAGCGGATGGTACCGACGGAAGACCAGGAGCAGCGTTGACAGCAACAGGATCCAGAAGCTGATCCGCGCGCGTGTGCCCGAGACGTCCACCAACACGGTGAGGACGAGCGCCGCCAACGCCAGCGCGAGCCCAGCGTCGGCCAGCAAGGGCCTCAGCCGCCGTAGCCGAGCCCGGAACTCATTGGTAGCGCGGAGGGGAGGTCGGGGGGGCAACCTCCCCTCGCGCTTCAGGTGACTGATCATGCGTTTCTCTAGGGAAGTCTGCCCTGCACCGACGGGGTCAACGGAACGGTCACCCACAGCGTGGCGCCCAGAGATCTCTGGAGCCCACGGCGGCCCCGATCAGGAACGCGACCACCGACGCGCTCAGAGCGTGTTTGAAAAGTGTTCCGGGGGTCGCGTCGCGTCGGGTTCCGCTCGCGAAGAGCCGTTTAGGTCGGAGCCTCTTTCCGGGACGCGACGCGACCCTGTTGTCAGGCGATCGTCGTCTGGTTCCTTAAGGGTGGGCGGGTG
>JBOGEB010000153.1:0-2164 GCA_050743125.1 Egibacteraceae bacterium
CGGCAGAGCATGCTCTGCTTCACCGTGAGCTGATCAGCAGTGAGCGCGCGACCCCCAGGGTTGGTGAAGGTCCCGTCCGTGCAGTCGAGCCAGCCGCTGATGTGGGCGCCGACCAGGCGCACTTCGCGGTCGGCGTGGAAGCCGTCGTTGAACTCGACGTTGCCCCGAGCCTCGAGCTGGTCAGCTGCGATGCCGGGCACGTGACAGCCGGGCAGCCGTAGTGTCACCAGACGCGCCAGGCTGAGGACGAGCGGTTGGTCAAACCAGCAGTCACGAAACGTCAGCGGGAAGGCCACGGAGGCCGCCTCGAAGCTCAGCTCGCCGGTGATGCGCGCGCCGCGCGGGCGGAGCCCCCGCGCATGCACTCGCCACTCGTCATGAGCGCCGACGCACAGGTCGTAGAGGAACTCGGCGCGCACGCTGCGAGCCTGGTCCCAGGCCGCGCCATGGCTGGGGTCGTCCCGCTCGGGATCGCCAACGCGCAGGTCGAGCTCCTCGCCCGCGGCGACCGCGGCCAGGACCCGGCCCTCCGTGCGGGTCGGCTCTCCCAGCGACGCCATCGCGCTCACCTGTCCTGTTGTCCCCCTGAGTCCCGCACGTCATGGTGGCTCCCTGTGGCAGGGACCGCCAACGACTTCGGGACACGCACGCCGCACTTGCTCCCACAGTCCGGCCGACCTGATGAACCTGGCCCGTGCCGTTGGCTACCACATCGACCGAATCCGTGGTGAGCCTCAGCAGGTCCTACAGGCTGGCTGGCGTGTTATCGGTGTTATCCTGTTATCACCATGCGCCTCACCGCCGCTATCCATCAGGAGGGTTCGGGTTATGTCGCCCGGTGTCTCGAGACAGGCGTGACGAGCCAGGGCGATACCTTGGAGGAGGCCCGAGCCAACCTCATCGAGGCCGTGGAGCTGCACTACGAAGGCGAGGATCTCAGCGAGATCGAGCCCTCGCCGGCGATCGTCCCCATCGACGTCGACCTTCCCGCGCCCCAGCGCCTCGCCGGGTGAGTTCTCGTCTCCCGGTTGTACCGGGAGACGAGTTGGTGAAGGCTCTCACTCGCGCGGGATTCGAGTTTGTGCGCCAGCGAGGCTCTCATGTCACCCTCCTGCACGAGGACGGTCGTCGAGTCACTGTGCCGCTTCATCGAGAGGTAAAGCGCGGGACTCTCAGCGGCATCCTCGCCCAGGCTGAGATGTCCCGAGAGGAGTTCGCGGCGCTGCTGAAGGGCTAGCCCGGGCTCGTGTCGCGTAGTCTGCCGGCCAGTCTTCGTTGGGCGCGCGATGGAGGTTCGATGACAGCCAGGGCTGTCCAGGGTCGGTTCGGCGGAGTGTTCGCCGCGATGGCATTGGCCGTGGTCGGTTCGTTCGGCACGGCGTTGGTTCCGCCCGGTACGCCCGAGGCGGTCGCGGCCACCCGGTTCAAGGTGCTCCAGCTCAATCTCTGCAACAGCGGCTTCGCCGCTTGCTACAAGGGCGGGCAAGCGATCGGCGAGGGCATCGAGAAAGTCAAGGCTGAGGGGCCGGACGTGGTCTCGCTCAACGAGGTGTGCCGCGACGATGTCAGCCGGATGGGCCGTGAGACCGGCTATTCGGCGTACTTCTCCCCGGCGCGCAAACGCACCGGCGACAGCACACCGCCGTACCAGTGCAGGAACGGTCAGGAGTACGGCATTGGCTTCATGGCGCGCCAGGACCGCGGTGCGCCGGTCACCCAGCCGCGGTATCGGTGGTACGCCAACCAGGACCCTGGCACCAGCGAGATGCGCGTGATGGCCTGCGGCGAGTACGCGAGCTTCGCGGTGTGCGTGACCCATCTGGCGACGACCGGCTCGGTCGCGAGCAGGCAGTGCGGCGAGTTGATGAGCGACGCCGTGGGCTACGCCGGGCGGAAGCCGACGATCGTGGCCGGCGACCTGAACCTCGAGTACGGCGGCTCACCCGACGTGCAGTCGTGCGTGCGGAGCGGATTCTTCCGTAAGGGCGACGGCAGCGTGCAGCACGTCATGGCGTCCACCCCGCACTTCGGCTTCGTGTCCAGCAATACCCTGCCGCTGCGCCACACCGACCACCCGGGCTTCGTGGTGAGCCTGAGCCCGAAGTGACCCTGTCGCCCAGTCCACCCGTCGCACCGCCCTCCCCGCGAGATAGGGGATTGAAGC
>JBOGEB010000153.1:2264-7893 GCA_050743125.1 Egibacteraceae bacterium
GTCCAGCAATACCCTGCCGCTGCGCCACACCGACCACCCGGGCTTCGTGGTGAGCCTGAGCCCGAAGTGACCCTGTCGCCCAGTCCACCCGTCGCACCGCCCTCCCCGCGAGATAGGGGATTGAAGCACACCGAGACCTGTCATACCGCGCTTGGCGATGTCAGGGTCGCACCGCCCTCCCCGCGAGATAGGGGATTGAAGCTAAACCCATGCGCCGGAAAGCTCGGCCGCGACCTCCTGTCGCACCGCCCTCCCCGCGAGATAGGGGATTGAAGCGAAAGGCTTGTGCCGGCATTGCAGGCTGCGGGACCAGGTCGCACCGCCCTCCCCGCGAGATAGGGGATTGAAGCCATCCTCCGCGTGACCCTGTCGGCGTGCCTGTGCCCGCGGGTGAGCAGCTCAGCTGCAGTGGCTGGGCGGTGACGCGTTAAGCTGTCATCGACGTGCGTGCGCTGTTGCCGTCCGTCGTACAGGGCGGCGTCTAGGAGCCCTTGACCCATGAGTACGGCTGAGACACCACCGTCAAGCCTTGAGGTGGCCGTTGCCGAGGACGGCAGCATTCAGGTACCTGCAAGCGAGGTAGCTCGTCTAGGGCTGGGTCCCGGTGCACGCTTGCGCCTTGTGCCTCAGAGTGGTCCCAGAGCGTCCGGTCAGAGTAGCTGGGGCGTGTTGGCCGGGAAGCTCCCCGACATTTCCTGGGAGGATTTTGGGGCGGCCAGCCGAATGGCTACCGCTGATCACAAGGCTCGCTACGCTCCCGGAGGGCGATGGGGACAGTCGGTTGAGCAGGCATGAGGGTCGTCGCTGACTCTCACGCGGTGCTTTGGTACCTCCAAGGCGATCAAGGGCACCTATCAGCTGCGGCCGACAAGGCTCTGCGTGGTGCTGCGCAGACCGAGCGCATCGTGGCGTCAGCCGCGGCGCTGATTGACCTGTGGTACGTGGGGCAAAGCCGGCGAGAGTTCACAACCGAGGCTATACGCCTTGTGCATGAGGAAGTGCTCAGCCCAGTTGGTGATTTCACGGTGGCCCCTATCGATATCAGCATCGTCGATGCCTACGAGACCATCCCGCTTGACGTGCTGCGTGACCCGTGGGACCGGTTCATCACGGCGACAGCTATGGCTCTCGGTCTCCCCTCGTGAGTAGAGACGAAGCCATCACCAACAGTGGGCTTGTCGAGGGCATCTGGTAGGCCCCGGCCGGAGCACGTGTGTGGGCTTCGGTCCATGCCGACGCCGGCCTTCGCCTTGAGGCGTTCCCCCGAGTAGCTGGAGTTGCAGTGCAGGGCAGAACACAGTCCTATCAGGCGATAAAGGGGGGTGCATCGCTCCGAGCACAGTGGCCCCCACGGTCCGTGACAACACAGCCGAAACAGCGTAGAACCAGACCAGGAACCCAGGTGGGGAAAATCGTGACATTCCCCTGGGAGTAACGTGAGCGTCCACATCTCCACTGACCGCGCCGAACTCTGGATCGACGCGCTCGACCCGAGGTTCTGGTGTCCACACCTGGTCACCCGCGGACGATGCGCGACGGTTCCTCAAGGAGCGTAGCGAGCGGCGTCGGGACCTGGATTTCATGTGGATTCCATCGACTCACCTCGAACGGATCAGATCCGCGCAGTTCGACTCGTTCGGCTCTCGGCTCCGTGCCAACGTGCTGATCGCAAACCGCGATATGGAGTCGATGCGTATCGCGGCTAGTGGCCGTGACAGCGAGGAGCTCATCGAATACTGCGCGTTCGTCGACCTGATCGAACAGCGTGCAATCCGTGTGACCGGAATCGACGAGGGAGGGTGGCGATACGACGGCGGGCCGATCCTGCTGCAATTCAGCCAGCCCGTGGCCGACCTGGACCGGCTCTTGGCGATCCTGTTCTCGTCGAGCGAGCCTTACCGGTTGTGGGGCGTGCCTCGTGAGGTCGGCGACGGGTTGTTCCACGTCGAGGCGGTGGATCTTCATGTCGGTCGACGAGTGCCGATGGACGTTACGGATCGGTGGCTCCGCTTCCATCTCGACGAGAACGGCTGCGGTAACTCGGTGACGCGCTTGATTGCGAACCTTCAGCACACGGTGGACGCTGACGTGCGCCTCGTCGATCCACAACAACTGCAATCCGCTCTGGCTGAACCACGTGACGCGACCGCCACGCTTTCGGCCGGTGTCGACCCGTCCTGACGTCCTCCCCGTGAGACAGAGGATTGAAGGAAGGCGATCGAGGGCCGGTACTCGGACGATGTGGACGAGGTCACGGCAGATGAGGCTGGGGGCTGCGCTGGCCACGCCGTTGCCGTTGCCGTTCGCAATGCCGCTCGTGCCGACCGTCGGTGAGGGGAGTTCCACAACTGCCGGCGGGCTATTGTGGCCACAACTATCCTGCGTATGTGGCGTCTTGAGGGGACGGGTATGGAGGTTGGCGTTCGGGAGCTGCGTGATCATCTCAGTCGCTATCTCGATCGGGTCCGTGACGGCGACGAGTTGGTCGTGACGGATCGGGGACGAGCCGTCGCCCGCATCATTCCTGTGGCAGGCGAGCGGGCCTTGGATCGCCTTGTGGCCGAGGGGCTGGTCGAGCCTGCTCCAGAGCCTGAACGCCGCCGCCCTCAGCGGCGCGTGTCTGCACGGGGACAGGTGAGCGACCTGGTCGCTGAGCAGCGTCGGTGATCCATACTTTGACACCTCGGCGCTGGTCCCGCTCGTGGTCGAGGAACCCGGCTCCCCCCGTACCGCCCGGCTGTGGGATAGCGCAAGTCGTGTCGTGTCGGCGAGGATCGTCTACGCCGAGGCTCGCGCTGCTTTCGCGCAGGCGCATCGCATGCAGCGGTTGACCGCGCGAGCGTTGCGGCGAGCGGTGTCGGAGTTCGAGCTGATCTACAGGCAGTTGGACCGGGTCGAGATCGACGAACGCCTGGTTCGCCGTGCCGGTCAGCTGGCGGAACAGCACGCCTTGCGTGGATACGAGGCCGTGCATCTGGCTGCTGCACAGCGACTTCATGACGCCCAGACCGTCCTGGTCTCCGGCGACGCTGCCCTCTGCCGGGCGGCGCGTGCGCTGGGCATGGCGGTGAGCGCGTGGGACTGACGACGCGCCCGAAGGGCATCTGCGCGTCGTGTCTCGGAGGAGTTTCTTCATCCTCGAGGTCCACGCCCAACTACGCGAATGTGTCTCAAAGCAAAAAAGGCGGGTATGCCCCACTCGCGGGCTTACTACGCTGAGGCAGCTATCCTGGGCAGCTCGCACGGTAAAGGATGAAGTCGATGCCCTACATTCCCTATCACAGTGGCTCCTATTCTGATGAGCAGGCCGCTTCGCTGGACCGGCTGCGCGCGCCCGAGGCGCTTGTTGCCCTCGCGCTGCCGGCAGTCGATGTCTTTCGTGTGCTCTTCCACACGGAGAGCTTTCGGCCCAACCACCAGGTGACGGTCCGCAACGCCACCGACGGCTGGGAGCGTGACATCTACGGCATCTATCGCGACGGCGCCTGGGTGTTCGAGTTCGAGCGCGCGCGCTACCCCAATCAGCTGGAGATGAAGTTCGTGCTGGACGGAATGTTCTGGATGAACGGCTTCGATCTGACGTTGGCCACTCACGATCATCATTTTGACGAGCAGTCCGTCCAGTTCCCGGGCGCGCCGTCCCGCCCACTGCACGGGTACGACAACCTGCGCACCGAAGAGCCCGCCCAGCAGCAGGAGCGGATCCGCAGCAACCTGCAGACCGAGATCGAATACGACGTGGTCGTCGTGGGCTCGGGGTTCGGCGGCGGCGTGCTCGCGGACGCGCTGTCCGACAAGGGACGCGAGGTGCTGGTGCTCGAAGCGGGAAGCCTGATCTACCCGTCGCACATCACGAATTTGCCGGGCGACTGGCCGGCGCTTCCGGCCTATCACCAGATCGGACACTTCCTCAATCAACCCGGCTCGAATTTCCTGTTCGGCGTGCAGATGAACCTGGGCGGCCGCTCGGTGTTCTGGTCGGGGTTGATCCCGCGCATGCGCGACTGGGAGCTGACCTTCTGGCCCACGCCGATCCGGGACTACCTGACCTCGACCGGCTACGCCGCGGCAGAAACCCTGCTGCGCAAGCGCCGCACGCTGGGCCCGTTCCAGAACGCGACGGTGGCGAAGCTGCGCAGCCAGTTCCCCGAGCACATCGTCGAGGACCTGCCGCAATCCCTGCACCAGCCGAACCTCGGCAACAACGACCAGCTCGGCAACGTCCTGGAGAAATCGACTGGCATATTCTCAACCGCCGACCTGCTGCTCGACTCGCTTGCCTACACCGGGCTCGCCGGGCGCGACAACCTGACCGTAAACCTGAACCACTACGTCGTCCAGGTCGTGACGAGCGGCCGCAAGGCAACCGAGGTCGTGTGCTGGGATTTGGTCGGCAACCAAGAGCGGCGCTACCGCGGCAAGGTCGTCGTGCTCGCCGCGGGATCGCTGGAAAGCCCCCGAGTGGCGTTGCGCAGCCCCCTGCCCGACCCGAACGGCAAGATCGGGCGGGGGCTCACCGACCATCCGGCGTTCTTCTCCCGGGAGTACGGGCTGCCGCCCAACAGCGAGTTCGGCGCGATCGGCGACCACGCCAAGGTCTTCATGTCGCACAAGCATGCGTCGCTCTCCCAGCACGGCTACAACGTCGAGGTCTTGATCAACCCAAAGTACTGGGACGTCCGGCACCCCGACGACGACGTCCGCAAAGAGCGGATCGATTCCGTCACGAACTCGAGTGTCCGAATGCAGTTCATTCACGCGAGCCACCTCGACGACGACAACTTCATTCAGGACTTTGGCCCTGGCGCGAAGGCCTCGGTGAAGGTGAAGCCCAACCTCTCGGGCTCGGGGCTGTTCAACGAGGTCCGTGACCTGCGTAACGACATCCTGACCTTCTTGCACGCGGAACCGTTCGATCCGTCCGAGGGCATGCACTTCGGCAACGAAGGGACCCCGCACCACGCGGGTGGCACGCTGCGGATGAGCGGCAACGGCACCGGTGTGGTCGACACGGACCTCAAGCTCGAGGCTCTCGACAACCTTTACGTGGCCGATAACTCGGTCTTTCCGTTCATCCCGGCGGCCAATCCGGCGTTGACGCTCTCCGCACTGTCGCTGCGGCTCGCCGATCACTTGCATTCGACCTTGTAAGACCGCCGTCTCGCTCAGCCAGTGACCAGACGCCAGATCGCCATACGCACCTGGCCCGCTGGCACCTCGGGGAGCTCGACCGTCCACAGCCGCTGACACCGGGGTCGGTCGCACAGCACCACGACCAGCAGCCATAACGGGTTGCACCGCCCTCCCGCGAGATAGGGGATTGAATCCAGTCAGAGGGTCAGCCACGAGAGGCGGAGGTGCTCGCGGAGCAGTTTTCCACAGCCATCGCAGGTCAGGCTGGCGCGTTGCCGGAGCTCGCGGCACAGTGAGCGCTGTTGTCAGCACGGCTGGGGAGGGGGATCATGATGGTCGATGAGCGAGCGCGGCACGAGCTGTTCGGCCGGCTCGAGGACGTTCTGGGAGCGGAGCGCGCGGTGACCCTGATGGAGCACCTGCCCCCGGTGGGTTGGGCGGACGTGGCCACCAAGCATGACCTCAGCGCAGAGGTCGGCTTGGTCAGGCGTGACCT
>JBOGEB010000153.1:7993-10917 GCA_050743125.1 Egibacteraceae bacterium
TGACCTCAGCGCAGAGGTCGGCTTGGTCAGGCGTGACCTGGCGGCGGTCGAGGAGCGGCTCAATCTCAGGATCGATGGAGTGAGGCAGGAACTCGACTCGAAACTCGGCTCGGAAGTCGGCTCACTGAGGCACGAGATCGGCGCCTTGGAGCAGAGGCTCGGTGCGGACATCGGCGCCTTGGGGCAGAAGCTCGATTCGGACATGGGCGCCTTGGGGCAGAAGCTCGGTGCGGACATCGGCGCCTTGGGGCAGAGGCTTGATTCGGACATGGGCTCCTTGGAGCAGAGGCTCGGTGCAGACATCGGCGCCTTGGGGCAGAAGCTCGATGCGGACATCGGCTCGGTGCGGCAGGAGATCATCACAGCCAAACAGGAGACCGTCGCATTGCTGCGCGCGGAGATCTCGGACGGGCTGACGGCTCAGACGAGGACGCTCATGTTCGCTGTGCTCGGCGCGCTGACGAGCATGGCCGCGCTGGTGCTCGCCGTAGCGCACGTTTAGCCAAGGCTTGGGCTTCTCCCGACCAGCCGGGTCGACCCCTTGCTTACCCGTAGCCGCGGGGGCATCTGACCAGACGCCAGATCGATACGCGGTCGTGGCCCGCTGGCACCTCGGGGAACTCGACCGTCCACAGCCCCTGACACCGCGGCCGGTCGCACAGGACGACCACCGGCAGCCACGACCCGAACTCGTCAGGACGCAGGCGCACCGGACTCTTGCAGCACGGCTTCCAGCACAGGATCTGGTCGGGGTCGTGGCCGAAGATCGCCGGGCCCGTCACGGTCATCCCGACACCGGCCGTCACGGGCTCGGGGCTCATCGGCGCGCACCCGGTCGGCTGGCTGGTGGGTCTGACCAGACCGCCCGCAGCCCCTCCCGCGGGTCGCTCACGACGTCCAACCGGCGCGACCGGCCGCAGCCCACGCAGGCCACCTGCTGCGTCAACACCAGGTCCACCGTGTCGCGGGGGAGGCCGATGCGGGCGCGGCAGCAGTCCATCACCACCACGATCACCCGGCCGCCCAGCGCCGCCCGGCCCGGATCCGCCCGTCCGGCCGTCACTGGTGATCCCGCTCAGGCAGGCCCGGGCCCCACTCCCAGTGCGCGCGGAGCCAGTGCCAGATCACCGCCCACAACAGCGGACCGGGCGTGCCGGTGCACCTCGGTGTCCACCCGCACTCTGCGCACGAGAACATCGGCGGATCGTCGCCGTCCACCCTGACGAAAACCGGCTCGCCCACACCCGTTCGGTCCATGCCCGAGACCGTAACGCCGTCACCCGCCGACAGGACGCGGACCGTGTGAGCGGTTGGTCGTGCGCTTGCGCAGCGCGAGTCGTCCGCAGGATCGTGTGAGGTCTGCTACGCGATGCCGATGCGGCCCGCGAGCCCACGAAGCCCTGGCGTCGCGGCCTTGCGCTCCCGTCCGAGCAGGACGCTCACGAGTTCGCGAGTCTCGGGGGGGTAGCGGACCGACCCGGGTGAGATCCGCTCGCCTTCCAGCAGGGCCGCCACGGCGGCGGCGTCCTTGCGGCGCAAGCTGTGGGCCTGGGCGACGCGGACCCAGGTCCAGGCCTGCCGGTGGGGCAGCGGCAGCGCGTCGATGTCCGTCCGGTCGGCGACCCGCAGCGCCTCGACCGGGTCGCCGACATTGGCCCAACCCGCGATCTCGTTGAACGCCACGTTCGCCGGGCAGAAGGCGGTCCACGGGTCGACGTAGCCGTCCGGCAGGAGCTGCGCGACGCGCGCGGCGTCGCCCAGCGCCTCGCGCATGGCCGCGACGTCATCCGTCGCCGTAGCCAGGTGGCCCATCGAGATCCGCAACGCGCCGAACACCGCCACGCGCTCCGGCCGAGCCTCGTCCAGGCCGGCCTCCAGGAGCGACGCCGCGTCCTGGGCCACCTTGCCCGCGACGTCGAGGGACCCATGGGCGCGCAGCGCATACCCGAGCCGCCATGCGCTCAAGCCCCGCAGCAGCTCGTCGTCGGCGCGGTCGGCGGCGGCCACCGCGCGGTCGGCGGCGAGACAGCGCAGGTGGTTCTCGCCGAGCTGCTCCAGCAGCATCTCCGCGAGCACGTAGCAGCGGGCCAGCAGCCCCCAGGCGCGGCGGGGATCACGCCCTTCCTGGGCGGCGAGCCGGCCTGCGGCGATCAGGTCGGGCAGCACCAGCGCGAGCTCGGTGTAACGGCCGGCCCAGCGGGTGCGCCGTGCCCGCTCGACGCGCTCGGCGAGCGCGTCGAGGCTCATCGGCCGGTCCACGGTGGCACGGACGAACGTGTCCGGGCACACCAGCACGGGGACGAGCGCCGGCATCCCGCGCGGCGCGTCGCGGTGGCCGCCGCCGTTGGGCGGCAGATCGGCCCCCGGACCGGCGAGCTTCGACAGGTCGACCTTCAGGACGGTCGCGAGCCTGATCAGGGCCACGGCCGCGTCCAGCTGGATCACGCCGCGCTCGACCTGCGACAGCCAGCTTTCGGAGCGGCCGACCTGGTTCGCGCAGACCTCCTGCGTCAGTCCACGCTGCCGGCGGTAGTAGGCGATCCGCTCGCCGAGCGTCGCGTCGCCCTCCATGCCTGGCCTTCCTTGCTCGGGGGGAACGTCACGACGAGCGTACCGGCTCGCCGCCGAGGCCTACGCGATGCCGATCCGGCGCGCGAGCCCACGAAGCCCTGGCGTCGCGGCCTTGCGCTCCCGTCCGAGCAGGACGCTCACGAGTTCGCGGATCGCGCGTCGGTAGCGGACCTCCTCGGGCGCGATCCGCTCGGCCTCCAGCATCGCTGCCACGGCGGCGGCGTCCTTGCGGCGCAAGCTGTGGGCCTGGGCGACGCGGACCCAGGTCCGGGCCTGCCGGTGGGGCAGCGGCAGCGCGTCGATGTCCGTCCGGTCGGCGACCCGCAGCGCCTCGATCGGGTCACCGGCCTCGA
>JBOGEB010000154.1:0-6290 GCA_050743125.1 Egibacteraceae bacterium
GGGTCGGCGCCCGGGTCGGCGCCCGGGTCGGCGCCCGGGTCGGCGCCGTCGAGCGTCGAGGAGCGCGCCTGCGCAGACGCCGGGGCCTGGACGGACTCCTCCGTGGGAGTACCGGCGTCAGCCGGCTCCTCGTCGGGTCCGAGGAGCCCGAGGAGCCGGGCGCGCTCGACCACCTCAGGCGGGGCGACCGCGAGCAGATCGGCCAACGCATGCGCGACGGCCTCGAGATAGGCCTCGACCGCCGCGGGGTCGTATCCCGGCGAGGTGAGCGGGAAGTCGAGACGCGGAGCCTCCGCCAAGGTGGGCAGCGTGTCCGCCCGAGGCCGCCGGACAGGCGGATCGTCACGCGCGAGCGCGACGATCACGACCACGAGGCCGGCGAGGCAGACGATGAACGCGACAAGCATCCCGCGCAGTATGCATGCTGGCGGCCTCGACCTGGGGGATTCTGTGGTCATGCGCCTCGAGCTCGGTACCCGCACGTTCGACCTCGACCGCGAGGTCGCGGTGATGGCGATCGTGAATCGCACCCCGGACTCGTTCTACGATCAGGGTCGGACGTTGGCGCTGCATGTCGCGCTCGACCACGCGCTCGCGCAACTGGAGGACGGCGCGGACATCATCGACATCGGCGGGGTGAAGGCCGCGCCCGGCGCTCCGGTGAGCCTGGCCGAGGAGCGTGACCGGGTCCTGCCCTTCGTGGAGGCCTTCCGCCGCGTCTCGGACGCGCCGCTGTCGGTCGACACGTTCCGCGCCGAGATCGCCCGTCAGGCGCTGGAGGCTGGCGCCGACCTGGTCAACGACGTGAGCGGGATGATCGAGCCCGAGATCGCCGACGTCGTGGCCTCCCACCCGGGCGCGGCGCTCGTCGTGATGCACCCGGGCGGGCCGCCCCGGACCCGCCCGTTCCGCTCGCACTACCTGCCCGACGTGACGACCGCCGTCGTCGCCGAGTGCCGCCGGCTGGCCGGCCAGGCCCGCCGCCGCGGGGTCCCCCGGGAGAAGATCGTCGTCGACCCCGGCCACGACTTCGGCAAGAACACCGCACACTCGCTGGAGCTGGTCCGCCGGCTGCCGGAGCTGTGCGCGCTCGGGTACCCGGTCCTCGTCGCGCTGTCGAACAAAGACTTCCTCGGCGAGACCTTGGGACTGCCCGTGGACCAGCGGCTGGAGGCCTCGCTCGCGGCGGCGGTCGCCTCGGTCATGCGCGGCGCGCGGATCGTCCGCGCCCACGCGGCCCGCGAGCACGTCCGCGCGCTGCGGACCGTCGAGTCCATCCTCGGCTGGCGCCCCCCAACCGTCTCCGCGCGGGGCCTCGCCTAGCGCTGCTGGGTCCAGCTGGCACTGACTAAGCTAAACTTAGTTTAGTCTTGGGAGGCGCTATGGAGCAGCAGGCATCGGTCAACATCCATGAGGCCAAGACCCATCTGTCGCGCCTGGTCGAGCGCGCCGCAGCCGGTGAGGAGATCGTCATCAGCAAGGCCGGCAAGCCGATGGCCCGGCTGGTGCCGCTGGAGGCACCGGCGGTGCCGCGGAGTCGTGGGATCTGGCGCGGTCGGGTCGTCATCCACGACGACTTCGACGAGCTGCCCGACGAGCTCGTGGAGGCGTTCAGCGGAGAGGATCAGTAGATGCGGCTCTTGCTCGACACCCACGCGCTGCTGTGGTGGCTGGCTGACGACCCCGCCCTTTCCGCTCAAACCGTCGAGGTCATCGCTGCCGAGGCAGACGTGTACGTCAGCGCCGTCAGCGTGTGGGAGATCGCGATCAAGCGGGCGCTCGGGAAGTTGGATGCACCTGAAGGCCTGGCTGCCGCGGTTGTCGCGAGTGGCTTCCAGCAGCTGCCGATCAGGTTTCGGCACGCAGAAGTCGCGGGTGCCCTTCCCCGCCATCACAACGACCCGTTCGGCCGCATGCTCGTCGCGCAGGCACAGTGCGAGAGCCTCACCCTGGTCACCAGTGACGCGCGTATCACGAGCTACCAGGTAGCGGTGCTGCCCGCTTCCTGGTAGGCGAGAGGTCACGTCAAGCCCGGGCCCCAGGCTCACCCAGGGATCTCCAGCTCGGGCTCGCGGTCGAACGGGATCGTGGCGCAGTCCTGGCCGATCGGCGGGAGGCGCTCGTGGACCTGCCAGCCGGGCGGGCCGGCGGAAAGGCTTGCGAACTCGATCTCCAGAGTCCCGTCCCGGCGGACGATGAGGGTGAAGCGGTCGAGGCCCCGGCGCGCCGGGCCCTGCACGACGTTGCCGGCGGCGTCCCAGCGCGAGCCGGTCGCGTTCGCCCCGTACCCGCCCGAGGACGGGCACCAGCCGACACCCTGCCGGCCGAACTCCTGC
This sequence comes from Egibacteraceae bacterium, assembly GCA_050743125.1. Classification (GTDB taxonomy): domain Bacteria; phylum Actinomycetota; class Nitriliruptoria; order Euzebyales; family Egibacteraceae; genus JBOGEB01. The sequence goes on from JBOGEB010000154.1 coordinate 2,337, forward strand.
GGGAGAGGGCCGTTCGTGTTGAACGCGTAGAGCCGGCCGTTCACGAGCGCGATCCAGGCGCAGGGGTTGTTGTGGTTGAAGCAGACCCGGCGTGGACGGTCAGCGACGGCAGCGCGGACCGCGCTGTCGTCGCCCAGCGCCAACCTCGACGTCCCGGGATTCAGGCCCGAGAAGAACACCGCCGCGACCGCGACGAGCCCGGCGACGAACAGCGCGGGCACCGCGACCCGGAGGATCCGCACCCGCGGGTCCATCGTGCTGACGCCGGGACCTTGGCTGGGGACCAGCACCCTGGAACGCTCGGGCTCGTCCACCTTCCGGAGCCTACCGGCGGTAGGTGGTATACGTGTCGGTCATGTATTTCCAAGAGCTCGTCGCTGCGTTGGAGTCGTACTGGTCAGAGCAGGGCTGCGCGATCGTGCAGCCGTATGACGTGGAGGTGGGGGCGGGCACGATGGCGCCGGTCACGTTCCTGCGGGCGCTCGGCCCGGAGCCGTGGAACGTCGCGTACGTGCAGCCGTCGCGGCGGCCGGCGGACGGCCGGTTCGGGGAGAACCCGAACCGGCTGTTCCAGCACCACCAGTTCCAGGTGCTCCTCAAGCCGGCGCCGAAGAACGTCCAGCAGCTCTACCTCGACTCGGTCCGGGCGTTCGGCGTCGACCCGCTGGCCCACGACCTCCGGTTCGTCGAGGACGACTGGGAGGCGCCGACGCTTGGCGCATGGGGCCTGGGCTGGGAGGTCTGGTGCGACGGCATGGAGATCACCCAGTTCACGTACTTCCAGCAGTGCGGCGGGTTCGACTGCCGACCGGTCTCGGCTGAGCTGACGTACGGCCTGGAGCGGATCTGCATGTACCTCCAGAACATCGACACCATCTACGACATCGAGTGGGTGGCGGGCGTGCGCTACCGGGACCTGTTCCTCGCGAACGAGATCGAGATGAGCCGGTACGCGCTGGAGGCGTCGGACCAAGACCTGCTGTTCACCCTGTTCGACGCCTACGAGCGGGAGTGCGCCCGCCTGATCGAGCTCGGTCTCGCGCTGCCGGCCTACGACTACGCGCTGAAGTGCTCGCACGTGTTCAACCTGCTCGACGCGCGCGGCGCGATCTCGGTCACCGAGCGCGCCGGGTTCATCAAGCGGGTCCGGCAGAACGCGCGGGGCTGCGCGGAGCGCTACCTCGCCACCCGGGCGGAGCTGGGCTGGCCGCTGTGCGCCTCCGGCTGGAGGGTCGGCGAGCACCCGCCGGTCCTGGAGGGCGAGCCCGCCTCGGCGTACTGGCAGCGCTGGCAAGCGCAGGGCGAGGTGGCTTGATGAGCGAGTTTCTGCTCGAGATCGGGACCGAGGAGCTGCCGGCCGGCTTCGTCGAGCCCGCCTTGAACGCGCTTCGGGACGACCTACGGGCGCGCCTGGAGGCCGCACGCCTCGGCCACGGCGGGATCGCGACCTTCGCCACCCCGCGCCGGTTGGCGCTCCTGGTCCACGACCTCGCCCCCGCCAGCGAGCCCACGACTCAGCGCCAGCTCGGCCCGTCGGTCGCGGTCGCGTTCTCACCCGGAGGCGAGCCGACCCTGGCGGCGCAGAAGTTCGCGGAGCGCCGTGGCCTGGACGTGACCGTCCTGGAGCGCGTGGAGACCGAGCGGGGCGCCTACGTCGCCGCAGTGATCGAGCAGCCCGGGAGCACCGCCGCCGAGATTCTGGCGCACGCCCTCCCGGCGGTCGTCCACGGGATCACGTTCCCGAAGTCGATGCGCTGGGGGGACGTGGGCGTGACGTTCGCCCGACCGGTTCACTGGATCGTGGCGCTCCTGGACGGCCGAGTGATCCCCGTGACGTTCGGCGACGTCGCGAGCGGGCGGAAGACCCGCGGGCACCGCTTCCTCGCGCCCGGGCCGATCGTCCTGGAGCAAGCGAGCGACTACCTCGGCGCGCTCCGCGACGCCCACGTCGTCGGGGACGTCGACGAGCGGCGAGAGCTGATCCGCGAGCAGGCCGAGGCCGCCGCCGCGCGGGCGGGCGGGCGGCTGGTTGCGGATCGCAGGCTGCTCGACGAGGTCACCCAGTTGGTCGAGCTGCCGAACCCGGTGCTCGGGACGTTCGAGGAGCGCTACCTCGACCTGCCGCGCGAGGTGCTCGTCACCGAGATGCGCCACCACCAGCGCTACTTCCCGGTCGAGGACGCGACTGGGACGCTGCTCCCCTGCTTCGTCGCGGTCTCGAACACGCCGGTCCGGGACGAGGCGCTGTCACGCCGGGGCTACGAGCGGGTCCTGCGGGCGCGGCTGTCCGACGGCCGGTTCTTCTTCGACGAGGACCGCAAGGTCCCGCTCGCCGACCGCGTGCCCGCGTTGGAGCGCGTGGTGTTCCAGCAGGAGCTCGGCTCCTACGCGGACAAGGTCGCGCGGATGCGGGCGCTTGCGCTCTGGTTGGCCGAGGCGACGGGCCGGGCCGAGCACGTCGAGGTGATCGCGCGCGCCGCCACCCTCGCGAAGGCCGACCTCGTCACCGGCATGGTCGGCGAGTTCCCCGAGCTGCAGGGCGTGATGGGCCGCGAGTACGCGCTCGCGTCCGGGGAGTCGTCCGACGTCGCGCTCGCGATCTTCGAGCACTACCTGCCTCGGGGCGCCGACGACGTCCTGCCGACCCAGGACCCCGGCGCGCTGCTCGGCGTCGCCGACCGGCTCGACTCCCTGTGCGGGATCTTCGCGATCGGCAAGGAGCCGACCGCGACCGCCGATCCCTTCGCGCTGCGCCGCGCCTGCCTCGGCGTCATCCACATCGTGCTCGACCGCTCCTGGCGGCTGTCGGTGTCCACCGCGGTCGACGAGGCGCTGCGCCTGCTCGGGCGTCCGGACGCCGAGGTGGCCGAGCGGGTCCTCCGCTTCGTCCGCGGCCGGCTCAAGGCGTTGTGGGTGCAGCGGCACCCGGCCGACGTCGTCGAGGCGGTGCTGGAGGCCGGCTGGGACGACCTCGTCGCGGCAGAGCGGCGGGTGGTGACGCTCGCCACGCTCGTCGGCCGGCCGGACTTCGTCGCGGTCGCAACGGCGTTCAAGCGGGCGGTGAACATCGTCCGCAAGAGCGCCGCGTCCGTGCCCTCGGGCGACGCGCGGCCGGACCTGTTCGAGCACGACGCCGAGCGCGGTCTGCACGCCGCGTTCCTCGCCGCGCGCGAGCGCGTGGCCGCATGGGGGGCGCAGGACGACTTCGCCAGCGTGCTCGCCGAGATGGGCAACCTCAAGCCCGCCGTCGACCGGTTCTTCGAGCAGGTCCGGGTCATCGCCGACGACCCGGAGCTCGCCGCCAACCGCATCCGCCTCCTCGGCCAGGTCTCCGACCTGTTCGGCAGGATCGCCGACTTCTCCAAGATCCAGACCAGCACGTGAGCGTGCTGGAGCGCCGCACCAGCGCAGAGGCCGTCCCGGCGCTGCCGCCAGCGAACGTGTTTGAGCATTCGCGCAGGCCGCGATTCTCAAACACGCTCTCAGGCCGTGGCGTGGGCCGGGGAATCGGGGCGCAGGTCGACGTAGCGCAGCAGCTGGGCGTTGAGCGCCACGATGATCGTGGACAAGCTCATCAGGACCGCGGCGACGGCCATGGGCAACGTGATGCCGGCCCAGGCGAGCACGCCAGCGGCCAGGGGAATGGCGACGACGTTGTAGCCGGCCGCCCACCACAAGTTCTGCAGCATCTTCCGGTAGCTGGCCTCCGACAGCCGCCGGACCGCCAGGACCGCACGCGGGTCGTCGGAGGCCAGCACGATCCCGGCGGACTCAATCGCGACGTCGGTGCCCGCGCCGATCGCGATGCCGACGTCCGCGCGGGCCAGCGCCGGCGCGTCGTTGACACCGTCGCCGACGATCGCCACGGTGTGGCCGCGGGCCTGCAGCTCGGCGACCACGCGCTCTTTGTCCTCGGGCAGGACCTCGGCGAACACCTCGGCGATGCCCAGGTCG